>CAJKQX010000017.1 GCA_905202125.1 uncultured Prevotella sp.
CAAAAAACTACGTTTTTCATTTGTATTTGCGCTCACCTTTCACTATATTTGCATATAAATCCATAAACTAAAAAACCAATCATATTCAATAAATGAAAAAATCGATTATCTGTGTGGCTTTGTGCCTTTGCGCAACGCTGCATGCCAAGACTAAAGACGTAGTCGACTATGTCAGCACACTTGTGGGCACATTGTCCAAGTTTGAGCTGTCTACCGGCAACACCTATCCTGCCACAGCCCTGCCATGGGGTATGAATTTCTGGACGCCCGAGACCGGTAAGATGGGCGACGGATGGACTTACGTCTACACCGCCGACAAGATCCGCGGTTTCAAGCAGACCCACCAGCCCAGCCCGTGGATCAACGATTTCGGCCAGTTCTCCATCATGCCCGTCACGGGCCGTCCCGTGTTCGATCAGGACGAGCGCGCCTCGTGGTTCTCTCACAAGGCCGAGATTGCCACACCTTATTATTATCGTGTCTATCTGGCCGACCATGATGTAGTGGCCGAGATGGCGCCCACCGAGCGCGCCGCAGCCATGCGCTTCACCTTCCCCGAGACCGACAAGGCATACGTCGTGCTCGATGCTTTCGACAAGGGGTCGTATGCCGAGATTATTCCCGGGAAGAACATGATCATCGGTTACACCACACGCAACAGCGGCGGTGTGCCCGACAATTTCAAGAACTATTTCGTCCTGCAGTTCGACCGCCCCTTCACTTATACCTCGGCCGTGGCCGACGGCAAGGTGGTGGAAGGCAGTCTCAAGCAGGAGAGCAACCACTCCGGAGCCATCGTCGGATTCAAGACCCGTCGCGGCGAGCAGGTGAATGTGAAGGTAGCCTCGTCGTTCATCAGTCCCGCACAGGCACTGCTCAACCTCAACGAGATAGGTTCGGCCGGTTTTGATGAGATCAAGTCGCGCGGCCGAGCCCGCTGGAACGAGGTGCTCGGACGTGTAGAGGTGGAGGACGATGATATCGACCATCTGCGCACATTCTATTCGTGCCTGTATCGCTCGGTGCTTTTCCCCCACGCCATGTATGAGATCGATGCCGCTGGCAACACGGTGCATTACAGCCCCCACACGGGCGAGGTGCTCCCCGGATATCTCTTCACCGGCACCGGTTTCTGGGATACCTTCCGCAGCCTTTTCCCCTTGCTCAATGTGCTCTATCCCTCGATGAACGCCAAGATGCAGGAAGGTCTCGTCAATTGTTACAAGGAGAGCGGATTCCTGCCCGAATGGTCCAGCCCGGGCCATCGCGGATGCATGGTGGGCAACAACTCGGCATCCGTCGTGGCCGATGCCTATCTCAAGGGCGTACGCGGTTACGACATCGAGACTCTCTGGCAAGCCCTCAAGCACGATGCCAATGCCGTTCACCCCAAAGTGTCGTCGTCCGGACGTCTCGGTTTTGAGGAATACAACAAAATAGGATATGTGTCCTCCGACAATGTGTCGCAGAGCGTTGCCCGCACTCTCGAGTATGCTTACGATGACTGGTGCATCTATCAGTTGGGCAAGGCGCTCGGCAAACCCGAGAAGGAGCTTCGTCAGTATCTCAACAATGCCATGAACTACAAGAACGTGTTCGACAAGGAGAGCAACCTCATGCGCGGACGCAAGGCTGACGGCACCTTCGACACACCGTTCGATCCCACCGCCTGGAGCCGCGCCTTCACCGAGGGCGACAGCTGGCACTGGAGCTGGTGCGTGTTCCACGACCCGCAAGGACTCATCAATCTCATGGGCGGACAGAAGGGTTTCAACGCCATGATGGACTCCGTATTCGTCATCAAGCCCGACGTGAGCAGCCGACGCATCATACACGAGATGCGCGAGATGCAGGTCATGAATATGGGACAGTATGCCCACGGCAACCAGCCCATACAGCACATGATCTATCTTTACAACTACGCCGGACAGCCCTGGAAGGCTCAGTACTGGCTGCGCGAGGCCATGAACCGTCTCTACACGCCCGCTCCCGACGGATACTGCGGCGATGAGGACAACGGACAGACCTCTTCGTGGTACATCTTCTCCGCCATGGGCTTCTATCCGGTATGCCCAGGCTCGGGCCAATATGTGGTGGGCACACCGTATTTCAAGAACGTCAAGCTGCACCTCGAGAACGGCAGGACGGTCAGCATCTCTGCTCCCGGCAACAGCGATGACAACCGCTACATCCGACAGCTCACGCTCAACGGCAGCACCATCACCCGCAATTATCTCACTCACGACGAGCTCATGAACGGAGCGCAGATATCCTTCGACATGACCGACAAGCCCGCCTACGACCGCGGCACACAGCCCGAGGATGCACCTTACTCTTTCTCCAACGTCATTGTTAAACGCAAAAAATAATCAAATCAAATCATGAAACGTTATTCTTTTCTAATGCTCGCGCTGCTGTTGGCCGTTGCAGCTCAGGCCCAGGCCCTGTTCGTAGGTTCGTACAACATACGCAACCACAACAGCGAGGACGACAGCAATGGCAATGTCTGGTCCGTCAGATGCAAGGTGCTCTGCGACCAGATGAACTTTGAGAATCCCGACATATTCGGCACTCAGGAGGTGCTCGACCATCAGTTGCACGACCTTCTCAACGGTCTCGACGGCTACGGATATGTAGGCGTGGGACGCGACGACGGCAAGACGGCCGGCGAGTATGCCGCCATCTTCTACAAGAAAGAGCGTCTGCAACTGCTACGCTCGGGCAATTTCTGGCTCAACGAGACGCCCGATGTACCCAAACTGGGATGGGACGCCGCCTGTGTGCGCATCTGCTCATGGGGCGAGTTCAAGCTTAAGGGCACCAAACTGAAATTCTATTATTTCAATCTCCACATGGACCACGTGGGCACTACGGCCCGCCGCGAGGGTGCCAAGCTGGTGGTTGCCAAGATCAAGGAGATAGCCAAAGGGGCGCCTGTGGTGCTCACGGGCGATTTCAACGTCGACCAGACCGATGAGATCTACACCATCTTCACCACCTCGGGTGTGCTCAAGGACTCGTATGAGTGCTGCAAGTTCCGCTTTGCCGAGAACGGTACGTTCAACTCGTTCAACTCGGACCTGAAGACCGCCAGCCGCATCGACCACGTATTCGTATCGCCCAATTTCGACGTGCAGCGCTACGGCGTCCTCACCGATACCTATTGGACAGCCGTCGAAAACGCCGACGAGCAGAAGGGACATGACGCTCCCAAAGAAATCAGATTCAAGAAACATCAGCGCCGCACCATCTCCGACCATTACCCCGTATTGGTGAAGATGAATTACAGGAAATGACCGATTTGGGTTAAATATGCTTACAAAAAAAAAGGGACCCTTCCGCCATATGCGAAAAGGTCCTTTTTTTTTGTAAGTACGCGGCCACATCGTCTTTGCTCAGGGCGTCATCAATACCCCGGATTGTTGGGCAACAGGTTCTTGTTGATATCTATCTGCGACTGTGGCACGGACCAGAGATAATCTTTGTTCTCGTCAAACTGGTATACGTCCAGTTGGATGTATCGCGTGTATTTGTTCTCGAATTTGGCGCCTCGCATACGTTCGTTGAGATACTCCGGTCCCGCTTTCCATCGCTTGATGTCCATCCATCGCAGACCTTCGAGCGCCAGTTCGCTGCGTCGTTCGCGTCTGAGCGTCGATCTCATCGTCAGCTTGTCGTGTATCGCGGGATAGTCCAAAGCGCTCACAAGGGTGAAACCTGCGCGCTCTCGGATGGCCCTCACGGTGCGGTCCCACACCTCTTGGCTCATCTTGCCCTGCTCGTTCATCGCCTCGGCGTACATGAGCAGCACGTCGGCATATCTTATCATGATGATGTTGATCGACGAATAGAGGTGGTCCTCGTGCTTCGGGTCGTAGTATTTGCGCACGTAGTAGCCCGTCTGTGTCTGGTTGTTGTTGTAACCCGAGTAAGAGTCCGTCTTGTCGGCCGCATAAGGGTTGGTGTATATTATCTTGCCCACGGTGCCGTCGTTGATGTTGCCGCTCCAGTCATACCCGTCGTAAATCACGGTGTGGGTGAGGCGTGGGTCGCGGTTGGCGTAGGGGTGGCTCTCGTCGTACAAGGGAGAGTCGGCGGGCAGGCGTCCGTCAGTCATGAGATAGTCTTCCACGAGGTTTTCCGTCGGAGCGCAGTCGTTGACATTTGCTCCCACCGATATGGGTGCCATCTCGAACATCTCGCCCCACGTGCGGAATTTGGGAGCATACGCGTAGTCGAGTATCACCTCCTCGTTGTATTCATTGTCCGAGAGAAACAGTCCGCTGTAACTGCCGAACAGTCCGTAGTGTCCGTACACGTCCTGCATGTCCATGAGCATGCGGCAGTATCTCTCCACGTTTTTCCAGTCAGAGTCGTACAGATATGCCCTGGCCTGCATGGCGATGGCCGCTCCTTTTGTGATCTGGCCCCGCTCGCTCTCCCTGAGCTCTTCACGTGAGGGCAGGTGCTCCACCACCTCGTCCAGCTCCTTGTGTATGTGCTCCATGACCTCCTTGTAGGGCGTACGCTTCATGTGGCGGGCCTCCTCCATCGTGGGTTCCACGGTGAAGTAGGGTACGTCGCCGTAAAACTGGGCCAGCCGCAGATACATTATCGCCCTGATGAACCGAGCCTGGGCTATCATGTGCTGAATCCGGACCTTCGGCATGGTTATCAGCCCTACATTGGCTATCAGCACGTTGCACGTCTTTATTCCGGCGTAAAGGTCTCTCCACTCATAGTCGAACAGCCACGTGGTGGGTTCGGAGTTGCCGTTGCGTATGATACGTTCGTCGGTGAAGGTGCGGCCCTGTATGAGGTTGTCGCTGAGTTTCTCGTCCGAGTACATCTGTCGGGCGCTGTACATCTGGTTGTAGGCCATGTTGAGGACGTATTGCGCCCTTGCCTCCGTGGTCCAGTATTCCTTGTCGAGGTAGCTGTCGGTAGGAAGGTTGTCCATGCTGTTGCAGGCCGTCAGGCAGACGCAGGCTGTCAGTATGGCCGGTGCGAATATTCGGATAAGCGATATGCAGGAGGTTGGTATCATGTCGTGTGAGTTTTAGATTTCCACATTCAGTCCCATGCCGATGTATTTCAGGGTGGGGTAGTTGCATCCGGTGTTGGCACCGTTGTACATCATCTGTCCGTCAAACTCGGTGGATTCAGGATCGAGGAACGAGTTGTGACTCAGTGTGAGCAGGTTTTTGGCATTGATGCTCAGGCGCACTTTCCTTATTCCCACCTTCATTGTCCATCTCTCGGGCAGCGTGTAGCCTATGCTTATATCCTTGAGGCGGATGTATGCAGCGTTGAAAATGTAGATGTCGGATCCCATGCGGTAGTTGTTGCTGTTCGACTCGGAGCCGGGCGCCGTCAGTCGGGGATAGATGGCGTTGGTGTGGTCGGGTCGCCAGTAGTCCTGCTGATGCTTGTACATGGTGTATGAGTAGTTGCCGAAGAATGGCTCCACGAGTTCACCTCTGACCATCATGTCTCGTTTTCCCACACCGTTGACGAGCAGGTTGAAATCTATGTTCTTCCATTTCATGGAGTATGAGAAACCGAAGGTGTATCTGGGGAAGGCGTTGCCTAAAACGAACCGGTCGTTGGCATCGATGATGTTGTCGTCGTTTCGGTCCACGAATTTCAGGTCGCCGGGCTGCACCCTCACGCCCACAGGCAGCGCCGAACGGGCTATCTCTTCCTCGCTCTGGAAGAATCCGTCGGTGCGGTAGCCGTAGTACGAGCTGACGGGTACACCTGTCTTGCGCAGTATCCACAGTTCCTCTATCGGACTGATCTTCTCGCCCTCGGGGAATTTTTCAAGCCGGTTGTATGTGTCGCCGATGTTGGCGGTGAATATATGCTGAGTCTTGCCGGCGGTGAGCGTGTATTTGAGAGCCAGTTCCCATCCCCTGTTGGACATCTCGCCCGTGTTCTGCATGCTCTGCTGGGTGCCGAAGATTGAAGGTGTGACGGGTCGCATGAGGATGTCTTTGGTGCGTTTGTAGAAACAGTCGAAGGTCAGCGAGAGTGTGTGCTTGAACAGTTCCACGTCCAGACCCATGTTCACCGTGTGGGTCTTCTCCCACGTCAGATCGTCCGAGCCGAGGGTGAAGCCTGCGCCGGTCACCGGACTGTTGTTGAACGCATACATGTAATTGTACAGGTTGAAGGTGGTGAACCGGTCGTAGGCCCCGATGGTCTGATTGCCCAGTATGCCGTACGAGCATCTCAGTTTGAGTGTTCCCACGTGCTCTTTGAAACTCTCCATGAACGACTCTTCGGTGATGCGCCAGCCTGCGGAGACCGACGGGAAGAAGCCGAAACGGTGATTTCTTGCGAATTTGGACGAACCGTCGTATCTGAAATCCATCTCACCGTAGTATTTCCCGGCATAGTTGTAGGCCGCGCGTCCGAATATCGAGGATATGCCGGTGCGTGTGAAATCCTCGGGCGAGAGCCTTGCGTCGTCGCCCAACACTACGTAGGCGTTGTCGTCCTGCGACGTGCCGAAATCGGGGTTGGAGTACATCACGGTCATCTTGTTGGAGTTGCGGGTGGACGACTCGTTGCTTATGCCCAGCATGCCGCTTATGTGGTGGTTTCCTTTCGTGTGGTCGTAGTTCATGAGCAACTGCGAGTTGATCATGTACGAGTTGCTGTTGGTGTCGCTCGACTTGCGTGTAGCCCTGTCGTAGCGCGCCGGGGTGGACTGCGAGAGGCTGGTGTAGTAGGGCACGGGGCGTTGTCGCATGTAGTTGTGACTTGAGTTGACGGTGGTGCCGAACACGCCCTTCAGCGATAATTTCGGAGTGATTTTTATTTCGGCAGTGATGTTGGCCGAGAAATCGTTCTCCCTGTCCTTGTTGGTGCCGCCGGCCTCGAGCGAACCCAAAGGGTTGAATTCGGTCAGTATGTTGTTGAGCAGGTAACGGTTGTCCGCCTTCATCTGATAGTAATAGTATGGCGGCACACGCGAGGCGTCGCGCTCCAGACTTGTGCCCGTGGTGCTGATCTTGTTCAACTGCGAAAGCACTATCAGGGCCTGGAGCTTCAGTGGACCGGCCTCGGTGGTCACGTTCGACCGGAGGTTATATTTCCTCATGCCGTAGTTCTTGTTTCCCACATAGTTGCTCTCCTGTCCTATGTATCCGGCCGACACCATGTACGTGGTCTTGTCAGAACCGCCCGTCACGCTGATGTTGTGGTTGTTCTGCATGGCCGTGCGGAATATCCGGTCGAGAAACCAATTGTCCTTATGACGGTTGTTGTACAGGTCGCTGAGCTGGTTGCTCACATATTCGGCCGGCAGTCCGACATTTCTCAGCATCTCGTTGCGCGCCTGGGCGTTGAGATATCCGGAGATGGGCCGATACAGTATGTGTGGTATCTGCCATCCGGTCATGGCGTCGAGGCGTACGGTCATCCTCTCGTTCTTGCGGCCTTTCTTCGTGGTGATGAGGATGACGCCGTTGGCCGAGCGCGAGCCATATATCGCCGCGGCTCCCGCGTCTTTGAGTATCGATACGTTGTCAACGTCGTTTGGGTTTATCTTGTCCAAGCTGTTGTCGGGCGACACGATACCGTCGATGACGATGAGTGGCATGTTGCTGTTTATGGTGCTGATGCCTCGGATGTTGACGTTTGTGTATGATGTGTTGGGGTTGAAATCTTTCTGCTGTATGATCAGGCCCGGAGCCTTGCCTTGCAGGGCTTGTGTCACATCGTTGTAAGGCACCTTTCCTGCCAGTTTGTTGCTCACCTTGTCCACCGCTCCCGTGATACTCTGGCGGGTGGTCGAGCCGTAGGCTATGACGATGGTCTCGTCCAGATTTTGGATGTTCTCCTCGAGCGTTATCCTCAGGTAACTTTTCTTTCCGGTGAATATCTCCCTGGTGTGGAATCCGATGTACGACACCTCAATGATGTTGTCGCGCGGTATCTCCAGCATGAAATATCCTTTGGAGTCGGTATGGGTCTGTACGTTCAGTTTCTTGCACGACACATACGCTCCGGCCAACGGTTCCTTGTCGGCATCCGTGACGATGCCTCTGAGGTAGTGTTTCTCTTGTAGGTCCGCATTTTTTCTATCGGGGGGGGTAACTTTTGCGTCTGCCGTCTTTTCTTTCCTGTACAGCACGATAAGCTTTTTCTCGATAATGTAGTCAATGTCGTCGTCCAATATACGGTCCAGGACGGTGTGTATGTCTGTATGTTTGAAATTCGCGGTTATGCGTTTCTTCTCATTCAGCAAATCGCTGTTGTAGATAAACGACATTCTGGTCTGTTGCTCGACCTCTTTCAGTACCTTTTTCAGTGTTTCTTTATGGAAATTTTTGGTCACGGTTTGCGCGTTTGCAGTCGTAAATACGGTGCAAACCATGACCAAAAGGAGTATCTTTATAATTTTCCGAACGTTATTCAATCTTTATCGTTGGTTTCTTGTTAGCTTCGTCAGGCGGGCGGTCAGTCGATGCTGATGGTTCTGCCTTTTTGACTGATCTTGCGGTTGGTGATGCGTCTCAGTGCCGATACTACATCCTCGATCGATTCGTTGTTCCGCAGTATGGCAGATATCTTCATATCGCCGATTTTCTTGTCTTTGATGAATATCTTCACATTGTATCGGCGGGATATTATCTTTGCGAATTGTACGAGGGTCACATCGTGCAGCTCCATGTTGTCTTCGAGCCAGTTGTCGGTGTTGCGGTCGGAGGCTTGCTTGCTCATCTTTCCTGTCTTCTTGTTGTAGGTCACCATGTCGCCGGGCACCATCTTCATTGTGCTGTCGTCACGGTTTATGTCGATGCTTCCTTCCACGAGGGTGGTCGTCACCGTCTCGTCATCGCCGTAGGCCGTCACGTTGAACTTGGTGCCCTTGACCGTCACGTCGTACTGATTGGTGTGTACCACGAACTTGCTGCCCTTGTGGCTGGTCACGTCAAAGTTGGCCTCACCTTGCAGCTCCACATCGCGTGTGCCGTCCTTTCTGTTGTCCGAGTATTTGATTTGTGACGATGCCTTGAGCCATACGGTCGTACCGTCGGGCAGGGTCACTTGTGTTGTGCTGCCGGCAGGGGTGCTGCAGGCGAATGTCACGTCTTTGGTGGTGTTCAGCACGTTCCATGCCGCAATGGTCACAAGGCACGTCACGGCTGCCGCCACGGCATATTTCCACCATCCGGAATGACTGTTTCCTGATACTGAGGGGTTCAGACGGTATGTCTTCTGACGCGAGTCGATGGCGCTCTTGAATCTCTCCCATGCCTTTTCGGTCTCGGCATCGGGTACGTGATTCTCAATCCATTGCTTCTCCCACAGTCTGAACTGTTTCATATTTTCGTTGTTCCCTTCCAGGTACTCCAATACCGTGCTCTCTTCAGAAGGTGTGGCTTTTCCTTCAAAGTAAGAGATGGCTGCTCTTCTTATGTCGTTAAAGTCTTTCATTGTTTGTACTTTTTGCGTTTGTATGCTATAACAACCGAGATGGGAATTTGAGAACCTTTTTGCTTGATTTTTATTGTTTTTTAACGTTTTTTGATTCCTTCTAACTGTTAAGCAGCATTATTATTGCAATTATCGGTGTCGTGAGCTTGGTATGTTCCTTGATGAATGCGATGGCTTGTCGGAGATGTCTGTCCACCATTCTCACCGAGATGTTCATTGTCTCGGCTATTTCTAAGTTGGTCATACGTTCCTTGTAGAACATCAGATAAGCCTCCCGGGTGCGCTCGGGCAGTTTGTCCACCAGCTCATCCACACGTCGGCGCAGTTCGTCAAGTACGAATTCGTAGTTTTCGTCTTCACCGAAATCGGCAGCATACAGTTTTTCCTTGTAGTCGTCATCCAGTCGTATGCCGGTGAACCATTTGTGTCTGACGTAGTTGATACAGGCGTTGCGCGCCATGGTGAACAGCAGGGGGCGGAGAGTAGTCATTTGGTACCGTCCTCTTGTATCGTACAGACTGATGAAGATTTCCTGTAAGATATCTTTCACGTCGTCAATATCTTTCACGAATTTATTGACAAATGCGAACAATCGCGGGTAATACTCCGTGAAGATTGTCCGAATTGCCGTCTCATTTCCTTTGTTGAGTTCGTCTATGATATATTCTTCGTCAAAGAATTCCATTCATTTGCTTTCTTATTGATGATAAGCTATCGTTTGGGACCGATATGAAGGCATACCGACCTGAAAATCACTTATATCAAGTATTACTTTAGATAAGTCTAATGCAAAATTATAATGTTTTTTTTGATATGCAAAAGAATTGCCGTTTTTTAGTTGAGTTTTTCCCGTATGGACATCTTTTGAGTATTTTGTCTGCACATCGTTTGTGTCGTTACCTCTTTTTTCTTATTTTTGTTTCCGATAACTGTGTCGCTCCCGCTCCGCGGGGTGTCGGGATGGTGACGAAGAGAATCATGTTTTCACATTTTATATAATTGATAAAAGATGAGTGTCGGAAAGTTGAAATACATCTTGCATAGTGGCAAGAACTCGAAACCCAAATATTTCTTGATGTCATACCTCAGGATGTGTGTGCCGTCGTGCCTGTTGCGCCGACGGCTCGGACATATACTGCGGAGCGTGGACGTTCGTGCGGACCGCGAATACATTCTCGACCGTGTTGACTATTACAACCGTTTGCTGCCGCTCTCGTCTTCCGAGCGCGAACGGTGGGCCGCCGAGGCATCGACCACAGCCTCCATGCCGCGTCCCCGACAGAAGGTTTACTATTTCGACTCGGTGCTTGTGGCGCGCTGGTTTCCCTCTTCGGCACGCTGGGTATTGCTGCCGGGCGACATCACCTTTGTGCCCGATGTGCCGTCAATCACCAAGAGTCGACCCATTGTCCCAATGCCTCAGGATGGCGGAAAGGCCGCTAACGCCAACTCTGTGGTGCTCAATCTCAATAAGGTGAGGCATTTCATCTTCGTTGATGACAAGAAACCGTTCATCGAGAAGAAGGATATGGCCGTATTCCGAGGCAAGGTGAATAACAAGCCCATACGTCTGCGGTTCATGGAGCGATACGCCTCCGACAGTCGTGTGGACGCCGGTGCCATCGACAATGTGAGGCCCGAGTGGCTCCGTCCGAAGATGACCATACGCGACCATCTCGATTACCGCTACGTCATGGCGCTCGAGGGCAACGAGGTGGCCAGCAATCTGAAATGGATCATGTCGTCCAACTCCATCGCTGTGATGCCTCGTCCCAACTACGAGACGTGGTTCATGGAGGGACGTCTCATACCCAACTATCATTACATCGAGATCCGTCCCGATTTCTCCGACCTTGAGGAGCGGCTCGACTATTACTCTTCCCATCCCGCCGAGGCACAGGCCATAATCGACCATGCCCACGAGTATGTGGCGCAGTTCATGGACCGTGAGCGCGAGCGACTCATCTCCCTGCTCGTCATGGACAAGTATTTCCGTATGACGGGCATATCTGATGTTTGATGAAAGATAATAATCAAAGAATGTAGGTCCGCGACCGTTGCGACTAAAATAAAGAAAAAGAACCCGTGACAGATATTGGTCTGACCGGGTTCTTTTTATTTTTCAAGTTTTCAAGGCACATACTCCACAAACGCCTCCATAGCCTCGTAGCAGGCCAGTCCGAGGTCATCGTAGAGTTTGGCGGTGGCCCGGTTGCGGTCCTCCGCGCGTTGCCAGAACAGTCGTTCATCGTTGCCCAGGAACGGAGCACTCTCCATCTGCGACTGATGTTTGAGTATGCTGTTGCGCTTCATCCTCAGTTCCTCGGGGCTCATGGGCACACACATCTCTATGTTCTCGATCTCCCATTCGGCCCATGCTCCGCGATACATCCACACGCGGCAGTCCTTCAGCCACTCCGCTCCGGCCTTTTTCTCCATATCTATGGCCGCAAGCACGGCGTCGGTGCATTTGCGGTGAGTGCCGTGTGGGTCGGCCAGGTCGCCCGCCACGTATATCTGATGAGGTTTTACTTGGCTTATCAGTGCGCGCACAATCTTCACGTCGGCCTCCGTCATGGGTAGTTTCTCTATCTTGCCCGACTCGTAGAACGGCAGGTCGAGGAAATGCACATGGTCCAGAGGTATGTGGTTGTAGGTGCAGGCCGTGCGAGCCTCGCCGCGGCGTATGAGCCCTTTGATGGTCAGTATGTCGCGGCTGTCGGTGTCGCCCTGCTGCTTGTTGGCAAGGAAACGCTTTATCTCGTTGTACTTATCCTTTATCACCTTGTCGCTGTCATTGCCGAACAGTTGGTTGAAACCGTTGATGAAGTGCATGAACCGTGTCACCTCCTCGTCGCCCACGGCTATGTTACCGCTCGTCTCGTAGGCCACGTGCACATCGTGTCCCTGCTGTACCAGTCGCATTATCGTGCCGCCCATCGATATCACATCGTCGTCCGGGTGGGGTGAGAACACTATCACGCGCTTGGGATAAGGCTGCGCCCGCTCCGGACGATAGGTGTCGTCGGCGTCGGGCTTGCCTCCGGGCCATCCCGTGATGGTGTGTTGCAGGTCGTTGAAAATTTTGATGTTGGCATTGTAGGCCGACCCGAACAGTGCGAGCAGCTCGCTCAGTCCGTTCTCGTTGTAGTCTTTGTTGGTGAGCTTGAGTATCGGTTTCTTTGTCACCGTGCACAGCCACACCAGAGCCGAACGAATCATCTTGTCGGTCCACTCGCAGTCGGTCACCAGCCACGGGTGTACCATTCGCGTGAGCTTTGCGGCCGCCGGTATGTCCGTCACTATCGTTGCGTCGTTGTGCGTTTGCAGGAATGAGGCCGGGATGGTGTCGGTGATGCCGCCCTCGACAGTCTTCTGTATGATGTCCGATTTCTCGTCGCCCCATGCCGGGACGTACACCTTGCGGGCTGAGAGTATCGTGCTCATGCCGATGGTGATGGAGCATGGCGGCACAGGTTCCTGCGAGCCGAAGCTCATGGTCATCTCCTCACGCGACGTGGGGTCGATGAGAATGATGCGCGATGCGGAGGTCAGGGTGCTGCCCGGTTCGTTGGTGGCGATGTTGCCCATACGTCCGATGCCCAGGAGCATGATGTCGATGCCTCCGTGCTGCTTTATCAGTTGTTCGTACTGACGGCAGTGGTTCACCACCTCGTCCTGCGATATGCCGCCGTCGGGCGAGAACACGTTCTCGGGACGGATGTCCACATGGTCGAGAAGATATTTCCTGAGCTGTCCGGCGCTGCTTATGCGGCTGTCCCCGGCTATCGGGAAATACTCGTAGGCATTGAACACCGTGACCCGGCTGAAGCTCAGTCCGCACTCGCGGTGACGTCTCACCAGTTCGGTGTAGACGGCCGTGAGCGAGCTGCCCGTGCCCAGTCCGAGCACACAGTTGCGGCCTTCCGCCGTGCAGCGTTTTATCTCCTGCTCCACGGCGTCGGCTATCAGTCGCACACCATCTTCCACCTTCGGAAATATCTCGGTGTGTATTTTCTCGCAACGAGTCATCTCCGACTGTTCCACCGCCGTGCGCGGGCGGTAGAATCGTTCGGGTATATTGTTCAGCACTATGTGCGAACTCAAATTCAAGTCCATGATGATATTGTTTTAAAGATTGATTTTTTTGTCAGTGTATCACGGTCTGTCAGCCTTTGCCGTACCCCATTTCGACGGTTTGCCACCCATTGTTATCCGGAGTGTTCCGCCTGCCATGATGTCGGCATAGTCTATGTATGATTTCTTGTACGGGCGTCCGTTGAGCGTCACTTTCTGCACGTAGATGTTGCGGTCGCTGTTGTTGCGGGCCTCTATGGTGAATGTCTTGCCGCCGCCCACGTTGAGCACGGCCTTGTCGAACAGCGGCGAGCCGATGATGAACCGTCCGCCCACGGGCTCCACCTGATACAGTCCGGCTGCCGACAGTATGTACCACGCCGACATCTGACCTACGTCCTCGTTGCCGCACAGTCCGTCGGGCTTGTCGCTATACATCTCGTTCATCATCTTGCGCAGCAGCGGAGCAGCCTTCCACGGTTGTCCGGCGTAGTTGTACATATAGATTACGTGGTGGCTCGGTTCGTTGCCGTGGGCATACTGTCCGGTCAGTCCGCTGATGTCGGGCGATGCTCCCTCGCCCAGGTCACCCTCGACGATGAATAGCGAGTCGAGCTTCGTGACAAACGGTTTCTCGCCGCCGAAGAGGTTGATGAGTCCGTGCACGTCGTGCGGCACGAGCCATGTGTACTGCCATGCGTTGCCCTCGGTGTAGTCGTCGGCGCGGTGCAGGGCTTTTATCGGGTCGAAAGGAGTGCGGAATGTGCCGTCGGCTGCCACGGCGCGCATGAACTGCGACTGCTTGTCAAAGTATTTTGAGTAGGAGCGGCTGCGCTTGTAGAAATATTCGTAATCGTCGGTCTTGCCCAGCATCTTGGCCACTTTGGCCACACCGTCGTCGGCCAGACAGTACTCCAGGGCTTTTGCCACGGTCTCGTTCTCGGGTTCCTTGTCGTAAGGTATGTATCCGTACTCCTTGAGTTGTTTGAGCGAGCGCACGTCGAGCAATGACGATTTCTTCAGTGCCTCGAAAGCCTTCTCCTTGTCCTCCACGAAACCTTTCATGGCAAGGTCGGCCAGTACCACCACGCCCGGGTTGCCCACCATACAGTCGGTCTCGCATCCCATGAGGTGCCAGATGGGCAGTTTGCCCTGCTGGTCGAATATATTGATGAATGTCTTCACGAAGTCGCGCTGCTTCTCCGGGAATATCACCGACATGAGCGGATGAGCTCCGCGATAGGTGTCCCAAAGAGAGAAAGTGGTGTGATTGACAAAGTCGCCCTTGTATATCTTGCCGTCAGCGCCGCGATATTCGCCATCGGTGTCGCAGAATACCGACGGAGCGGTCATCAGATGATACATCGCCGTGTAGAATATCTTCTTGTTCAGTTCGCTCTTTCCTTCCACGCTGACGCGTCCGAGCTCCTTGTTCCATGCCTCATCCGCTTTTTTTGCGGTGGCGTCGAAGTCCCATCCCGGCATCTCAGCCTTCATGTTGGCGCGAGCCTTGTCCACATCGACGGGCGAGAGGGCCACCTTCACCGTCAGCGGTTTTTCGGCCGATGTCTCGAGCAGGGCGCGTCCGTTGTTGTCGCGGTTGAGTATCTTCACCGGCTCGGAGAACTGCATCACGAAATATATGCGCTGGTCTTTCGACCATCCTTCAGAGCGGCGGAAACCGGTTATCGTCCTTTCGTTCTCCTGTGTGAGCATACAGTCGGTCTTCTTGTCCCAGCCGATGCCCTGTGCCAGGTCGAGCATCATGAGCGCGCGTTTGCTGTTGAAGGTGTAGCGGTGTACGCCCACACGCTCGGTGGCGGTGAGCTCCACTTTCACTGCGGGTTTGTCGAGCGTCACCGAATAGTAGCCCGGCTTCACTGTCTCGTTGGCGTGTGAGAACTCCACCTCTTTCTGTGCGCCGTCCGTCACCGGCAGCAGGGCTATGTCGCCCAGGTCGCCTATACCCGTGCCACTGAGGTGCATGTGGCCGAATCCGATGATCACCTTGTCGCTGTAATGATATCCCGAGCACCAGTCCCAGCCGCGTGTGGGCTGTGTCGGACCCAGTTGTACAAGACCGAACGGCACGTTCGCGCCGAGGAATACGTGGCCGTGGCCGCCCGTACCGATGTACTGGTCCACATATTTTGTGAGATCATTGTCGGCAGCCGAAGCCGGGGCGCTACCCCATGACAGCAAGGCAGCGATGAAAGTCAGTTTGAATAATTTGGTTGTTTTCATATCTATGGTTTTTTGTTCACGGTTTGTATGTAATACAAAATTACGAAAAGATGAGTGCAACGGCAAACATTTTGTTTATTAATTTGATTTTTTTTTCGTGTCACAATCACACATGCCGCTCAGAGCCTGCACCGCGGGCGATGGATGTTTGCGGAAGGGTTCGTTTCAACCAAAATCGCATTAGACCGACAATGGACATGAATGATGGTTATTTTGTTGTAACAGTGTTATCTGAACACGTCCCATCCGCTGAAGATGGTGCGCTTGGTGAACCGTCCCTCGGAGCGATGTATCTTGTGGTCGCCGCCCACGTAGCGTCCGTCGCAGTCGGCATAGGTACGCGGGTCGATCATGGTGTGGTAAAGCGAGGTGTAGAATACGGTCAGGTCATCGCGGTTGCCGCCCTCCACAGCGATGCAGCCCAGACGGTCGTTCCACATCTTGCGGGCGTGTGTGCGTACCTTATCGAAACTCTTGCCGGCAACCTCCTTGTCGAAATTGATGCGTTGGAAGATGGTCATTGTCCGACCACTATTTTACGGTTGACCACGGCACCGTTGGCCAGCGTTATCCTTGCCATTGCCATGCCGTCAGTGGGTATGTGGACGCTCAGACGGTTGTTGCTGCCCGATGCGTGAGCCGTCATGCGGCCGTCGGGAGCATACACGACGAGGTCTTTCACCACCGTGTTGCTGTCCACCTTTATCGTCCGTCCGTCGACGCTCACCCTCACGTTATCCGTCGATGCGGTGGCGGAGGAGATGCCGTTGGTGTCGTCCCGGTCCATGAGACGAAACTCCATGTATGTGGACGAGTTGTTGCGTGAGGCATCGGGGAAGGTCTCTGTCAGTGTGCTGCTCTCGCGGCAGTCCACCATCTCGACGTCGATGCCCAGGCGGCGGCCCACGGGCGGCGTTGTCATTCCGAGTGCAGTCCACGGTATGGCAGCCTCAATGACATAGCGGTCATCGGTCGACACGGTCTTCATGTCCACCTTCACGTCTTCGTCGTTCACCCATCTGCCGTTGTCGGCATGACGTGTCAGAGAGGTGTTGTCGCGTCGCAGCACGAAGCAGTACAATCCCTTCTGCAGCGAGGTGTTCACATTGTCGGCCGCATCTACAAACAGTCTTATGCCGTCCTGATTGTTGCCTTGCTGATAGATGGTGGCGTCGTCGGCCATCGCGCTGACATAGAGATAATCGTCATCGTAGGCCAGATCCACCGTCGAACGTGTGCCGGTCTGTGTGCCGAGCATTATCTGCGAGGCGTCCCGGCGCAGGTATCCCTCGCCGGCGGTCTGTATGCCGTCCACCGTGGGGTGAGCATACGGAGCCTGAATCAGACGTGTGGGATATCCCTTGATCATCTCTATCTTGCCGTTGACGCCTCCCACGGCCACCACGGCGCCATCGTCGATGACGGCCAGCGAGTTCCACATCACACGGTCGGAGTTTGTAGTGAAAAACGGATTGGACACGGCCTTGAATCCGCGGGCGTCGCTATTGCCCACGGCTGTGTACATGGTGTGGGTTCTGTCGTGGTTGTAGATCGACTGCCACGAGATCACCGTCTCGCCCGAGGGCAACACTCTCATGTAGGGCGCTCCGCCCTTTATCAGAGGGCAATAGTTCAGGTCGAGAGTCTTGTCGCGGTTTTCGCTGTCGCCCGTCACGCAGTAGTGCTTCCAGTTCTTTTCTATGTCGCATCTCACGGTGGTGGGGAAGAAATCGCCATAGCCAGCCCATCCGTTGTCTTCTATTGCCACGACGATGGTGGACCGGTCTTTGAGCAGTACCGGCACGGGCATTCCGTCGCGATAACCGGCACGAAACGAGATGTTGTTGGCGCTGCCCCATGTCTGTCCGCCGTCAAAAGAGCGGCGCATGGTTATCTGTTGCTCGTTGCTCGAGGTGTAGGGTCCTTCGTCGGCATAGTACAGTTGCACCTCGCCGGAGGGCAGCTCGAGCATCGACGGTTCCCAACAACCGTCGTTGAAGGTGTGTTGGGCGTCGTTGACGAATATCTCGTCGCTCCATGTCACACCGTTGTCGGTGCTGCGCTTGCAGCGTATGCCGAACTTGCGGTCGGTGGTGTAAGGCTCCGACGGACGAGGGTTGTAGGCCACGATGATGGTGCCGTCCTTGAGCTGGATGAGGTCTGGCACACAGTTGGGGGTGTTGTTCCGGTTGGTCACTATCTTGACGGGGTCGCCCCATGTCTTGCCCATGTCCTCGCTGAAGGCTATCTCGATGCCGCCGTGCTCGCATGTGGCCATGAGCCGTCCGTCCTGCAATTGTATGATACGGGCATACACGCCACTGGCGAATACTGTGGTGCGTGAACTCAGGTCCCAGAATATCCGTGACCCGTCGTAAGGCTTGACGTCCTCGGCCGACACGCTGACGGCGCCCGAAAAGAGGACAAGAAGAATGGTGAGTAGATGTTTGTGCATATTTGCTTCGTTTTTAGTTTGTTTTCAAATAGAATGATTGGCCGACACAGTTACGGCTCTTTCAGATAACGTTCTGAATGCAAATTTATTATCCTGACGACATAAATATTATTCTCATGATTCTTTCTTGCGGCTGCAAAGAATCATGTGAATATTTATACATTTTTATCATCCGGGAATGTATAAATAAACAGTCCAAACTTCGCGAGAAGGCCATCGTTTCAAAATTAAAATCCCGCGGCCGCAAATACGCGAGTTTTGAGCGATTTTCGTAAACCATTGATAATCAAAGAAATGGTATCTACACTAAAGAAAATATTAACATCCGTTAATACAAAAACCACCAAAATTCGACAAAAATGGGGCAAAATCGTCTTCCAAAAGTGCCCCTTTTGGGGTCCGAAAGGGTTCCTATTGCATTGCGAAAGGGGCTCTTTTGGAAATTTGATGTGTTACGATGGGGTGATAACATGTGTTTTTCGGTCCGCATCTTTCTATTTCGCGATTTCGTTTTGTCAAGATTTTTTACTTCTGTAATTGTATATTTATACACTTCTGGTAATCAAGACGGTAATCAAGACGAAAAATAGAAGGATCATCCGAAATCTGGAGTGACGAAACGAAAACCATTGATAAACATGATAGATATCTACAAGTCGGTGTAGGGCCGCAAACTTTTGCGGCCGCAAGGGCGATTGCCACAAATTCATTTTCCTGACAGGGTATTATGTGTTTTTTCTGACGCGTAAAAAACTGTTTTAACGGATGATATGGTATGGGGATTCTTGCGGCCGCAAAAGTTTGCGGCCCTACATCGACTAATTGATATCCTTTAACCTTCTGTATATCACTCCAAATGTCTGATGATCCAAATTTCGGAAGAACAAAAAAAGTAGCCACAACATTTGATAAACCAAGTATATTGGCTATATTTGCACATCCGGTGAAGAGAATTGGATTAACGGAAGAAGAAAAAAATCATGGACAAGACAGTGACAGAAGAAATCAAAACAGGTAAATGGGTTTATGGCTTCAGTGAGCAGATACACAAGGATTTGTTGTCGACGGAGGCCCTATGTTTCCGGTTGAACAGTCTCTCTCCCGAACGCGAGGACGAGCGCGCCGGGCTCATACACGCCATTTTTGGCAAGATAGAGGAACCCTTCACCGTGCATTCGCCCTTCCATTGCGATTTCGGGCGTAACATATCCGTTGGCCGGAATTTCGTGGCCAACTACAATCTCACCATTCTCGACGAGGCCGATGTGACCATCGGCAACAATGTGTTTATCGGTCCCGACTGCTCCATCTACACCGTCATACACGCCTTGATGCCCGACCAGCGCAACAGGGGTGTGATGAAGGCGCGCCCCGTGGTCATCGGCGACGATGTCTGGATAGGTGGCAATGTGGTCATCCTGCCCGGTGTGACCATCGGCCGTGGGGCTGTCATCGGTGCCGGCAGCGTGGTCACGAAGGATGTGCCCGACTATACGCTCGCCTTCGGCAATCCATGTGTGGCTGTGAGAAAGATATGTGCAGAGCGCGACAATGCCGAGTTGTGAAAAGGCGGATTTATAGTCTGCCGTATGATAGGAATATGACCCGGAATAAGACAGGAATCCAACCACGGTCCTTGCACAAGTCGTAAAGACCTTTATGATAAAAGAAAAAGCGACAACCGATTTTGCTCGTTTGTCGCTTTCTGTCGGGATGAGGCGACTCGAACGCCCGACCCCTACGTCCCGAACGTAGTGCGCTACCAACTGCGCTACATCCCGATTTTTTCAAATGCGAATGCAAAGGTAGTGCAAAAAAATGAAATACGTGCATTTTTTACTATAAAAATAGAGATATTTTTTCTTCACCGTTTCTCATGGTATTATTTTTATAAAAAATATATAAGGACAGGGCTTTTTACGTTTTTATTTTGTAACTTTACCCGAATTTTTCAGGATTAGCAGCCTTAATCCCTACATACACGCAACAAAAAAAATACGATATAAATGCTCTTCAAATGGATTTACAACCAACCTACATCCGACGAAAAAGCAACAGCTGATAAGTTGAGCGAGAAGCTCGGCATCGGTCCCATCCCGGCACGACTGCTTGTACGGCGCGGCATCACCACCGAGTCGGCAGCCAAGCGCTTTTTCCATCCGCAACTGTCGGACCTCATCGATCCGTTTCTCATGAAGGACATGGACATTGCCGTCGACCGGCTCAACGAGGCCATGGGGCGCAAGGAGCGCATCATGATCTACGGCGACTACGATGTCGACGGATGCACGGCTGTGGCGTTGGTCTACAAATTCCTGCTACGGTTTTATTCGAACATCGAGTATTACATTCCCGACCGATACGAAGAGGGCTACGGAGTGAGCATCAAGGGCATCGACTACGCCCATAAGGCAGGAATCAAACTGATAATCATTCTCGACTGCGGCATCAAGGCGGTCGAGGAGATAACTTATGCCCAAAAACTCGGCATCGACTTTATCATCTGCGATCATCATGTGCCCGACGAGCAGATGCCGCCGGCTGCCGCCATACTCAACCCCAAACGCGACGACGACTCCTATCCTTTCAAGCATCTGAGCGGTTGCGGCGTGGGATTCAAGTTCATGCAGGCATTTGCCAAAAACAACAACATACCTTTCTCCCAGTTGCTGCCGCTGCTCGATTTCTGCGCCGTGAGCATTGCCGCCGACATAGTGCCGGTGACGGGCGAGAACCGCATCCTGGCCTATCACGGACTGAAACAACTCAACCAGAATCCCGGTACCGGCCTAAAATCGATCATCGACATCTGCGGACTGAGCAACCGCGAGATTTCCATGAGCGACATCATCTTCAAGATAGGTCCGCGCATCAACGCCTCGGGACGTATCGACAACGGACGCGAGAGCGTGGACCTGCTCGTCGAGAAGGAGTTCTCCCGCGCACTCGAGAAGGCCAAACACATCGACATCTACAACGAACAGCGCAAGGACATAGACAAACAGATGACCGAAGAGGCCAACCAGATAGTGGAACGACTGGAAAGCCAGCGCCATCAGTCGTCCATCGTGCTCTACGACGAGAGTTGGAAGAAAGGCATCATCGGCATCGTGGCCTCACGCGTGACAGAAATCTATTTCCGCCCCACGGTGGTACTCACACGCGACGGAAATATGGCCACCGGTTCGGCACGTAGTGTGCCGGGCTTCGATATCTATTCTGCCATCAAGAGCTGCCGCGACCTCCTGCTAAATTTCGGCGGACATACCTACGCCGCCGGACTGACCCTCCGTTGGGACGACATACCCGAGTTTCGCCGCCGTTTCCAGAAATATGTCGACCTCCACATACAACCAGAACAGACCGAGGCGCAACTTGTAATTGATGACATGCTCGATTTCAAGGACATCACCAAGCGTCTGCACAACGACCTGAAGAAATTTTCCCCCTTCGGACCGTGCAATCAGAAACCCGTCTTTTGCACGGCGAGCGTCTACGACTACGGCACGAGCAAAGTGGTGGGACGCGATCAGGAACACATCAAGCTCGAACTGGTGGACTCCAAATCGAGCAATATCGTCAACGGCATTGCCTTCGGGCAGAGCGAATCGGCCAAGTATATCAAGTCCAAACGCAGTTTTGACATAGCCTACACCCTGGAGGACAATGTGTTCAAAAAGAACATGGTGCAGCTCCAGATCGAGGATATACGTCCGTCGGAGGACGATGGTCAGGAGCCGATGTCAGAATAGTCCGAAACCATTTAAGCATCTCTCATATCGTGGTCAACAGTCCTGACATATACCGTAGCATCCTGCGCAAATACTGGGGCTATTCCGATTTCAGAGGCATCCAGCGGAGTATCATCGAGAGCATCGGCAGCGGGCGCGACACGCTCGGACTGATGCCCACGGGCGGAGGCAAGTCGATCACCTTCCAGGTGCCCGCCCTCGCCCGGGAGGGAGTATGCATCGTCGTCACACCTCTCATAGCCCTGATGAAAGACCAGGTGCAGCATCTCCGCGAACGGGGCATCATTGCTGCTGCCATATACTCGGGCATGAAACGCCACGAGATAGTGGTGACGCTCGAAAACTGCATCCTCGGCAACACCAAGATACTCTATATCTCGCCCGAGCGCATAGCCTCCGAACTCTTCAAGGTCAAACTCATGCACATGAACGTGAGCTTCATCACCGTCGACGAGGCTCATTGCATCAGTCAGTGGGGCTACGATTTCCGTCCTTCCTATCTCTCCATCGCCGACATCCGGCGTCTGAAGCCCGGAGTACCCGTGCTCGCCCTGACCGCCACGGCCACGCCTCAGGTGATAGACGACATACAATCGAAACTCGGGTTCGAGTGCGACAACGTGTTCCGCATGAGTTTTGAGCGCAAAAATCTGCGTTACATCGTACGCAAGACCGATGACAAACGCATGGAACTCATCAACATCCTGCGCCGCATGCAGGGCTCAGCCATCGTCTATGTGAGGAGCCGCCGCCGCTCGTCGGAGATAAGCGATCTGCTCAACGACAACGACATATCGGCCACCTTCTATCATGCCGGCCTCGAGCCCTCGGTCAAGGACGAGCGCCAACGCCTCTGGCACGACGGCCGAAAACGCGTGATGGTGGCCACCAACGCCTTCGGTATGGGTATCGACAAGCCCGATGTGCGTATCGTCCTGCACGTGGACTGCCCCGATTCGCTCGAGGCTTATTTTCAGGAAGCGGGCAGGGCAGGACGCGACGGCGCGACGGCCTATGCCGTGTTGCTCTACAACGACAGCGACCGCGGAAAACTCGACAAGCGTATCATCGACGAGTTTCCCGAGAAAGACTTTATCCGCACCATCTACGAACATCTGGCTTATTTCTATCAGATAGGCGTGGACAGTGGCGAAGGACACACCTTCTCGTTCCCGATAGAAAAATTCTGCCACACGTTCAGACATTTCCCCATCCAGACGCACTCGGCCCTCAAGATCATCCAACGGGCCGGATATATCGACTACGACGTGTCGCCCGACAACAGCGCCAGGGTGATGTTCATCCTCTCCCGTAATGAGTTGTATCGTCTCGACAGCCTTACGCCCCACGAGGAAACGCTCATCACCACTCTGCTGCGCACTTACGGAGGCCTCTTCACCGACTATTCGTACATCGATGAGGCCTATGTCGCCCAACAGTCGGGCCTCACCGAACAACAGATCTACCTCCTTCTCAAAGATCTCACCCGCCGCCATATCCTGCATTTCGTACCCCGTCGCAAGACCCCTTATATCACGTATCTGCGCGACAGGGTGGACGCCGACCGCCTCATCATTTCTCCCGAGGTGTACGAGATGCGTAAGGAGCAATTCGCGCGGCGCATACACGCCGTCATCGACTATGCCAACAATGATGATGTATGCCGCAGCCGCCAACTGCTCAGATACTTCGACGAGACGCGCAGCGAGGACTGCCGTCACTGCGACGTCTGTCTCTCCCACTCCGGCACGAAACCTTCGCCCTATGCGCAAAAAGATGCCCGCAACCGTATCATGCAACTGCTCCGTGACGGCCGACGCCATCACCTCACCGAGCTACACTCGCTCCAACTGCCCACCGAGGCGCTCGACCTTGCACTCGAACAGCTCGTCAACGAGGAGATGATACATCAGCAGAATGGTTTCATCTTTGTAGAATGAACGTAATCTGCGGTTTTCGTCATACCAAAGGATAATTATTGATCTTTATAAGTCTTATAAATTTTATAAGTCATATCATTCTTATGAATCTTCTACATTAAACCCAAATCGCATTAGACCGACAATGGGCAGGAATGATGGTTATCGTATTGTCTGTTCACGTGTTTTGGGATTCTATTTGTCGTCTTGCCTCCCGTCTTGTCTCACCATTGCCCGCTATGCCTTCGACAATACGGTCGCAATACAACAAATATAGTCTCCAAAACAACCATGAACTCTAATGACGATTTGGGTTAAATATTGACAGATTGATGTTAAAAAATCATACCAAATCATCAACGTTTCAGATAATTCACTATCTTTACACCGACAAAAAAGATAGTATTAACGTTTAAGACCAATCATTATGAAAACAATGCCTGTAAATGGAAAATTCGAGCCTGTGGCGTTGCCTTATGCCAACGATGCGCTCATACCGGTGATCAGTGCCGATACCATCGGCTATCACTACGGCAAGCACTTGATGACCTACCTCACCAATCTCAACAATGCGCTGCATGACAGCGGATTTGAGGAGATGGCTCTCGAGGACATTGTCAAGACAAGTCAGGGCGGTGTGTTCAACAATGCCGGACAGGCTCTCAACCACATAATGTATTTCACGCAGTTCCGCTCTCCCCTGCCCGACAACGCCCCGACGGACCGGATCGCCGCCGCCATTGACGCGCAGTATGGCTCCTTCGATGCCTTCAAAGCCGAATTTGTGAAGGCCGGAACCACCCTTTTCGGGTCGGGATGGGTATGGCTGTCGGCCGACAACGATGGTCGGCTCGTGATCACTCAGGAACCCAACGCCGGCAATCCTCTGTGTCGCGGACTGCGCCCCCTGCTCACCGTCGATGTGTGGGAGCATGCCTATTATCTCGATTATCAGAACCGCCGGCCCGACCATCTGGCCGCGCTGTGGCAGATCATAGACTGGCAGGTGATAGAGAGACGGTTTGTGGGTTGATCCGATAACGTCGGAGCGATGACGCCGCAATGCTCATTCCGCGGTGTGCATGAGGCTCACCGCCCCGATGATCTCACGTGCCACAGCAGCCATGACAGCAGCGTTGGCGGCATCGCTCTCACGGCTGTCCTTAATGAATATCACCATGTAGCATATCTCGCCCGACGGCAATATGACGGCGGCGGCGTCATTATCGCCTATCTTCACTCCCGCTATGCGGTCCGAGCTGCCCGTCTTGTGGGCCACGGACATACCCTCCGGTATGCCCGCCCTTATCTTGTCGCGCCCCGTGACGGTAGCCGTCATGGCCTCGCGAAGCAATCCGAACATATCAGATCTGCCCTCGAACACTTTCTCCAACACCCGATACATGGAGTAAGGTGTAGCCCTGTTGTCGCGGCTTCGGCCGACGTCGCGGTGCATGTCGTCTTCATTCCATCGCAGTCTCATGCCCCTTACGCCCAACGTACGGCGCACATACCGGTCCACGTTTTCCACGCCTCCCGCCATATCGATGAGCAAGTCGCAGGCATTGTTGTCGCTCTCCGACACGCTGCTGCGTATCAGGTCGGCCACGGATATATCGAAATCGCCCTTCGGATGGCGGTCGCGTAGCGGACTGTATGTATCCTCGTGCATGCTCTCACGGCTCACATGCACCAACGAATCGACGGCTATGCCCTCGCTGCGAAATCTTTCCAGCACAGTCATGGCCACATGAACCTTGAACACGCTCATCAGCGGGAACATCATGTCGGCATTGTATCGATATTCGAAATTGCCGCATCGGGCATATATACCCACCGTCATGCGCCGCCCGTCGAGTATGGAGTCGATGCGCCGGCTGATGTCGCCATCGTGCGGCCTGGCAGATGTCGTGGCGGCGAACAAGAATATGGACAGGACAAGACATGTCCTTCGGATGGTGCGTGAGAATGCTGCCGGGGAGAGGAAGGATATTATTGTCAGCATAATTATTAGCTTATGAGCCTTATAATTTTTATAAGTTTCATGAAAAAGTGGTTGCACCCGATGTGCAACCACTTACATTTATTTACAAAAAAAAAAGTTATGTTAAACATTATTCCTGATTCTCGGGACGGAGTTTGCGCACTGTCTCGGCTGTCTGCCACATCTCTTTCTCGCGCATGGCCTTGAGTTCGGCATTGAGCTTCTCGCGATAGTCGGGCTTCGAGTTGCTGTCGATCGATACCTGAGCCTCATCGCCGTTCTTCACTGCGAGATACAACCACTGCATCACAGGTTTGATGGCCTCGCGGAATCGGGGAGCCCAGTCCAGAGCACCGCGCTGTGCGGTTGTAGAGCAGTTGGCATACATCCAGTCCATACCTTTGGCTGCGAACAGAGGCATAAGGCTCTGTGTGAGCTCTTCCACTGTCTCGTTGAAAGCCTCCGAGGGAGAGTGTCCGTTCTCGCGGAGAACCTCGTACTGGGCCTCGAGCAAGCCCTCAATGGCACCCATCAGCGAGCCGCGCTCACCGGTGAGGTCACTCACAGCCTCGCGCTGGAATGTGGTCTTGAACATATATCCGGCACCGATACCGATACCGAAAGCCAGTGTTTTCTCCTCGGCATTGCCCGATGCGTCCTGATAGACGGCGTATGAGCAGTTCAGACCGCGTCCCTCCTTGAACATGGTACGCAGCGATGTGCCCGATCCTTTGGGTGCTACGAGTATGACGTCAACGTCTGCGGGCGGCACCACACCAGTGCGGTCGTTCCAGTTGATGGCGAATCCGTGTGAGTAGTACAATGTCTTTCCGGGAGTGATATATTGTTTCACTTTGGGCCATACGGCTATCTGTCCTGCATCGGAGAGCAGCATGCAGATGATGGTACCTTTCTCGGCAGCCTCCTCAAGAGAGAAGAGTGTCTCGCCGGGCACCCATCCGTCGGCCACGGCCTTGTCGTATGTCTTGCCTTCACGCTGTCCCACGATGACGTTGAATCCGTTGTCGCGGAGATTGCATGCCTGTCCCGGTCCCTGAATACCATAACCGAGGACTGCTATTGTTTCGTTCTTGAGCACCTCACGGGCTTTTTCCAATGAAAACTCTTTACTGGTGACAACGGTTTCCAATACGCCACCGAAATTCATTTCTGCCATAGTTCAAACTTTTTTAAACAACCGTTGGCGGTTGTGTCTGTTATTGTTAATATTGTGTCCGGAGCAATGTGGTAAGCATTATCTACGTTTATCCCGATGCAACAGACCGTGTTTGTTGTTTTTATCAATTCGCCCGCAAAGGTAATAAATTATAAGATAACAACCAAATTTACTTTCACTTTTTCACAAAAATAATCTTACATCTGCATACATCGACACTTTTCTGTGTCGTCGGGTCGCATTTTGCTATGCGCACGGAGTACTCGTCCGCGGCCGTGTTTTCGCTTATGAAACTGAGTTTGTCTCCATAGTGGGCCTCCGCCACGTAGGCTATGTCAATGCGACGGATGTCGTATGAGCGGTACCAGTCGATATCCCAAAGGTCGAGCATGTGCTCGATGTATTTCACGCTGTTGATATGTCCGTTCACATCGACGTCGCTGTAGTTGGTGTCGATGGTTCGTACGAGCTGCGCCTGAGGTCCTATCTTTACTCGCGACGGCGGGTCGATGGGACAGGGCCGTTCTTCCTCCACGTACCCGGTGATGAGTCCGCCGTTCACGGTTGTTGTGTCCACCGGTTGGCGCGACACGGTGTCTATCATGGCCCAGATGCTGCGGCCGTAGCCGTAGACATGTCCGTCGGGTCCGGTGACGGCATAGTTGCGCGAGGTGAAAGATTTCATCACACGGTCCATCCACGTGGCTATCGTGATGCGATCGTAGGCCTTCGGCATATCCTCCATCTCGATGACGAGCCGCGAGAGCACCCATGTGCGGTCGATGGTGTTGAGATAGTTCATGCCGAAGCCGCGTTCGTCGGAGTGGAAATCGGCCGTGTTGAGCATCATATTGCCCAATCGTCCGAGGAATATACGGTGTGCGAAATCACAATGAAACGGCTCCACGAGAAATTCGTATTCGCTTGTCTTATTTCGTGTTGTCATTGATATCCGTGTATTTCTGTTTGTTGAGCAGGTCGGTGGCCGGTTCGTCGTAGCTTCTTGTCACGGCTATGCGTCCCGACCGACTGTATTGCAGCACACATCCGAAATTCTTGAGACACTTGTACAGGTCGGTCACATCCTCGGTCAGTCCTGCCAGTTGCACCGTACTGTACACAGGGTTCACCTCCATCATTCCGGCTCCGTGGCGGCGTATGGTGCGCGATATCTCGGGGTTGTCCATGAGCGCCGGCGTCGATATCTTGTACAGGCCCACCTCGTGGATGAACAGTTCGTCGTCCAGGTAATAATCCGCCTTCACCACATCTATTTTCTTTTCTATCTGTTTGGTGATTTTCTCAATCTGTTTCTCGTCGCTCCACGCCGTGATGGTATATTTGTGTATGTCCTTGATGTTGGAAGCCGACACATTGAGGCTTTCGATATTTATCTGGCAGCGAGTGAACACTGCGGTGATCTGGTTGAGGATACCCGCGATATTTTCCGAGTAAACCAGCAAAGTATATAATTTCTTGTCCATGAATGTCGGTTGTTTAATGATTGATTTCGAGCAACATCTCGTTGACGCTGCATCCCGGAGGTGTCATCGGCAGCACGTCGGCCTCTTCCCTCACGGCACACTCCAATACGTATGGACCGTCTGTCGAGAGCATGTCGGCCACAGCCTTTTCGAGTTGGTTGCGGTCTGTCACCAGACCATAGCCCAGTCCATAGCCCTCGCATATCTGTCGGTAGCAGGGATTGAGCATGTGTGTGAACGAGTATCGCTTGTTGAAGAACATGTACTGCCATTGGCGCACATTGCCCAGAAAATTATTGTTGAGCAAGATGATCTTGAGCGGCACACGATGTTCCATTATTGTGCCCAGCTCCTGTATGCTCATCTGGAATCCGCCGTCGCCGGTGAAGAGACACACCGTGCGGTCGGGTGTTCCGAAGGTTGCGCCCACCGCTGCAGGCAGGCCGAAGCCCATAGTGCCCAGTCCGCCGCTGGTCACCACACTGCGCTTGTTGTTGTACTTGAAATAGCGGCAGGCAAACATCTGGTTTTGTCCCACGTCGCTCACGAGCACCGCGTTGCCTCCGGTAGCCTCGGACACAGCATTGACTATCTCGCCCATGAGCAGAGGTCCCTCCTCGGGATGTATGGCCGGAGCGATCACCTTGTCGTATTCCTTCTTATAATAAGGTGCGAACCCAGCCTTCCACTCCGAGTGGTCGGCTTTGGTGATCAGTCGGGTGACAGCCGGCAGTGACATCTTGCAGTCGCCCACCACGGGCACATCCACCTTGATATTCTTGTCTATCTCGGCATTGTCGATGTCGAAATGTATGATTTTGGCCTGTTTGGCATAAGTGTCGAGACGTCCCGTCACGCGGTCGCTGAATCTCATGCCGATGGCTATGAGCACGTCGCACTCCTGCTCCATGACGTTGGGAGCGTAGTTGCCGTGCATGCCCAGCATACCCATGTTGAGCGGATGATCGGTAGGCAGAGCCGATAGTCCCAAGAGCGTACGTGCCGCCGGGATGTCAGCCTTCTCCAAGAACTCGATGAGCTCATTGTGTGCACCGCCCAGTTCGACGCCCTGCCCCACGAGCGCCAACGGACGTCGTGCCCCGTTGATTAGTTCGGCGGCACGGGCTATGGCGTCCTCGTCCAGTTGCGGGTAGGGATTGTAGCTGCGCACGGAGGTCACCTTCACCGGTTTCCACGCGGTCTTGTCCACTTGCGCGTTCTTTGGAAAGTCGAGCACTACCGGTCCCGGCCGTCCCGAGCGGGCTATGTAGAAAGCCTGGCTCACGGCCCATGCCACATCCTCCGGGCGGCGTATCTGATAGCTCCATTTGGATATCGGTTGGGCCAGTCCCACGAGGTCGACCTCCTGAAAGGCATCCGTGCCGAGTGCGCTCACTCCCACCTGTCCGGCAATGACCACCATCGGTGTGGAGTCCATCATCGCGTCGGCCACGCCCGTGAGGGTGTTGGTGGCGCCCGGTCCGCTTGTCACGATACACACGCCCACCTCTCCGCTCACGCGGGCATAGCCCTCGGCGGCATGAGCTGCGGCCTGTTCGTGGCGCACGAGTATATGTTCAAAGGATTTTTCATCGCCCGTGGCGTAGTCGTAAAGCGCATCGTAGACAGGCATGATGGCTCCACCGGGATAACCGAAAATCGTCTTCACGCCTTCGGCCTTGAGCGAACGCATGAGCGCTTCGGCTCCTGTTATGATCTGTTCTGGCATTTTGTTCTGATGTTATGTCTTGTATATATGCGGCCGCGTGTCGCCCGGACCCTCGGTCGCACGATGTATTAATCTATGATTCTCACTCCGCCCTTGTCGGCCGAGCTCACACTGTTGGCATAGGCCCTGAGCGCCTTGCTCACGTGGCGCACCCTCTGCAGCGGTCGCTGGGGCCGCGAGGCGAGTTCGTCGGCCGACAGTCTCACGTTGATACTGCGGTTGGGGATGTCGATTTCAATGATGTCTCCGTCCACAATCTTGCCGATATTGCCCCCGGCGGCCGCCTCAGGCGAGATATGTCCGATGCTCAGTCCGCTTGTGCCACCCGAGAAACGGCCGTCGGTGATGAGCGCGCACTCCGTGCCGAGGTGCATACTCTTGATGTAGGACGTGGGATAGAGCATCTCCTGCATGCCCGGTCCGCCCTTCGGACCTTCATGGGTGATGACCACACAGTCGCCCTTCTTCACATCACCGCCGAGTATGGCCTCACACGCCGCCTCTTGCGAGTCGTACACCCGTGCCGGTCCGCTGAACGTCCAGATAGACGGGTCCACGCCCGCCGTCTTGACCACGCATCCGTCCTGAGCGATGTTGCCGAAGAGCACGGCCAGTCCGCCGTCTTTGGTGTAGGCATGGTCAAGGCTGCGTATGCATCCTCCCTCGCGGTCGGTGTCGAGGCTTTCCCATCTCGTGTTCTGACTGCCCATCGCGGTAGAGAACCTTCCGCCCGGCGCACTGTGGTATATCCTGTCGGCCTCCGGATCGATGTTGTCGGCTGTGATGTCGTATTTAGCTATGGCCTCGGCCAGAGTCAGTCCGTCCACGCGTATGGCCGTATTGTCTATGAGTCCGCCCTTGTTGAGCTCGCCCAATATGCCGAGTATGCCTCCGGCGCGGTTGCACTCCTGCACACTGTATTTGCGGGTGTTGGGCGAGAGCATGCACAGACAGGGCACACGGCGGCTCAGCGCGTCGATATCCTTCATCGTGAAATCCACCTCACCCTCCTGAGCTACGGCCAAGAGATGGAGCACGGTGTTGGTGCTTCCGCCCATTGCGATATCGAGCGTCATGGCGTTGAGGAAGGCAGAGCGTGTGGCTATGCTGCGCGGCAAGACGCTCTCGTCGCCCTGCTCGTAGTAGGCCAAGGCGTTGTTGACGATGAGTCGGGCCGCGTCACGGAAGAGCCGGATGCGGTTTTCGTGTGTGGCGAGTATCGTACCGTTGCCCGGCAGCGAGAGACCGATGGCCTCCGTGAGCGAGTTCATCGAGTTGGCGGTGAACATACCCGAGCAACTACCGCATCCGGGGCAGGCGCATCGCTCGAGACTCTGCATATCGTCATCGCTCACCGACGGGTCGGCGCCTTTGACCATAGCCGTGATGAGGTCGGCGTTCTCGCCGCGCCATCGTCCTGCCTCCATCGGTCCGCCCGAGCAGAACACGGCCGGTATGTTGAGACGCATGGCTGCCATAAGCATACCCGGCGTCACTTTGTCGCAATTGGATATGCAGATCATGGCGTCGGCCTTGTGGGCGTTGACCATGTATTCCACAGAGTCGGCGATGATGTCACGCGAGGGCAGAGAGTAGAGCATGCCGTCGTGACCCATCGCTATGCCGTCATCGATGGCTATGGTGTTGAACTCGGCCGCATAGCATCCCATGCTTTCTATCTCTCGTTTTACTATCTGTCCTATCTCGTGTAGATGAGTATGTCCCGGCACAAACTGAGTGAAAGAGTTGACAATGGCTATCACGGGCCTACCGAAATGTTCGTGTTTCATACCGGCAGCCACCCATAGGGCTCTCGCTCCCGCCATTCGGCGTCCCTCGGTACATACTGCGCTTCTCAATTGAATTTTCATCCTGATTTCTTTTTATTATATAATATAAGGTGGCCGCCCGATGTGCGGACGGTCCCACATGCTGTCTCTGAAATGATTGTGCAAAGATACTCAGATTTTGCGAGAAACAAAACAATTTGTTATAATTTGTCGTATAATTATTTCAGATTAATAAGAAAACACAGAATTAAACTACATTTTCGCACTTAATGTAGCACATTTGATGTAGCTTTGTGCAACCTTCGAGGCGCCGGCCGGGGGAATAGTGTAGGATGGGTGTAAAAATACAGATTTAGTACAAAGCCTTTGTACTGTCGGTACAGAGGCTTTGTACTGACCGTACATGAACCCTGTACTAACAGTACAAAGGCCCTGTACTAAATTGAGGGTTTGATATCGGGATTGCAGTTCGCGATATCTTACAATATTATCTTGTATCGGGCGTCGAACGTCCGGCCTGCCTTGAGATGCTGCATCCACTCGCGATGCTCCAGATCTCCTTCGTATCCCACAGTGTCACAACGACCGTACCACGGTTCGATACATACAAAGGGACAGTCGGGATGCGTCTTCGTGGGCGACCAGAGGGCCACCAGCGGCGCGTCAAACTCCAGCGAGACGTAGGGGCGGCGCGACTTGTCGAGCAGAGAGACCTTGCTCAACTGATGGTTGTCGAAGATATATGTGTCGCAGTCGAACGTGTGAACGTCCACCTGCATGAGTCCGTCAACATCCACATCGAGCACATGACGTTCGGGCGATGTGCACCCCTTCTCCGCGGGCGAGATATACTCCAGGCCCTCGCTGCGGTCGAAGGCGAAATAGCCGCGGGCATCCGTAGAGAGGTCGAGCTCGGGAAAATAGAACGCCGGATGGGCACCTATCTGGAAATGAAGGTCACAGGTACCCGTGTTTTCCACGTGCCAGCCCACAGTGATGGCGTTGCCGTCGAGACGATAGTCTATCCGAAGGCGGAACGGGAAGGGATATTTCATAAGTGTCTCGGGTGTGCTCTCAAGCACAAAAGCGGCCGCATCTGCATCAGCAGATACAAGATTAAAGTCCATGTCACGGGCAAACCCGTGCTGCCCCATCTCATAGACCGTGCCCTCATGGCGGTACACATTGTTCCACACACGTCCCACGAACGGGAACAAGACAGGCGAGCGGCGACCCCAGAAACGCCCGTCGCCCTGCCACAGATATTCCTTACCGTCCTTGCGGATGCTTTGCAGTTCGGCGCCGTGCTCGGATATGCTGACGCTGAGTATCGGATTGGAGATTGTGATCATAAGTTGTGTTTGTTTTTTCGATTGTTTTTTTATTATTTAGAAATTCTTCATTGTCAGTATAAAGATGATTGTGCCAACTTGTCGGGGGCTTGTATCATCAGCCGGTATGCAAAGATAGCGATTTTTGTGTCATATAAAAATAAACAGATAGTGAAATTCCTACCTTTTGATATCTGTCGGTCATTGAACCTGCATTATTCATAGAACGTCCTGCTACGGATCCTATAAATAATGCAAGTGAAAAAAGGAAAAAGAGAGTGTATTATTCAATATTATTCGTACCTTTGTCTTACAATAATGTATTATCAGCTTTAAACCAGGCTTATTATGAAAAGAATCAATTTCTTACTATTGCTCTTGTTGTCGTGTACTGCCGGTATGGCACAGACGACGAGGGAAAAAACAACGTTCCAGACATCGGGTCAATGGAAACCCGTGACCGACATCCGCTCGGACCTTGTGATGGTGTATGGATGCAACGATTATCGCAACATCACGTTCAAGGATCGTGTGAAATCATGGCGCGACCGCGGTTATCACGCCCATTACATGACGGGAATCGCATGGGGCGAGTACAAAGACTATTTCACGGGCAAGTGGGATGGCAAGTGGCATCTTGATGAAGGTCAGAAGACAATGAGGGGCGACACCATCTGGCATGGACATCTGATACCCTACATCGTGCCGTCGCTCAACTACATCGAGTATTTCCAACAGCGGCATATCAAGCCCGTCATAGATGAGGGCATAGACGCCATCTTCCTTGAAGAGCCCGAGTTTTGGGCAAGGGCCGGATACAGTGAGGCCTTCAAGAGGGAATGGAAGGAATACTACGGATTCCCGTGGCGTCCGCAACACGAGAGCGCCGAGAACACGTATCTGAGCAACAAACTGAAGTATCATCTCTATTACCGTGCGCTGGACGAGTCGTTCAAGTATGCGAAGGCATACGGTCAGGGCAAGGGCATGGACGTGCGCTGCTACGTGCCGACACACTCTCTCTTGAACTACTCTCAGTGGCAGATTGTATCGCCCGAAGCGAGTCTGGCCTCGATGAAGAGTTGCGACGGATACATAGCACAGGTGTGGACAGGCACATCGCGCGAGCCCAACTATTTCAACGGCAAGGCCAAAGAGCGTGTCTTCGAGACGGCTTATCTCGAATATGGCTGCATGGAGTCGATGACAAGACCCACCCACCGCAAGATGTTCTTCCTCACCGACCCCATAGAGGACCGCGCCCGCGACTGGAGCGACTACAAACAGAACTATCAGGCCACTTACACGGCCGAACTGATGTGGCCGCAGATAGACAACTACGAGGTGATGCCGTGGCCCGACCGCATATATGAGGGACTCTACAACGAGAGCGCCACAAGCAAGAAGAAGATCCATATCCCTCCCTTCTACGCCACACAGATGCAAGTGATGATCAATGCGCTCAACGACGTGCCGGCCTCAACCAATCAGGTGAGCGGCACACAGGGCATCAGCATCGCTATGTCCAACAGTCTCATGTTCCAGCGTTCGCCGCAGCCGGTGGAGAACTATGACGACCCGCAGCTGAGCAATTTCTACGGTGAGGCTCTGCCGCTGCTCAAACGCGGTGTGCCAGTCAACATCGTGCATCTGGAGAACACGGGGTATGAAGACACATGGACCAACACAAAGGTGCTGCTGCTCTCCTACTCGAACATGAAACCGATGGAGCAAACCTCCAACGACAATATAGCACAGTGGGTGAAGGATGGCGGTGTGCTCATCTATTCGGCCCGCGACAACGACCCCTATCAGCGTGTGATGGAATGGTGGAATCAGCATGGCAACAACTATGGCGCTCCGTCCGAGCAACTGTTTGAGACACTGGGTATCGACCGACAGGCCAAAGAGGGCAGATACACTGCCGGCAAGGGCGTGGTGTATGTGATACGTCAGGACCCCAAAGAGTTTGTCATGCAGGAGAATGGCGACAGCAAGCTCATCGACATCGTAAGACAAGCTTACGAGCAGGACGCAAAAGCCGGCAAACTGGAGTTCAAGAACTCGTTCGTGCTCTCTCGCGGCAACTACGACCTGTGCAGCGTCATCGACGAGAACGTGGTGTCGGACAAACCCTACGTATTCAAGGGTTGCTACATCGACCTCTTCGACAACACTCTGCCCGTGGTGCGCACCAAGATGGTGGAGCCGGGCAAACAGGCATTCCTCTACAATGTCAATCGCGTGGAGGACAAGCAACGGCCGCAGGTGCTCGCAGCGGCCTCGCGTCAGTATGACGAGCAGCGCACGGCCAACTCCTACTCCTTCACATCCAAAAGCCCTGTCAACACGGTGAACGTGATGCGCGTGTTGCTACCGGCCAAGCCCAAGCAGGTAACGGTGGACGGCAAACCGGTGGCTCCGCAATGGGACAAGGCCAGCAAGACTCTGTTGCTCAATTTCGACAACAGTCCCGAGGGCATCAAGGTGGACATCCGTTGGTAGGATATCCGACGATTGTATAAAACCAAACATTGTATTTCCCTTGCGGCGCAACCTATTGCTGCCGCAAGGGAAATTTATTTGCAATACATCTTGAGATGGCAGATATGAAAATACGATTATTTTATAAAAAAGGATTATGTATGTACCCTTCCTGATCGTAGCCCTTGCGCTCGCGATGTATCAAATCTATCAATTGTTGCAACTCATCGACGTCTGACCGAAGATTCTTAAAACGCAGATACTGATCATCATATCTTTTCGATGAGCCTTGCTTAAGGCGGGTTTCGATGTCTCGGGGTATTAAAAAACAAGAACGCCCCTTGCCCAAACAATGCACTATGAAATCGCCACTCTTGTGTGCGGCCTTCTTCTTGAACACATTGATGAGCATGATGTTGACCATCGCCTTCACAAAAATATCCGTACCATCGGAACCGACGTTGTTGATTACCAATGATTTGGCGATGAAATTCTACCTAACGAAAAACGACTTAGATTTTCACCTAAGTCGTTTGCTGTGGTGCCAACGGGAATCGAACCAGTGACACAAGGATTTTCAGAACTCTGTTTGCCAAACCCAAACGACTCTCTCTCAGAGAGTTAATACTATGTTATTTTATGTGCTTGCAGATTTGCTTGCAGATTTTCTATTTTCCATTTAATCGCGTTCTCAACTCCGCATTTTCAGCCTTTAATGCCTGAAGCTCCGAGCGCATCTCCGACTTGTCGGCGAGTAAATCATCGACCTGCTTTTGCAGTACACTGATGGTTTCGTCCTTCGCCTTAATCAACTCCTCATTCTTTTTTTGTGCTTCCTCCATTTTCTTTACGGCTTTAGAATCTGCCTCGCTATCCTTTGCCGAGAATGGAGCATCGCCACCGTTATAGATGGGACCAAAAAAAGAAGTGGGATTGTGATGTCCCCTTACCACATAGTCACGGAACAACCTTACATCGAAGTTGCTGTCGAAGAACACATACGGAGGCACTTCCAAGATAGCGGCTATCTTCTCGAACGTTTCCATTTTGGTCTTGCCACTCCGACCCATCAAATGTATGGCCTGAGTGCTTACTTCTGCTTTGGCGGCAAGTTCTTCAATCGTCATGCCCTTTATTTGCGCCAATTCCTTGATTAGCTTGAGGTTTGCCATATCTTTTGCCCGTTTTAGGTGAGACATCAACAAAGTTTTTGTAACTTTTATAGAAAGTATTGCTTTACTATCAAAAAATTATTATTATCTTTGCACCAACAAAGGTATAAAAAAAATCCGAGTTATGCAACCAAATGCGACAAAAACTAACCTCAGAGACACGGCTCTTTCATTTAAAAATGGCTTGCTCTTTCGAAAAAGATGTTATTTTAT
>CAJKQX010000018.1 GCA_905202125.1 uncultured Prevotella sp.
ATATTCGCGAGATTACCAACTTTTATCACACTTTTCTTATCCCGAACTCACGTATACTCTATAATTCTCCGCGTTGCATGGCTTCCATGTTCAGAATACTGACAACTTTTCTGCTCGGAATGATTCTTCGAAAAGGATACAGAACCTTGACTGCAAGGCCAAACTACCATTTGTAAGTGAGTCTGATATTGCAATATGCCTTACGAAACTTGAATTTGTCAATCAGGAACGGTTGTATGTTCGAATGGTTGGTGATGGAACGTGCGCCGTCGCTGACAAACTTAAGTTTGCGATTTTCCAGATAGTGACGGTTCATCTCGTATATCCATCCGAGAGCATTTCCTCTTTAGAGACCATTCTTATGTCGCATGTTTTGAAACTGCGGCGAATCTGATTTCTCATCTTTGCTGACAGTTCTTCCATTCCACCGAAAGAGTCTTTAATGACATACCAAAAAGAGGAGGGCGTGTCGCGGTCAAAATCAAAGACATTGCGTACGAGGAATCCCCCTTCACTTAGCAACTTGTCACACTGATGTTCAGACAATTTATCTTCAAAAATCGAACTGCCCACCCATACCCCTTATATAAGATATACGACTTTTCCATTCTTAGTTATGCAATTTGATTGACTTTTGACATTGTAAAGGTAAGTATAAAATCCGATAAATTCCAATCTCGCTCTGATTTTATTGTCTGTCGATATGATGTTATTATACAAGAAATAAAGCACGGAAAATCGCGCGTGACGAAACGAATACGTTGAGAATCATGCTTGGATGTAATTGCAGTAGTGTGACAATCAACGAGTTTGTGTTTTAAACACATTAGTTTTTGGTACTTGATGGTTGAATGAGCTATTATTTCATGAAATATTGTTGGATTGTGTTTACAATCCTATTGCATGCCATGCCGTCTCCGTAAGGGTTGGTGGCTTTGCTCATGACGTTGTAAGCATTGCTGTCATCAATCAGAGTTGAAATCTCATTTACGATTTTGTCGTAGTCTGTCCCGACCAGTTTTACGGTTCCTGCGTCCAATGCTTCCGGTCGTTCTGTCGTGTCACGCATCACCAATACAGGTTTGCCTAATCCCGGAGCCTCTTCCTGTATGCCACCGCTGTCGGTAAGTACGATGGATGATTTTTCCATTAAAAATACAAATGACAGGTATTCCAACGGCTCGATGAAAAACAGATTGGCATATTGTGACAAATTCTGTCCGAACACAGCATGTATCGGTTTTCTGACATTGGGGTTGAGATGCATGGGATATACAAAATCCGCTTCGGGATATTTCTCGGAAAGAGTCTTTATAGCATTGCAGATGTTGATGAAACCATCGCCAAAGTTTTCTCTGCGATGTCCCGTTATAAGTATTAATTTTCTGTCGCCATTGTCCAAACGTGCCGTATCGTATCCGCATACCTTAAGTTCCTCATTTAATGATGCTGCAAGTGTCTTGTCGCTTTTTATTTTCTCTGTTACCCACAGTAAAGCGTCGATTACGGTATTGCCGGTGACGAAGATATTGTTTGCATTGATGTTCTCCTTTGTCAAGTTGTGTTGGCTTAAAGACGTTGGAGAAAAATGAAGAGTTGCTATGCGTCCCGTAATTTGGCGGTTCATTTCTTCAGGCCACGGGCTGTAAATATTTCCGGTTCGCAGTCCGGCTTCAATATGTACCACCGGTATCTGCTGATAGAAAGCGGCTAACGCAGCCGCTGTACTTGTAGTAGTATCGCCATGTACGAAAAGCAAATCTGGACGGCATTGTTTCAAAACGTCTCTCATACCTAAAAGAACTTTCGATGTGATGTCGTACAAATCTTGTCCCTGTTTCATTATGTCAAGGTCAAAGTCGGGAGTGATACCAAAGATGTCAAGCACCTGGTCAAGCATTTCCCGGTGCTGACCTGTAACGCATACAATTGTCTCGAATATATCATTCTTACTTTGGAACGATTTCACCAATGGGGCCATTTTAATGGCTTCGGGTCTTGTTCCAAATACAAGCATTATTTTTTTCATGATTTTATTATTAGTTTTTCGTTGTTGTCGTCAATGGCTTCATTTTTGTCTATCTTGTACAGGTTGTCCATTTTTTCAGCCCATGAGTTCTCTATTTCTCCAACCAATGCCTTCACTTCTTTTTCGTCAAAAGCGTTCACAGCGTATCCTATGCCCATACGTCTCACTTTGTCTGCCAAAAATGTATCATCGCTTACGATTATCGGACATTTGAAGTAAATGGCCTCGTATAATTTGTTTGGTTCTGCATAACGTACATTTTCACTTTTTATGTCGTAAGTGGATATCAGAACATCTACATTTGAATATATCGAGGGTAAGTCGTCCGGGCTTTTATACGCTCCATGATAAAAGATGTTGGCACGTTTGGGTAAATCTTTTTCGGGAATAATGGGTGACACAAATCCATAAAAATGAAATTCGTGATTTGGATAGTTCCTGGTGATAATGTCTGCAATACTCAATAGGGTCCGATAGCGCAATCCTCCGACAAAAGCAAATTTTATTCTTTTGTTGTCGAACGGCACTTTGGGCGATTCTTTTATTTGTGCAATATCTTTAGGTAATTTGTTTGGTATGACAACTATGTTTTTGGGGACATTGTCAATAGCGCCGTAATGATACATTAAGAAACCCTCGGACGTCATAATGGTTTTGTATGAATGTTTTATTATCTGTTTGTCTATCTTTTCAAACAGAAAGCGTATCATCTTGTTGCGTATGTTTGTATGAACAAGGTCGCATTCTTCATATATGTAATTCTTGTTCTTATTCAATAAGAATGCGAAAAAAGCTACGTCAAGTCCTTGGTAAAACCAGATACAATCGTCGTTCGCATGCACTTTGAACAGCTTGCGCAGTCCGTTTATATATATTCCGATACGTTTCCTATAATTCAATGTGTTTGAAAATCTTCCAATCACAATGGCTTCATTATTGAATCTTACGTTTTTGTCTCGTTCAAATCCGAAAACCTTCACGTCATGTCCTTTGCTGACAAACTCGTTGATTCGTTTGTTAGCATGGGCATCACTTATAGAGTTCATTACAAAGTTTATTCTCATAATCACCTGTCTACGAATGGATTGGTTGTGCTGTGTGTTTTAACAAAGATATCATTTGTTTCTTATGTCCGAAACGAAATAATATAGTTTCGGAACATACAAGTTCAAAAATCTGCCGATATATCCCAAGACATATCTTTGTGGCATATTGCGCCTTTTGTGTAACATTACGTCATGGTTGGAATGAAGTGGATGATTGAAATATTCTTTTCTTTGGCGCAGATTCATAGTCAAGAGTTTTTCCTTTATCTGCGTATGTGAGTTATGGTCGTAATCACAACATCCGCAAGTCTTCCCGGTGACGAGCACGGGAAAACCTTTCTTGCGGGCCTGCATGGAATAGTCGTAGTCGGCCGCGCCATGAACGAAACCTTCGTAGAAGATGCCCATCGTCTCCACCACGCGTCGGCTCACGAGCATGATGTTGGAGTTGGCCTTGTCGCATTGCTGTGGCTCTCCCGACGGTTGTAATATACGGTCAAGTCCGAGAAAATAATTGGTCCACACGTATCCGCCGTATGTGATGATGTTCGTGTTGGCGGTATCGCATGTTATTCCGCTGTAAATTCCGGGCTTTCCGTATGTCCTGACGCAATGGTCGTGGGTGTGGATAAGGGTCATCATGCAGTCGGGATACATAAATGTATCGTCATTGAGGAGCAGATAGAAATCCCAGTCATGGCGGTCGTGCATGGCCTGGCGCCAAGCCATGCGCATGCCTCCGGCCCAAAAGCATTGTCCGTTGCCCTTGATGATGTGCAGTTCATGATGTTTGCACACCTCACGCACGGCGTCTGCCGTGCCGTCGGTGCAGCCATCGTCGGTGAGGTATATTGCCAATTGAATTTGGCTGTCACGTTTCTTTTCATTGTATTTGTCGATCGACGCAAACAGACAATTCAGACATCTGATGGTCTTGTCTTTGCGGTTGAAGCAAGTTATGATGGTTGCTATTTTGATAGGCATTATGTCGTTTTTATGTAAATAACGGCGTATGTCTGCATAATATTGTGTATCGAAGGCCTACTTTGTTCTTTTGTCTGCAATTGTTCGCTTTTTATATTGTCTTGTATTGTTTGAAAATTTCAGTCCAGGAGAATTGTGGATGTAGTGTGTAGAATTTTGCTATATTTTCAGCCTGTTCCACACGTTTCTGCTTATTGTTGATATACTTTTCCATGCAGTCGGCAAGTGCCTGGGCATTGTCGACAGTGAACAACATACCATTGTCTGGTGTCACTATCTCCTTGAAACCATCGAGGTCGGAGGCAATGACCGGAGTGCGGAATACGAAACTGGTCTGCGGTATGCCGCTTTGCGACATGGTGTGGTATGGGCATACCACTGCCTCGGCACGGCCTATGAGCTCAGGCATCTCATTGTTGGATATGAACCGGCGCAAGAGTAGGTAGCGATTGTCGTTTGTGACAGCATCCAACACCGGGTCGGAGCCGCGCCCGGCGATTATTATCTTATAATCATGCAACTTGTCGCCTAATAGTTTCACCGCTTCAGCGAGAACGTCAAGTCCCTTGTAGGGGAGTATGTATCCGTAGAAGAGGAAATATTTGGTAGGAAGGTTATCTATCTTCACGGGGGTGATGCTGCCGTAAGAGTCGAACAGTCCGAACGGAATAAAGCGCACCCTCGACATTTCCACACCTTTGATGTGGCGTATGTCACCCAATGATTTTTTTGAATACACCACTATTGGAGTGCGCTGCCTGAAGGCACAGGCAAGAAGCCGCGAAGGCTCGGGCGATGGATTAGCATGATTCCATACCTCGTGCAGTGAGAGAATGGTTTTGGTTTTGATGTATCGCAAGAAATCTGTGAAACGCATCATGTCGTAGTTTGCCACGATGTTGACCATTTCATATCCCTGTCGGTCAATGTGTGCGGCAATGCCTTTTATGGCCCGAGTTATGCGTAATGAGGCTATCTGTCGCAACAATGGGACCGAATGGAAAGGACGCGGCAACGGTACAAGTATAATGTTAAGGAGACCTCCATTTCCTCCTATGAAACGTCTGATTCCCTCAAGGGCGGCGTCGGGCAGGGGGGCAAGTCCGTTATGTGAGGGGGTGTAGGTACATTCGCATCCCTCAGGTTCATTGATGGAGTCGCGTAGGTAGTAGATGTCAACCGCATATCCGTTGCGGCAATACTGACGGGCGAGGGGTAGTATGCTTCCGAGAAAAGCCTCGGTCACGAATGCTGTTTTTCTTGCTGTTCCCATAATCCTTGCTGTTTTTCTTATCTGACGGTGGTCATGCTTTTCAGAATACGGTCCATCATGTCGCAGTACTTGTTGTAGTATTCGTCGGCAAAGGCTTTAGCTTTATTCGAGGGAAAACGTCTGACACGTTCATACACAAACTCGGGAGTAGGAGCTTTGAAAGTCTTGGATATGCAGCTCACCCTAAAATCCGACAGACCGGCAGAATGTAGTATATGCTTTATCTTTGAAGAACGGTCGGAGACAACAAGGCCGTTAAGGCGTTTCAGTCCGTAGTTGTCGAAACTGAAGAATGGCACGCCGTTGTGTATTGCACTGACAATGGGGTGCATATTATTGCCTATATATCCGGCGGAATATTTTATCAGTGCGAACCAGTCCACGGGCGATAGCGGTAACGGTATCTCTTTCGTCAAATGTCCGAAACCTTCCGATTGCGAGAAAGGTAGTTTTACGCAACAAAAGCCTTCACTTTCTGCCAACAATTGGAACGTGTTGAGCCACGATTGAGAGACAATGCTGTCATTTATAAATGATATGAGCATGTATCGTTCGGGCAAAGAGAAACGGTGAAGTATGTCTTCTTTGTTTGGAATAAGTGAGGCGGCGTTTATGTTGAATGCGAATACGGGGTCAGGTGTCACCGGAGGTATGACAGTGCCTTTTGTGATATGGACAAACATCTCTTGTGTCCATATATCGCGCACGGAGGCATATTTGTATTGTTTTATGCAATCCGTCATCTTGCGGCAAAGCGATTTTGAGAAGTACCTGTATTGTGAGTCCTGGCTTGATGCGGACAGTAGACAGACAGGGATGGGTCGGTCTAAGAGTGTGTTCCATGTAGCCCAAAATGGGTTGGGAAACAATCGGTCACTTGTGGCCGGTTCCACGGCTATGATTTTGCGGCACGGAAAGACGGTGCGCTCGCGCTTGGTGTGATGCTGACAAACAGCGTCACTACCGATGATGACGGCCTCGATGCCTTCTTGCCGGATTGCATCAGCCACATCCTCGTCCGTGTGGCACAGTGCGGTCTCTTTCCATATTGTTTGTCGCAGGGCTATATGTCCCTGACGCTGGGATGTCGAGGCTATTGCTTGGTATGATGTCTCGAGGTCTGGCGCAACCCAATTTATCACCACAGGTTCGTGCCCGTGGTTTTTAAGATAAGAATATGTGGAGAGCAACTGTAGCGTTGCGCCGAAATTAATGGCAGAGTGGTATGCGAGAAGTCCTATTTTCATAATTAATAACAATAAAATTAATACATTCCTAAATTATAAATTTTTTCGGATATAAAACCTTTTGACATGAGTAATACACCCTTTGTTCCTCCTGTACGCCCTCCTATAAAATGGTCACATTGAGTCAATAGCCATATTGCTGCTAAATATTGTACACCAGACAACCACGAATCTGTCTTTGTCATAAGTCTTTGTTTCGTTTCTGAAAGCATTTCGTTCGCATTTATATCTTTTTTATAGATTCTTGGCTGATTTATAAAAAGCAGTCCTTCGCCAAAAGTATCTTGAAATTGTTTCAGTATATCAGCATCTTCAGTTGCAAGAAAAACATAATGAGAGTCGTATAAGTTCATTAGTTCTTTTACGTCATTTATCACTTGTGATGGCGAAGGCTGTATTGGATGTCCCTTGGGTCGCAATAATACATAATCAGTACCACGGCACAAGACGCCTATAATATTTGTACGGTCACCAATGATTTCTCTCTTGACATTATTCAGATATTCCTCTGTCTTTTTATTAAAATGTATGTATTCATTAAAAAGATTTTTATAAAACATAATTTTATGTGGACAATCATAAAAAGAACTTTGTCCCATCAAATATTTTTTCATTGGAGCTGGCTCCTGTCTGTTGATTATAATGTTTTTCGCATGAGCAATATCAGAAAGGGATACTCCTGCTGGTTGTTTAAAGAAAAGTTCCCATACATTTATGATACCATAAGTTTCATCACAAGTATATTGCGTTTTATAGTTTTGTAAGTCAACAACTGGAATATAATTATTATCATTGGCATAGGCTATATGCATCAAGACCTTATTAATTAGCCAAAAAAGTCCGCCATTAGTATCATTACATCCAATAATATAAAATGTCTTATCAGGGTAGTCGTTACCTTTACTTATCCTCTTTTGACGATGTTCCCACTGGCTATACCATTTTACTATAAATGGGAAAAACATACAAATATATTTTTTTATAGTAGTAATCATGTTTGATATATTAAAAATTAACATTTAGAAAATAAATCTTGCCCCGAAAGATATTTCTGATATCTCTCCACCCATATAAAAGAGAACGAGATTGCATTTTAAACACATATCTGTATTGTGGGATAAAGAAATGAATTATCCACCCTGCAATTAATTGTGTTACACTTGCAATAATGCATACCCCAGCTATACCATAATGCGGAATTACTAAGTAATTAAGAATTATGCAAGCCAAACAACCGCTAACGCTCCTTAATATAAAGTATTTTTGCTTATTGTCAATAATTAATATTTGGCCTGATATAACATTTAGCGTCGTACCGATTGTTTTAAATGCCAATAATTGTAAAGGAAAAACTGCTGGTAGGTATTCTATACCGAATATCCTAATTGCAGGATATGCAAATATGACTGTAAATATTGATAATATGAAACTCAGCCATACGCTGATATTTAGTACTTGTTGGCAACTTTGCTTGTATATTTCCTTTGGCTTATTTGTCTTGATTCTTATAAGTATTGGCGATATCGTCTGTATGACAATAGTAGGTAAAAATAATGATATTTCAACTATTTTAGATGCTACGGCAAAATATCCTACTGATATGTTGTTTATCATTTTGCCAATCATTATTTGATCTATTCTTAGGAATATATAGGCTGCAGCTCCGGAAAGCATTAACGGAAAAGATTGTTGAAGCATAATCTTTGCAATACTTTTATCAAATGTCCATGTGCTAATATTACCTATGATTTTTTTATATGCGACATAGAATCCTTGAGCTTGGAAGAATGTCTCAAATGTAAGTGTCCCTATAAACCACACCAAAGATGCATTGTAATAAACTAATGCAAGTTTTATAATACATGCTACAATGGTTCTCGCAATACTCACTTGTGCCACATACTCATTTTTCACAAGTGATGTAAAGTGATTCCTTATTACATCAAAAGCGGAAAAAATTACACTAAGTGCGTATAATACTATAAGGGAAATAGTATAGTTGTCGGTTTCGCTTATTAATGCCGTTATTATAATAAGTAGTATTGTCATTACTGAAAGAATCATGCGAAGCCAAAAGGTTGTTCCCAAAATTTTATCTCTAAGTTTTGGTGCTTTGCTTTCTTCTCGTATTTCTATGTTATCTAAGCCAAAAGTTGCAAAAATTAGAAAGATACTTACATAACTTACGACATAATTCATCAGTCCGAACTGTTCCGGTCCAAGATAGCGTGCAACAAGTATACCAACCAATAGCCCACTTACAAGATTGGCTATCTTGCTTAAAAGCGACCAATATACATTACGTATTATTATCGTAGAATTGCCTGTTATATTTATTTTTTTTCCGAAGAGTTTCATTTTAATGGGAAATCATTTCCTAATATTACCTAAAAGAGGATGATTCAACAAGACTTTCTCTTGTCAACAATTCTTTATTTGGCCATTCCTTGCGTTCTATGCCTATACAATACCCCCAAAATAGACAAATTGCAGAAAAATACCATGTATATAGGTGTATATGTGATACCATTGAATTTATTAGGAAAATAACGCAACATGCAGAAAAAGCTGCCGCAGTACTTTTTTTTGCCTTAATCAGAAGAAAAGCATAACGCCATGAATATAAAACAAGAACAATAAAAAGAAAAAAAGAAAATATACCACAATCATAAAGCAGTTCTAGGTAGTCATTATGCGCAGATATTTGAAAGGGAGAATCTGCTAAAACAGAATTCCAGCCATGGCCAAGCATAATATTGAACACATCCGATTCCTCTATCATACTTATTACCACTGGGTATATCACATTACGGTTTGAACCTCCGTCTTCACTGATATTTGCAAAACGCTCTATAATAATGCCTCCTGTCATTGTGTCAAAGACTATAAAGCCCACGATAATAACGAATAAGCCAGAAACAATCACGATTATCTTCTTTGTAGTTAATCCTTTTCCGTTGACTATTGTATTGACAATATAGTATGCGAAAAGTCCCAAAAGAGCAGACAGTGCCGCTCCACGTTTCATTGAAGACAAAATTATAAGCAACATGGCAAATATATAAAATATTCTTATCCATTTGTTTGGGAAAAGCATTGCGAAAGGAAGCATCATTAGAAAAAGATAAGTTCCACCTCCTCTATAATCTTCAAGAAGCAAATAACGCATTATATGCGTAAATGCCTGCATATAGAATAATGCCAACAAAGCTATTGTTACACCTAATGTAACAAGAATGAACCGCTTTGATATCCGTAATGTAGCATTATACATAAAATGACATAAAAGAAATGGCATTATAACTCGCATAACAAAGATAACTGTTTTTAATACACTGGCGTTTTCTTTTGGTCCCCAGATTGATGCTATAAACATATTATATATTTCGAGGATAAACAGTAGTAAAAATAATTTATTACCAGACCAACGGCCATATATACAATATATTATTAGCAATATATTTAATAATAAAAGAGTCGGATTTAGTAAAACTGCTGAATATCCTTCGGAGTCACCCAAAAGATTCTGATACATTTCTTCCTTCTCAAATATAAAGAAGAGTATTATAGTTGAGATAAATATAATGAAATTAATTAATTTTGTAAAGGCAGACTTCTTTAATTTCATTTTATACTCATTTCAATTCTGCAATAGCACTACTAATATCCTGTTTTAATATATATATAGCTGCAATAAATGTCGAAAAAATAAGCATAATTGCGACAAATAGCATCCGTTTCGGACCGGCGGGTTTCACCGGTACAGACGTTGCTTTCAGGGTGGTGAATGCCGGTGTGCGCTCCTGAAGTTTTGCTTTCATCATCTCGAGCTGGGTACAAAGGGCTGTGTATGTGTTGTATTTCAGTTGCATATCGCTTTCCAATTTGTCACGCTCTGAGATAGCTGTCTGCAACAGCACATCCTGATTGGCATCGCAATATTCGCTGTATTTGGCTATCGATTTGTTATATTCCACCTTGGCACTGTCTGCTAATTGCTGATAGTGCTGCACGTCAAGACGTGCTTTGCGTGTGCGGTATTCTATAATGAATTCCTGCAAACGCTGACGTGTTGTGTCTGCCATTGTGGCGCAGATGAGTGGGTCTTGGTCCTGTACGGTGATTGTTACTACATCTGTCTTCTTGTCTACCGAAGCGGAAATTTTCTGTTTTATCGCCTCAAACAGTTCATAGTCTTTTTTATCTAACTTAAAAGGGTTTAGTTCGTTCACTTTGACTGGCTTCCCAGCCGGTTCAGGTTTGGCAAATATAGCCCCCACAGACTTGCTCATCTTCTTGAAAGGCGCGGTGAGCCAATTATTCTTCTGATATTTTTTCAAATATGTATAGTAGTCTGTGTGTATGTTGTCATCAATAGTGGTAACCTGCGCAGTAACCAACTTTGCTATAAACTCGTTACTTTCTAACAAATCGGGATATAATAATGGATAAATGGCATCCGTACCGCCTCCGACAATGTCTATACCGAAGTTACTTGCAAGTCCGGCAAGTCCTCCGGTTGTACCATTGCCTACGGTCTCTGGCGCCAAAGATACGCTGCACGTGTAGTAGCGAGGCTGTGGAATAACCCACAGCACGGAAAGAACAGCCACAATGGGCCACATTATGAGAAATACCTTTTTCTTTACCCACAATCTCTTGGCTATCAAACCAAGGTCTATCACGTCCTTATCTTTTTTCTCTGTATTATTTTCTATGTTATTTTCCATATTGGTTTGTCTATCATATTTCTAAAGTAACGCATCTTATTAAAATATATTGCATTGCATTGAGGCAATTAAAACAATAATTAATATTGTATTGATGTAAAATACATTCTTATCCAAGAAACTGTATTACATTTACAGCCGTAATATCTGGTCCAAATTGTTGGGTAGTATGGTCGTTTGACAATACAAAACTATGCAGTATTGGTTTGTCGAGAATGTCTGCTAAGGAAGCGAGATGCCTGGCGTCAGACTTTATCACATGGTCGGTCTGTTTTATCTCGAAAGCATAGTAGCCTGCCTCTGTTTCTAATAACAAGTCAATATCTTTGCCATCGGAAGTTCTCAAATGAAAAAAGCTAACAGGAAGTTCTGTTTGCTTTACCTGTTTGTATATTTCAGCTATCACCATACTTTCAAATTCGTTACCGGTCATCACGCCTCGCTTATTCAATACAGCTCTAAGTACGCCATTATCTATATAGTGGATTTTTGGAGACTTTATCAACCGTTTTCCGATGTTACGTTCCCAAGACTGCAGGGTAATGGTTTGATAGCTCATTTCCAGATATTGCAAATATCTTTGAACGGTCTTATATGAAACACCGATATGCGTTCCTATGGATGATGCGTTTAACAAACATCCTGTTTGTAGCGCAATTAATTGTTGCATTTTGACGAATGGCTCCAATTCTTTCATCGTTACAAGGTCTCTGACATCTCTTTCCAAATAAGTTTTCACGTATGTGCTCAGCCAAAGCCATCTATCATCATCTGTCATGGCACCGGAAACAGCGGGATAACCACCGAATGCCGTTAAGTGTTCCCATGCTTTCTGTTTAACCGCCATATTCGAATCCATTGCCAAACTTGGATAGAAGCACGGCAGCACACCGCTTTTGAGCATTGTTTGTAATGGAGAATCATTTACTTCCGCATCCCACGAATCGGTTTCGAGTTCTGGCAATGTTAAAGGATAAAGACTTGTAATTATACATCTTCCTGCAAGGCTTTCTTTCACTTGTTTCATCAGAAGCAACTGACTTGAGCCCAACAAGGCATAACGCGCATCATCATATTGGTCGTATACTGATTTTATACTTTCCATCAACTGAGGCTCTTTTTGAATTTCATCAAGAGTCGCTTTTGGATAGAAAGCATACCATTGTTGCGCTGTCAATCCTTTATATTGCGAGCGCATTTGAGGGTCTTCAATAGAAATGTATGAATATTCCGGCAATGAATTCTTTATAAGAGTTGTCTTACCGGTCTGCCTTGCACCCGTTATGACCAAGATTCTGCCCCATTTGCTTTGAGACTTCTCTTTTATTGTCTTATTGTAGTACCTTGCTTTCATGCTACAAAGATACGCTTTTTATATATAAGAAACAAACAATATTGCCGTATTTTAACCCTTCTGTATCTAAAATGCGCGTAAAATTAGACACGGTAGTTCTAATTTTACGCGCATTTTAGATATTACGTACCTAAATTCTTACTTCAGCAAGTTGGCCAGCGTGGCTATCATCGTTGCTATGCTTGCGAATCCTGTACCCATGGATATCTTCTCGGCTATTGACATTCTGTTTTGAGCTTTCGTCGGAACGAATATCTCGCAGCCGGGCAGTATCTTGGCGTTGTGCGATACTTTCGCAAGAGTACCGTTCATATATAATATGTATGTGTCGCGTTTTTTGGCTTCGCGGCTGAATCCGCCGGCCTGGTCGATGTAGTAGCTCAGTTTTTTGCCCGGCACGTATCCTACGGTGTTGGTGTGCATCACCGCGCCGTTGATCTTCACTGTTCCGTTGTATTGCGGGATGACGAGCTTGTCGCCTTCGCGCAGTATGATGTCGTCCTCGCTGCCGGGATTCTTGATGGCTTTGTCGAGATAGATACCGACGGGGTAGGTTGCCGGAATCTGGAATTTGGACATCTCGTTCCTTTGATTCTGTTGTGCCACCTGGGTCAGAGCCGATGGGTTGTTGCTGCTTGAAGCCATCTGCATCAGGTTGCGCTGTTGCTGCTCCTGTGCCATTTTGAGCACCTGTTCCATACGTGCGCGTTCCGATTCGCTTGTCTTTCGCTCAAGGCGTGCGCCGGCGATGTAGGCCATGGCGTTGGGGCCGCCGGCCGCTTTGACCAGGTCGCTCAGACGCAGGTTGCGTTTCGACAGCGTGTAATCACCGGCAAACATCACCTCGCCCTCTATCGATACGTTCTGCAACAGTTCGGAGCCCGGGCTCTTGCGCACGTTCACCTCGTCAAACGGAGCAAGTATGAATCCCGGAGTACCGTCAATCACAAAACCGTCTTTGAGTGCGAAGGTGTATGTGCGTGCCAGTATCGAGTCGGTGGTTATTGCTTTAGGGTCGGTTATTCTACGCGACACGTCCACTCTCACCGTCGATGCGATGTCTTTCAATCCGCCCGCCTGGAGCACGAAATCCTCCAGTGTCTCGTTTTCGGCGTATTTGTATGTGCCCGGGAATTGCACCTCTCCGGATATCGTTATGGTCTGTTCTTCCTGTACATCCTGCTTGGTCGGGATGAAAAGCACGTCCTCGTTTTGTAGAGGTATGTCTGCCACTTTGCCCGACATGATGCCGTCGATGTCCACCTGTATCACTTCCAGACGTCTGTCTTTTCTCAGTCTGTGGATTATGGCGTGCGGAGTGAAGGCGTATTCGGTCACTCCCTCGGCGGCTTCCACAAGTGTTCTCACACTGTTGATGTCATCGCCCACCTGATACATGCCCGGACGGAATACGGCACCTTTGATCTCCACCATGTTCTCATATCGCGCGATGACCGAGTCAACGCTTACCGAATCGTCGTCGGCCATACGGAACGAGCTCATGTCAAACTCGTTGACGTTGTATATCGAATATTGTTTGCCGTTCTTGCGGTTCACGCGCACGGTCTTGGTGTAGGCATCGCCGGCGAATCCTCCTGCGTAGCGCAGCAGGGATGAGAGACTCTCGCTCTTTTTCATCTCGTAGAACATCGGACGTTTCACTTTTCCGGTGATGTTGACCAGACAGTCGTATGCGCCCACCACGATTACGTCATTGTCGGTCAGTCGGACGTTGCCCGTCATCTTGCCATTGAGGATGTAGTCGTAGATGTCCACCGAGCTTATGATTTTGCCGTTTCTGTACACTTTGATGTTACGCAATGTTCCGAGGTCGTTTATGCCTCCTGCCATGTACAGGGCGTGGAAAACGGTGGCGAACGCCGACAGCGTGTATGTGCCCGGCACCATCACCTCACCCATGACATTCACTGTGATGGTGCGTGTCTGTCCCACGGTCAGTTTTATCTGGCTGCTGTTGTATCGTTGTCCCAACTGGCTTTTTACACGAGCATTGGCCTGTGCCACAGTCATGCCGCTCACCTGTATCGGTCCGAACCCTTCGATGTTGATGTATCCATCGGGCGTCACTGTCGTCTCAACCGACTTTTGTGATGCTCCATACACATCCACAAACACGGCGTCGCCGGGGCCGAGAACGTAGTTCTGTGGTGTGGCTATGTTCATGTTCGGTTCGAACGTGAGGTCGTTTCTGTTGAATATATCCCGTCCGAATACCTTCTTCTTGTCACGGCTCAGTTTCTCTATCAGCTGTTTGTACATCATGGCCGTGTCCTGCGGCATCCAGTCGTTCAACTCGTCCTGCATCGACAGGAAATCGGCATCATATTCATCGTAAGTGTTTCTGCTGTTTCTTTCGCGTTGCATCCGGTAGTTCGAATATTTGCCTGCGTTCAGGCCTTCGTCGGCTGTGTATTGTCTTGTTTGTCGGGCTATCTCGTCTTTGCTTTTGCCGCGGTTGTAGTCAGAGTTGTTTTTGCGTGTCCTGTCTTTTCCCGCGTTTTCGGCTGTGCCGGTGGCACCGCCTGAGCCGTTTTTCATCTTCTCGTACATCGATCTGACGCGGCGTATCTGGTTGATGTCCACTCCGTTCTGCATCAGCTTCGTTACTATTTGTTGTTGTGACGAACCTTTCTGATGCTCCGTCACGATGAAATTCATTACCTGCGAGTCTGTCATTGATGATTGGGCAAAGATGCTGATGGAGCACAGTGCCAAAAGAATCAAAAGAGCGTATTTTTTCATATTCATATTTAGATTTTTCCATTGTTTCTGCCTTGCAGCCTGCTGCGGCGCGGCATGTCTGAATGTTCATGCCCCTTGTCATGAACCTACTTACAGGCCGTTTCCGTCGACCATGACGATACGGGGCAGAGGCTTCATACCTAATATATAACTGCCCAAACGGCATTTTGTTGCAAAGATACTACAAAATATTTTATTATTTGCCCAAATATTTGCAGATTTCGCCGAATGGCATTATATTTGCAAATGAAATAAAGAAAGTCATGGGGTTGACTGGATTTGACAGCGGGTTGAAATGGTATGTAAGCACGCGGAGCTTCGTCTGTTGGCTCCATAATCTCAGCGGTCAAAAATTTATCTGGCGAAAACAATTACGCTCTCGCTGCCTAATCGAAGTACAGTAGATTATCGGCTTAATCCCGCTGCCAGGCGGTGGGACGAGACATCACCCGGAAACTGTTGTTCCGAAGTGTTCCGACATGGTGGTGCTGTTAAATCGGAAATAGTCGTGTGAGGCCTCGATTGCACGATGAATTTCAGAGGATAAGGATGAGGTTGGTGGTCCGGGTCCTTGCCGCATCTCGAAAATCGAAGTCCGGAATAAGCGTGTAGAAAGCGTATGGTTTCCCTGTTTGGACGAGGGTTCGACTCCCTCCAGCTCCACTTGGTACTCCAGATGTTCCATGAAAGGAATGGATACCTGAGGACAATCGGATGAATACAGACGGATGAGTTGTTACTATCCGCCTGTATTCATTTTTTTTTGTGCCAAAAGCAAAAATTGTAACCACCAAGCCCGCTTACATTATATCTCCTGTGTTTTTGGCCCTTAAACCCAAATCGCACATTTGATATGGAATTGTCTTATTTAACGAATTTTTATTATTATTTCAGTGATATTATTTTGATTTGTCAACAATATTGTTTAATTTTGAGATGTAAATGTCATTAGTACCTAAACTCTTTAAAACCTCAACATTATGTTAGGAGCAATTATCGGCGACATCGTTGGGTCGCGTTTCGAATTTCTACCTACCAACGATTATAATTTCACAATGTTTGCAGACGATTGTTCGTTTACCGACGACACCATCTGCACCATAGCCATCGCCGATGCCCTACTCACTGGTACCGACTACGGCGAGAGTCTTCGCCTCTGGGGCTATCGCTATCCCCATCCCATGGGTGCTTACGGCGTCGGATTCGACCGTTGGCTCAAGAGCAAGAACCCCCGGCCCTATGGTTCGTTTGGCAATGGCAGTGCCATGCGTGTAAGTCCGGTGGGGTGGTGGTTTCAGGAGCTTGTCGATGTGGCACGTGAGGCGTCTGCCACCGCCGAATGTACGCACAACCATCCCGAAGGCATCAAGGGTGCGCGCGCAGTGGCCATAGCCATCCATCAGATTCTCATGAAACGCCGTGAGACCGGGCGTCCGCTCACCGGGAAGGAGACGGCCGAGGCCCTCCGCCGCTCCATCTCGCTCTATTCGCAGGGTGATGAGTTTCGTGTAGACTACGAGCGGGCGCGCAATCGTTTCGACGAGACATGTCAGGGCACCGTACCCGTAGCGTTGGAGATCCTCCTACGTAGCAACGGCTTTGAGGATGCCATCCGCCGTGCCGTCAGTCTCGGTGCCGATGCCGATACCCTCGGAGCCATAGTGGGCGGCATGGCCGAGGCTATATGGGATATACCTGAGCACATCAAAAAAGAAGCACTCTCTTATCTGCCGGACGATATGCTTGCTGTAATCAACAATTTCCGTGCCGCCATCCGTGAACGTTGGCAACACTGCGAACACATGGACGAGCATGTGGCCGAAATCCGTTTCGACTACAATTACGAGTGGTGATCATTCAATTTTTTTTTATTCGGCGGTCCTGCACGTTTTTTTGTATGGTGTAGGATCGCAAACTTTTGCTGCCGCAAGGGAGATATTACCAATGACGTGTGTTATGGATTGATTGCGGCCGCAAGAGTTTGCGGTCTTACATTTTTTAATGTATTTACGTGAAAATGACACTCTCTTGAATACATTATTTAACATTTCGTTGTTATTGATTTAACATTTCATTTTTCACGAAATAGAAATTCGTGAGGTCGATTTTGTAATCTCGAGTTGTCAAAATCGTTCCTATTTTTGCACAAAAGCATATCTGCGTGTGCAAATATCAACCCTTTTTTCCGTTCAAAAGTGCCCAAGTTGCATCCTGAAAGGGGCTCTTTTGCACTCCGAAAGAGCCCCTTTCGCATGCCAAAAGGGCCCCTTTTGGAAATTCGGGATATCTCGATTGAGATTCAAAACAGTCAACTCTTTATGTATCAATGGTTTGTGCGAAATCGCCATTTTTCGCGTATTTACGCCGAGGAAATTTATTTTTCAAAATAACGCAAGGATTTTCGATTTTTTGATTTGGATTTTAAGATATAGCGATATCGAATTAATGTATATTAACACTCAATTTTCTCATTCTCCCAATTCCCACCTTCATGTACATCCTGCCCTCTGCCTTGTGATTAGCAATCATGCCGGATAGCACATACTGTTCAACTCCAAATCTCCTTCACCACGCGTTGATGTGACACGCAGCAGCTAATATTCTTTGCCACTTTTCGCCGTATCAAGAAAATAATGTGTATATTTGCAGGATTTAAATTCGCGGCCGGCTTCCGGCGTAACTGTTCGTGGAGCCGCGGGCGACAATATTTTTGGAACAGACAATCAAATATCCCAATATGAGCAACAAGACCGTATATCTGGGCATGGTAGCAGACATCATGCATCCGGGCCTGATAAATATCATCAACGAAGGGGCCAAATATGGCGATCTCATCATCGGTTTGTTCACCGACAAAGCCATCGCCACCCACAAGCGTCTGCCCTATCTCACTTACGACCAGCGCAAAAAGGTGGTCGAGAACATCAAAGGAGTGTCCGCCGTGGTGCCTCAAGACGAGTGGAGCTATGCTCCCAATCTCCGCCGTTTCAAGCCCGACTACATGATACACGGCGACGACTGGCAGAACGGACCCGACCGCGAACTGCGCCGCGAGGCCTTCGACGTGATGGCCGAGCATGGCGGACAGGTCATCGAGATACCCTACACGCAGGGCATCAACTCATCATCGCTCAACAAGGATATCAAGGCCATAGGTACCACTCCCGACGTGCGTCTGAAGACGCTGCGCCGTCTCATCGAGGCTAAACCCGTGGTGCGCATTCTCGAAGTGCACGACGGACTGTCGGGGCTGATATGTGAGAATATCGAGGTGGACAAGGGATCAAGTGTCGACTCGTTCGACGGCATGTGGTCGAGTTCGCTCACCGACTCCACATCCAAAGGCAAGCCAGACATCGAAGCCGTCGACCTGACCACCCGCATGCAGGACCTCACCAACATCCTTGAGTGCACCACCAAACCTATTATCTACGATGGCGACACCGGTGGCAAACCCGAGCATTTCCAGTTTGCTGTGCGCACCCTCGAACGCAACGGCATCTCCGCCATCATCATAGAGGACAAGGTGGGACTCAAGAAAAACTCACTCTTCGGCACGGATGCCATCCAGACACAAGACACCATCGAGGGCTTCTGCCACAAGATACGTGTGGGCAAGGAGGCACAGGTCACATCCGATTTCATGATTATTGCCCGCTGCGAGAGCATCATCGCCGGCAAACCCATCGATGACGCTCTCGAGCGTTGCTTCGCCTATGTGGACGCAGGCGCCGACGGCATCATGATACACAGCAAGGACAAGAGCGGCGAGGACATCAAGGAGTTCTGCCTGCGCTTCCGTGAGCGCCATCCGTATGTGCCGATAGTTGTCGTGCCCACCACCTACAACCACATCCGCGAGGAGGAACTGAGCGAGTGGGGAGTCAATGTGGTGATCTATGCCAACCACATGTTGCGTGCAGCCTATCCCGCTATGGTCAAGGTGGCACAGTCGATACTCGAAAACCACCGCTCGTCCGACGCCAACGACCTCTGCATGCCTATCAAGGAGATACTCGAACTTATCCCGGGAACCAAATAAAACTCACAATCACAATGATACGTCCATCGCTTTTCTACACCCTGCTTAGCGACCGCGGCATCCGTTTCTACACCGGTGTGCCCGATTCTCTGCTCAAAAATCTGTGTGCCTACATCACCGACCATTCCGACCGTCGCGACCATATCATCGCCGCCAATGAGGGTGGGGCCATAGGCCTTGCCGCCGGCTACCATCTGGCCACGGGCGGCATACCCGTGGTGTATATGCAAAACTCGGGTCTGGGCAACACCGTCAACCCGCTGCTCTCGCTCATGGATGAGGATGTGTATCGCATACCCGTGCTGCTCATCGTGGGATGGCGCGGCGAACCGGGAGTGCACGACGAACCCCAGCATGTCAAACAGGGCAAGGTGACCCTATCGTTGCTCGACGCAATGGACATCCGCCACGACATCCTCACCAACGACGAACAGACGCTCGAAGCACAGCTCGCCACGGCCATCGACTATATGTCGGCCACCGGCAAGCCTTACGCCCTCGTGGTGCGCAAGGGCACATTCGATTCATATAAGTTGCTCCACGCCCCGGCCGATGTGTGCACGATGGAGCGCGAGGAAGCCGTGCGCATGGTGGCTGCATCTATGGACGATAAGGCCGTCGTGGTGTCCACTACCGGCAAAATATCGCGTGAGCTGTTCGAATATCGCGAGAGTGCCGACGGCGCTCATTGCCGCGATTTCCTCACCGTGGGCTCTATGGGACACGCATCGCAGATAGCCTTGGGCATTGCCTTGAGCAAGCCCGACCGCAATGTCTACTGTTTTGATGGCGACGGAGCCACCATCATGCACATGGGGGCGCTGGCCATCACGGCCGATATGGCTCCCGCCAATTACTATCATGTGGTGTTCAATAATGGCGCACACGACTCCGTGGGAGGTCAACCCACCGTGGGACTCCATATCGATATCCCCGAGATAGCGTCGGCCTGTGGTTACAAGACGGTCATCAGCGTGGACAATGCCGACGACCTGCGCCTCACTCTCGACTCGCTCACCGACAATGATGCACCGCTGCTGCTCGAGGTGAAGGTGAAGAAAGGGGCTCGCGAGGACCTCGGACGACCCACCACCACGCCGCAAGAGAACAAGGCGGCTCTGATGGATTTTCTTAATCGTGACGACCGATGATACTGGCCATACTCTCGGATATCCACGCCAACTATACAGCTCTGAATGCTGTGCTCGACAATCTCGACGCAACCGGCGGTTATGACGCTGTGGCGGTGCTCGGCGACTTGATAAATTATGGTCCGCGACCCAACGAGGTGGTGGAGCGCATACGTGCTCTCGAGGACAGAATCATCATCAATCTGTGGGGCAATCACGAGCTCTCGCTCACGGGTGAGTGCATGGACCGCTTCGCCACCGAGCGTGGACGGCGTGTGCCGGAATATACACGCCGGCTGCTCACGGGTGACAACATGGATTATATCTCCACCCGGATGAACCGTTGCGGACGACAGACTCTAACCATCGACGGCCGGCGTTTTCTTTTCGTCCACGGCACCCTCGACGATTGTTTCTGGGGCAAGATGACCCTCGATGAACTTGCCAAGCCCGACTACGGTCAGTTCGACTACGTGCTCGCGGGCCATTCCCACGTGCCGATGTATCTCGAGCATTTTCTGCCGGCCGACAATCCCGCCTACCGCAACAAACGACGCACCGTGTTCATCAACCCCGGGTCGGTGGGACAGCCGCGCAATCACAATCCTCTGGCTCAGTATGGTCTGCTCGACACCCTCACCGGAGAGTACGCACACAAATGCGTGAGCTACGACATCGAGGCCGAACAACGGTTGTATGACACCAAGTCGATCGATATATTTTACAAGCAAAGACTCAAAAACGGAATATAAAAACTAAAATACAATGGGTAATTTATATGTCATCAGCGGTGTGACGGGCATGACAGGCAACGAACTGGCCCGACTCATCCTGAAAACCGAAGAAAACAGTATGGTCATCGGTTTCGACAATTTCTTCGCAAGTTCAATCGACACCGTACGTGATATTCTCGACAATAATCGTTTCGTCTTCCACGAATACGACATCAACGATGCCGACATGATGGCGCGTCTCATGACTGAGGTACGTGCCGTGCGCGCCGGCTACTCACGCACGGTCTACGTCAACTGTGCCGCCGTGGTGCACACCGAACATTTCTATGAGGTGGAGCACACCTTCGAGACCAATGTGCTCTCTATGCGCTCGTTTCTCAATCAGGCCATCGAGGTCGGTGCCGACACTTATATCAACTGTTCCACATCGGAGGTCTACTCCATGCAGTCGTGGAATGCCAACGGCGGTGTGAGAGAGGACGATTTTCTCGTGCTGGCAACGGCCGAACACAGCCAGCGCACCAGTTATGCCGTGGGCAAGCTCCTCACCGAGTTCTTCATCAAGGACGCCGTGGACAAGGGACGCATCATGGGCTGCTCCATACGCTTTGCCAATGTGTACAGCAAACACGAACGCTTTGCCAAGCATATCATCCCGCATATCATCAATTCGCTGCTCGACACGGGCAGTGTCACACTGCTCGACAACTCGAAGAAGAATCGTCGCACATTCCTGCACAACATCGACAGTTGCCGATCAGTGCTCGCTCTTATCAATACAGACAAGGCGCTGGACGGTACAGTGTACAACGTGGCCACCGATGAGGAGATAACAATCGTGGACCTCGTGCACACGATTGCCTCCAAGATGGGTGTGGTCAATCCCGTGATACGATTCGAGGGTCATCGTGACTCCGACCCCGAGCGCCGGTTGCTCAACACCGACAAGATACGCCGCTCGACAGGGTGGGCACCCGTGGTGAGCCTGGACGAAGGACTTGATATGTGTGTTAAATCCATCGAACAATGAGAAGTGTTGTTATTACCGTGGCCGGCATGTCGAGCCGATTCAATGCCGACTTGGACAAGAAAACACTCAAGTGCATCTACTATGAGACGTCTCCGGCCGACTCGCTGTTGATGAGACAGATGGAGGCCATCGCTCCGCTGGTAGACGAAATTGTCATTGTCGGCGGATATATGTACGATGACCTGTGCCGGTTTGTCGGTGAGCATGCCGGCCGTTACGCCGACAAGGTGAAACTGGTGGAAAACAATCATTATCACGACTACGGCTCTTGTTACAGTCTGCTCAAAGGCATCGAGGCTGCAAGCAAAGATGCCACCGAACTGATATTTGTCGAGGGCGACTTGTTTTTCCATCCCGACAGCGTCTCCGAGGTGATACTGTCGCCTGTCGATGTGGTGACTGTCAATGCCGACCCCATCACCTCCGACAAGGCCGTGGCCTTCTATATCGATGCCGGCAATCATCCGCATTACATCTACGACACACATCACTCGTGTCTGGAAATCAACGAACCGTTTCTCGCCATCTACAATTCGGCGCAGATGTGGAAATTCCGCGATATGGCCACTCTCAGACGTCTGTGCTGCAATCTCACTCCTGCTCGGATGCAAGGCACCAATCTTGAGGTGGTGCAGGGATATTTCGGCAATAAACAATTGACAGAGATGACCGTGGTGAAGGTTATGGATTGGGTCAACTGCAACACCGTGGCCGACTATCGACGGGCCATTAACATAATGTGAATATGAAAACACTTGATCAAAAACTGAATATCCTCCGACAGAAAATCGATGGCGGCGACAAGGTCACCATCGCCATCTTCGGACTTGGCAGCGTGGGGTGTTACCTGCTGGACTATCTCGTGTCGCTGGCCGATGCACAACTGCGACTGTTGGTCGTGGGCCGCAACAAGGAGAAAATGGAGCAGGACGTCAACATCATTCGAACCGCCGCCTGCATCCGCCGACAGTTGCTGAGCGAGATAGTCATCGTCTCCGACTGTGATTTCACTGATGTGCGCTCCATCGAGAAGGTGCTCAGCGAGCATCGGCCCGATTTTATCGTCAACAGCAGTCGACTGTATGCCGGACTGAAATACGGTTCCATCTCGTGGTCAAACCTCCGGGCCTACGGCATCTGGACACCGCTGTCGGTGATGCTCGGCAAGAATATCATGGAGGCTTATCGCAACAGCGGGTGCGACGCCATAAGCATCAACACGTCCTATTCCGACGCTGTCATACCCTGGCTCAAGTCGGCCGGCATGGACTGGTTCGATTTCGGTAGCGGCAATCTCAATCATCTCATCCCGAGAATGAAATTCTACGTGCAGCAAAAGTATGACATAGCCAACCCGAATGATATCGACATTACGCTCGCGGCAAGCCATTTCCACGATGTGGTGATAAGCAAGGAGGGACACGACGAGGGCGTCGCGCTACCGCTCAAGGTGCGTGTGTGTGGCCACGAACAGGTTGTAGACCGCCGCGAGATGCTGGCTGCCTGCAGGATAGCCATGCCCACCGACCAGAAGCGAAACATGATGAACGCATCGAGCAATTTTGACATTATCTGCGCGATATTGAGTGCGATACGCAATAAAAGCAAAGTGAAAATCCATACGCCGGGCGTCGACGGACATATCGGTGGCTATCCTTTCATCATCGATGGCACGGCCGACGCATGTCGCGGATATTTCTGCAACGATTTCACTATGGACGAGATGACCGAGGCCAACCGCCGTTCGATCTATCTGGACGGTATCGGGAATGTGGCCGAAGGATGTATTGTCTACACCGACGAACTGCTGGCTAAGGTCAAAGACCGTTTCGATGTGGACATACCAAAGAACGTGCCGCTGGACGAAGCCCACCGCGTAGCCCAATTGTTAATACATGACATTATCTGCCCGGCGTTGGGTCGGCATTGACCAATTATAATAATGTGAGATGGCAAATTACGATTTGAACCAATTGCATGGAAAGATGCTCGATATATTATCGGCCATCGACGAGACTTGCAGGGCACACAACCTGAGGTATTATCTTCTGGGCGGCACCATGCTCGGAGCCGTGCGCCACAAAGGATTCATTCCCTGGGACGATGATGCCGATGTGTGTATGCCCCACAGCGACTACGACAAGCTCATCGAACATGCCGATGAGTGGTTGCCCAAACGCTACGAACTGATATGCGCCGAGCACAACGACTATTACCCCCAACCCTTTGCCAAGATACAGGATGCGGAGACCACGCTCATCGAACATGCTCACCTGAAATATCTCGGCGGTGTGTATGTTGACGTTTTTCCTGTCGACGGCATGCCCGACGGACGTCTGGCGCAGCGATTGCATACCTTGCACTACAAGCATCTGTGCAAGTTGCTCTATTTCACCTGTCGCGACCCCTACCGTCACGGACACGGACCGAGCTGTTGGCTGCCTCTGTTGTGCCGCCGACTGTTTACACCGCAGGGATTGCAAAAGAGCATACGCCGCATGCAGACCAAATATGATTTCTACACCAGTCGTAAGGTGTTGTGCTTCGACGACGGATATAAAAGCATCGTGGACCGCGATATTTACGGCACACCGACGCCTTATTACTTCGAGGGACGCACACTCCTGGGCGTAGAGAAGGCCGATGCTCTGCTCACAAAAATGTATGGCGACTACATGACTCCGCCGCCCGCAGGCACCGAGTTTCAGCATAATTTCCATTATCTGGATATGGACCATCCTTACCGAGATTACAAAGGCGATGACAATATCGACGAAACGCATTGACCGGAATGCTTCTTCTGCACAGCATCCATACTGATGGCAACATAATAAAACAAATGATGTAAATGAAGCGAAAAATAATTCTCAATCCTAAATACGAAAATCTAAGAAGCTATATCGAGACCCTGCCCGACATTTTCGGGACTGTAGGTGTGACGGTGTACGAGGATCGCAACTGCATAAAGAAAATCACCACGCCACAGGGTACGGAGATAAACGTGAAGCGATATCATACTCCGGGGGGAATCAACAAGTATGTCTATTCGTTGGGAATAAGGCTGCCTAAAGGTGTGAGGGCATACATCTACCCGCAAAAACTGTTGGCAAAGGGCATCGATACGCCCGAACCGATAGCCTACATTGAGGAAAGACATTGTGGCATCATCGGTTTCAGCTATTTTGTGAGTCTGCATTGTCCCTACGAACACAGGATGTTCGATGTGGGCGATGCGCCCGAGGGTACCTATGAGACACTGGCTGCGGCCTTCGCTCGGTTCACCGCCGATATGCATGACAAGCAGGTGATGCACATGGACTATTCGCCCGGCAACATCCTGTATCGACAGACGGCCGACGGCACATTCCGTTTCTCGCTTGTCGATACCAACCGCATGTATTTCGGCAAGGTAGGCATGAGGCGGGGATGTGACAATTTCAAACGTCTGTGGGGGCCAAAACGCTTCTTCATAATGATGATAGAGGAGTATGCACGATGCCGGCATTACGATGTGGATGAGGCCGTGGAGTACTCGCTTAAGGTGCGCGAGCGCTTCTGGACCAGATTCCGCAAGAAACATGGCATTTATTTCCAACTTGAGCTTTAGATATCACTGCTATGTCGCAAACGCTTGTTTCATACACTCAAAACACAACAATGACAATAGGAGTAATCATATCTACTTACAACAATCCGCAATGGCTGGAGAAGACCTTGTGGGGATATATGGCACAGGACCGACAGGCCGACGAGATAATAGTGGCCGACGATGGGTCGACGGACGATACGCGCTTGTTGTTGGAGCGCTACGCGCAATGGTTGCCCATAAAGCATGTGTGGCATGAGGACGACGGTTTCCGCAAGACCAAGATACTCAACAAGGCCATCAAGGCCGCCACGGCCGACTATCTCGTGTTCACCGATCAGGACTGTGTGCCGCGTCATGATTTCCTCTCTGTGCACGAGCGGATGGCCCGCAAGGGCTGTATCCTCAGCGGAGGGTATTTCAAACTGCCGATGGACATCAGTCGCACCCTGACCCGCGAGGATATCTCCTCGGGACGGGCGTTCCGTCTGGGATGGCTGAGGACGATGGGATTGAAATGCACGTTCAAGTGCACCAAACTGTTTGGCAATCGCTTCTTCGCCTCGTTCATGAACATGGTGACACCCACACGCGCCACATGGAACGGCATGAACAGCAGCACATGGCGAGAGGATATCATTGCGGTGAACGGTTTCGACCGGCGTATGAGGTATGGGGGCGAGGACCGCGAGATGGGCGAACGGCTCTTCAACAACGGTCTGCGGGCCCGACAGATACGTTACAGTGCCATCGTCCTGCACCTCGACCACAAGCGTCCATACGTCAACCAAGAGGCATGGGACATCAATAATGCCATACGTCGGGAGACCCGAAAGAACCATACCGTGAGGACAAAGTACGGTATCGATTCGGACAATTTATAGATAATTTGCTCTTTTATCGCCATGTCTGCACGTCCGTTCGGCTTTTTTTATTACTTTTGCGTCAATCAGTGACTGATATGACAGCCCTTTATCGACCGCTACGTATCTATGTTGCCGAGAAACCGAATCATTAACAACTAAAAACCGAAAAGACATGTGGCACACTAAATCCTTATTTTTCATTGCTTTGATGATGACCTTGCTGTTTTCAGCATGTGAGAAACCTATGGGTGAAGACGGTTCTCCCGATGATAAAACAGAGACGGACGACGGCGCCAAAATAGTGTTCGGCGTCAGTAATGTGGAGCTCACCGCGTTTGATGACGCACCCGACAAAGCGCGCAGTAAGGTGGGTGTGGATGAGGTGTGTACGCGCATCAGTCTTGCCATATTCGACGGTGACGACAAGATCAAGAGCGTCAATCAGTCGGCAGATACAAAGGATTTCGGCACGATATCGGTGGTACTGCAACCCGGAACATATCGTCTCGTGGTCATCGCCCACAATGGTGCAGGCGCGGCCACAATCAGTAAGCCCGAGGAAATCAAGTTCAAGGACAACAAGGTGACAGACACCTTTTATTATTATGGCCTCTTCACGGTTGACGGCAATGCCTCTTATGACCTCGAACTTAAGCGCGCCGTGGCCATGTTCCGCCTCGTGGTGGAGGATAAAACGCCAGCGGAGGTCAAGCAGATGAAATTCTACTACACCGGCGGCAGCAGCACCTTTGATGCCGTGACGGGTTGCGGATGTGTGAATTCGAGGCAGACCGAACTGCGCGACGTGCCCGCATCGGCCCACGATGCCGCCTCGCAATACGATGTGTACACCTTCCCACATGCCGACAAGAAGGTGCTGGAGATGAAGGTGTCGGCTCTCGATGGTGAGGACAATGTGGTCTTGGAGCGCGAGTTCGCGAATGTGCCGGTAGAGAAAAACAGAATCACCCGCTACTCGGGAGTATTCTTCGGCGAGTCGCCCGGCGACGGACGCAGCTTCGCTTTCCATGTGGATGATGAATGGACGTACGACAATCATGAATATTAAAGGTATCGACCATCCTTTGCCATGAATGGTACGCCCATTGAGCAATGGTAGTCAGGCATATTTGTACCTTTTGTATCGAGTTGGGCAGAACTTCCATTTTAAATTCTTATCTTTGCATTTCAAAAGACACAAAGCAATGACACAAGATAAAAAACCTTTGTTGGGAATGACGCTCGCCGACCTGAAAGGCATCGCCACAAAGCTCGGCATGCCGGCATTCACCGGCGGGCAGATATGCAAATGGATATATTCGCAGCATGTGCGCGACATCGACGAAATGTCGAACATATCCAAGCCTAACCGCGAAAAGCTCAAGGCAGAGTACACCGTGGGCTGCATGCCGTCCGTGGAGTGCCAACGGTCGATCGACGGAACGATAAAATATCTCTTCCCGACAGCCGCCGGCAAATGTGTGGAGACGGTTTATATCCCCGACAAAGACAGAGCCACGCTTTGTGTCTCGTCACAGGTGGGATGCAAGATGAACTGCTTGTTCTGCCAGACTGGCAAACAGGGATTCGAAGGAAATCTCACTGCGGCCGACATCCTCAATCAGATTTACTCGCTGCCCGAGGCCGATACGCTCACCAATATCGTCTTCATGGGGCAGGGCGAACCGATGGACAATCTCGACAATGTGCTTCGTGCCACAGAGGTGCTGACCTCCGATTACGGTTACGCATGGAGTCCCAAGCGTATCACGGTGAGCAGTGTGGGACTGAAATCCAAGCTCAAACGTTTTCTCGACGAGAGCGAATGCCACATGGCCATCAGCATGCACTCTCCCTTGCACGAACAGCGCGCCGAACTGATGCCGGCCGAGAAGGCCATGCCCATCAGCGAGGTGGTGGACCTGCTGCGCGATTATGACTTTGCCCATCAGCGCCGACTGTCGTTCGAGTATATCCTCTTCGGCGGTCTGAACGATACGATGCAGCACGCCAAAGCAATCATACGATTGACCAAAGGGCTCTCGTGCCGAGTCAATCTGATACGTTTTCACAAGATACCCGGGGTGGATCTGCCATCGACGGACGAATCGACGATGGAGACCTTTCGCAACTATCTCACCGCCCACGGCGTGTTTTCCACCATCCGTGCCAGTCGCGGGCAGGACATCTTTGCGGCTTGCGGACTGCTGAGCACGGCACATAAGGAGAAGAACAAGGCAAAGAACAACGAAAACAAACAATAGAAATACTATATAATTATTTGTTTTATGGACAATAGAAAAATACGCGTTGCCATAACGCACGGAGATACCAACGGTATCGGATATGAACTAATTTTTAAAACCTTTGCAGAGCCCCAGATGCTCGAACTGTGTACGCCCATCGTGTATGGGTCGCCCAAAGTGGCTGCATACCATCGCAAGGCGCTCAACATGCCGGCCAATTTCAGCATCATCAACGATGCCTTAGAGGCGTGTGACGGACGTGTCAACATGCTCGCCTGCTTTGATGACGAGGTGAAGGTGGAGCTGGGTGTGCCTACACAAGAGTCGGGCGCGGCTGCCGTGAAAGCTCTCGACAGGGCGATGACCGATTTTCGCAAGGGCTGTTTTGATGTGCTTGTGTCGTGTCCTGTCGACGATAACAATATGCAGGACGGGCATATCAAGTTTGGCGGACTGACCGAATATGTGGAGACAAGTATCGGAAACGATGCTAAGGCCGTGAACATGCTCGTGGGCGAATGTCTGCGCATGGCGTCGGTCACCAATGGTCTGCAGATCAAGAATGTGTCGTCCAAGATTACCAAAGAATCTCTGTCGGATATAATAAAGGTGATGAGCGAGAGCCTCAGACGCGATTTCCGACTCTCCAATCCGCGCATTGCCGTGATAGCACTCAATCCCGATGCGGCCGGAGAGGAGGAGAAGACTCAGATCATACCGGCCATAGACGAACTGTCGGAGAACGGTGTGCTGGTGTTCGGACCGTATCAGGCTAAGACCTTCTTCGGTATGGCGCGCTACGATGCCTTTGACGGTGTGGTGACGATGTATGACGATCAGTGCAACATCCCGTTTGACACCATCTCCTGCGGCTGCGGTTTCAATCATATTGCCGGACTGCCGCTTGTGTGCACCTCTCCCACAACGACTGCCGGATTTGACATCGCCGGACAGGGCAAAGCGGACGAGAATATGTTGCGCCATGCCATCTATGCGGCCATCGATATTTTCCGCAACCGCACCAACTATGATATTCCGTTGGCCAATCCTCTGAAGAAACTCTATCACGAGAAACGCGATGAGAGCGACAAAGCGCGTTTCACCGTTCAACCCAAAAGGCATGACAACGCTCCGCGCGAGAAAGTGAAGCAGCATGAAGAGTAAGTGGAGAAACCTCTTCTTCGCATTCGGAATAGTTGCGTTTGCCATCATGCTGACGCAACTTGACTTTTCTACCGCCCGGAGCGGACTCGTGGCTGTCGGCATCAGATTTCCGGCCGTCGTGGCGTTATGGGGATTGCTGTATGTCATCAATACCGTGTCCTGGTATCTGATAATCAATTCTGACGGTCGCACAAGTGTGCCATTTTGGTGGCTTTACAAGATTACTGTCTCGGGCTTCGCCCTCAATTACGCCACGCCGGGAGGTCTTATGGGCGGCGAACCGTATCGCATCATGGAGCTGCGGCCGTACATCGGGGCCGAGCGGGCCTCCTCGTCGGTCATCCTTTACGTCATGGCTCATATCTTCAGCCATTTCTGGTTCTGGCTGTTGTCGGTCGTGCTGTTTGTCGTTACCCAACCAATCGATGCTACAATGGCCTATGTGCTGGGCGGCACAACGCTCTTTTGCCTTCTCGGACTGTGGTTTTTCATCATCGGTTATCGCCGTGGATTCACATCCCGACTTATCCGCGTTGCCGGTCGTTTGCCTTTGGTGGGCAAACATATTGGCACTTTTGCCTCGCGCAATGAGGCTAAGTTGGCCGACATAGACCATCGTGTCGCGGCCCTGCATAGTCAGAACCGAAGGGTGCTCGTGGCCTCTGTCTCGCTCGAACTGCTGTGCCGCGTGTGCTCGGCGACCGAAATCTATCTGATAATATCGCTCATCAATCCCGAAGCTGATTTTATACGCTGCATCCTTGTATTGTCTTTCACCACACTTTTTGCCAATCTTCTCTTCTTCATGCCGTTACAGATAGGTGGCAGGGAAGGCGGTTTCCTCATGTCGGCCATACAGCTCGGGCTCGGCGGTGGAGCCGGTATATTCACCGCTCTCATTGTGAGGATACGCGAATTGGTGTGGACCGCGATAGGACTGCTCTTCATTCAGACCGGCCGGAAAGCCCATATCGATGCGCCGGACGACCTGCCGAATGACATGGCATGAACATAGACGATGTATTCTGATATGAAAATTGTGTGATGGCTGTATTATGACCTATTTGGGTTAAAATCGCTAAAAAATAATCAGTTATGACGTTTATGTCGGATAAAATCAGTAATTTTGTCATCCAATGAACACATCAGAACTGCAAAAAATAAAGCAACGCTACAATATCGTAGGCAATTGCGAATCGCTGAATCATGCTTTGGATGTTGCCTTACAGGTGGCACCGACAGACCTGTCGGTGCTTATCATCGGCGAGAGTGGTGTGGGTAAGGAGATTATCCCGCGACTCATACACGACAATTCTCCACGCCGGCGTGAGAAATATTTTGCAATCAATTGTGGCTCGATACCCGAAGGCACCATCGACAGCGAGCTCTTCGGACACGAGAAGGGTTCGTTCACCGGTGCGATAGGGGAGAGCGAAGGTTATTTCGGCACCGCCGACAAAGGTACGATATTCCTCGACGAGGTAGGCGAACTGCCCCTCGCCACACAGGCCCGACTGCTCCGTGTGCTCGAGACAGGCGAATACATACGCGTGGGCGGACAGAAAATCATGAAGACGGACGTGCGCATCGTAGCCGCCACAAACGTGAACATGCGCAAGGCCATCAGCGAAGGACGCTTCAGAGAGGATCTTTACTACCGTCTCAACACCATCCCCGTGCAGATACCGCCGTTGCGTGACAGGGGCGAGGACATACTCCTGCTCTTCAGACTCTTCACCATGCAGATGGCCGAGAAATACCGGATACCCAAGATTACACTCACGGATGAGGCCAAAGCGATGATGCTCAGATACAAGTGGCCGGGCAATGTCCGACAGCTCAAGAATATCACCGAGCAGATGTCCATCCTCAGCCGCAACCGCGAGATAGACGCTGAGACGCTCCGCCAGTTTATTCCCCAGGACCCCGAGAGCACACAGCTCGCCACCATCCAGACCAACGGTTCGCACTCGTATGAGAGCGAACGCGAACTATTATATAAGATATTGTATGAACTGCGAGGCAACGTGAGCGACCTCAAACGCGACATGAACAACCTGCGTAAACAGCTTGACGACGCCCGCAACATGGACAGCGTGGCGGCCTTCGCCTCAAACATGCCTGCCAATACGTCCCCGGCCACCTACACGCCGATAAATATCGACAGCCACCGACAGCACATCTTTGAGGATGTGGAGGCCGAGGAAATCAATGACAGCGAAATGCTCAACCTCAATGATGTGGGTCTGCAGATGGTGGAGAAGGCTCTCGAACGTAACGGCGGCAACCGTAAGAAAGCCGCGCAGGATCTCGGCATATCCGATCGCACGTTGTACCGAAGAATAAAAAAATATGGTCTCGAAAAATAATCACGGTCATTCCATGATTTCAAATACATCCTATAAGAAATCACACAGCCCGAAACGTCTGTCATACATTCTCATGGCCGTCATCTGTGTGGTTGCTCTCGCCGTGTCGTGCACTGTTTCCTACAAGTTCAACGGCGCCAGCATAGACTACACCAAGACCAAGACAATACAGATAGCCGATTTTCCCATACGTTCAAGTTATGTGTGGGGACCGATGGGACCGATGTTCAACAACAAACTGAAAGATGAGTTTGCCAACAACACACGGCTCATACAGGTGAAACGTAACGGCGACCTGAAAATAGAAGGCGAGATAATACAATACTCACAGCGCAACAAGTCGGTGGCCAGCGACGGACATTCGGCACAGACGGAACTGACGGTGACCGTAAACGTCAGATTCACCAACAATGCCAAACATGAAGAGGATTTCGAACGTCAGTTCTCTGCTTCACAATCATACGAGACCACGCGCAGCCTCACTTCGGTGCAGGAGGAACTCGTCACACAGATCATCGAAGACCTGACCGACCAAATCTTCAATGCCACAGTGGCCAACTGGTAACGCATCAAACTAAAAAACAGATAAAATGTCGATATGGATTTAACGCGGCTGATACAACATCCCGAACTCATGAACAAGGATACTCTTTATGAGCTCCGAAGCATCATCGCGCTCTATCCCTACTATCAGACGGCTCGCTTGCTGATGCTCAAGAATCTGTATCTGCTACATGACACGTCGTTCGACGAGGAGCTGCGACGCGCAGCCATATATATCACTGACCGCAAGGCAATCTTCGACCTTGTGGAGGCAGCCCATTACACCATCCGCAATAACCGTAACGACCGCCGTGCAGCCGATGACGACAAAAAGCGCGACGGGAACCGCACGATATCGCTCATCGATACATTCCTCGATTCTATCCCGGCCGACAAGGAAGAGAAATCCAAAAAACGCAAACCGACACCGGCCGATGCCGCCATCGATTACGTGTCTTATCTCCTTGAGACCGAAAACGATGCGGAAGAACAGCAACGGCAGGACATGCCGAAACTCAAAGGACACAACCTCATCGACAATTTCATAAACAACGAGGGGGGCAAGATACAACTCAAGGATGAACCCGAATATCTGCCACAGGCAGACAGCCTGGCCGATGACAAAAACGATGTGGATGAGACGTATTTCACCGAGACTTTGGCCAAAATATACATAAAACAGGGCAGATATTCCAAGGCTCTTGAAATAATTCAACGATTAAATTTGAATTATCCAAAAAAAAATGCTTACTTTGCAGACCAAATCAGATTTTTGAAAAAATTGATTATAAATAATAAAAACAACAATTAAATAAAATGACTTACTATTTATTCGTAATTCTCATTGTGGTGGCATCCATCTTGATGATCGGTATCGTGCTCATTCAGGAGTCTAAAGGTGGTGGATTGTCATCCAATTTCTCTTCGTCAAACGCAATCATGGGTGTTCGCAAAACCACCGATTTCGTTGAAAAAGCAACATGGGCGCTCGCCATATTCATGGTCGTATGCAGCGTAGTATGCTCTTATGTGGCCCCTATGTCTACCGCTGACCAGAGCGTACTCGAAAGAACAGCTACCGAGACTCAGACCACCAATCCCAACACAACACCGGGATTCGGTGCCAGCCAGCAGCAGACTCCTGCTGCCAATACACCTGCTGCGCAGCCCGCAGCTCCTCAGGCTCCGGCTACTCCGGCAAAATAATACGACTTTTCACAGACCGATTACTTTTCGGCATAGCGTCGGACGGTGTCCGATGACATTCAGACAGGATTTCATTCAGTGATATGTGATTTACATTTGCTGAATGAAGTCTGGTTCTTTTTTTTCTTACTTTCCTTTGCCTCGTATTCATCCCACCGCCTTAGCTTCAATTTCTGAAATATCCATACTCCGACAGACGGCATGATAAGGCAGACGAATGGCAGCAAACGTTTACGTATCAGGAATTAAGCAAAATATCCCGAAATAGTGTATGTATGAATGATAAATAATGCGTAACTTTGTATCACGAAACGATAATTGATGAAAGGAGATTGTAATGCTTGATTTGCCCAACGACCCCATGATGCTCTTCAGTGTGATAAATATGCGCTTGCGCGACATCTATCCGTCGCTCGATGCGCTATGCGACGACCTGCACGTCGAACGTCAGGAGATAGAAGACCGCCTGCGTGCGGTAGGCTTTGAGTATAACGCCGAGCAGAACAAGTTTTGGTGATGCACTCGTTTTTTGTATAAAAGATTGATTTCAGAATGATGCGTTTTTATCCTGAACATTACAGGTCGTTGTTGTCGATTGGCATACCCATAATGATAGGGCAGTTGGGTATGATTGTGCTCGGTTTCGCCGACACCATGATGGTGGGACACCACAGCACCATTGAGTTGGGTGCGGCCTCGTTTGTCAACAACATAATCAATCTTGTCATCATCACGGCCACCGGTTTTTCTTACGGACTCACGCCCGTTGTGGGTGGAATGTTCGGTCGCGGACAGCAAGCCGAGGCCGGTAAGGCGTTGCGTTGCGCCTTGCTTGCAAATACGCTTGCCGGACTGGCAATGATGTTGGCCCTTGTGTTGCTGTATTTCAATATGGGCAATTTGGGTCAACCCGAAGAATTGCTCCCTATCATGCGCCCCTACTATCTGGTGCTGTTGGCATCGCTACCTTTTGTAATGCTGTTCAATGCCTTCAAGCAGTTTACCGACAGTATAACCGAGACTCGCACCTCGATGTGGATTCTGCTGACGGGCAACATGCTCAACATCGCGGGCAACTATGTGCTCATCTATGGCAAGTGCGGATTGCCCGAGCTTGGCGTGCTTGGTGCCGGCGTGTCCACATTGTTCTCGCGTATATTTATGGTGGTCGTGTTTGCCGGCGTGTTCATGTGGCGCGACAAGTTTGCCCGTTACCGAGACGGTTTTCTGCATGGCGGATGGTCGCGGCCGCTCACTCGTCGCCTTGCATCGCTCGGAACGCCCATTGCACTTGAAATGGGTATGGAGACAGCCTCGTTCTCGCTGTCTATAATTATGGTGGGGTGGCTCGGCACCATAGCCTTGGCCTCGCATCAGGTAATGATAACCATATCTCAGTTCACGTTTATGGTTTATTATGGCCTTGGGGCGGCCGTTGCCGTGCGCACAAGCCATTTCAACGGACAGCACGATCATGACGGCACGCGCCACGCCGTAACCGCAGGGCTGCACTTAATGGTGGCTCTCGAGTTGCTGCTTTCGGGCATCATCTTCATCCTGCGCTATCGTATAGGCTCGTGGTTCACCGACTCTGAAGAAGTGTCGTCTGCCGTGCTCTCGCTCATGGTGCCGTTCTTTGTCTATCAGTTTGGCGACGGTCTGCAAATCAACTATGCCAATGCCCTGCGCGGCATAGCCGATGTCAAGCCGCTGATGTTGATAGCCTTCATAGCTTTCTTTGTTATTTCGCTGCCTGTGGGCTATCTCTGCGGTTTTGTGTTTAATCTCGGACTTGTGGGTGTATGGATGGCTTTCCCGTTCGGACTCACCAGCGCCGGGATAATGATGTGGTGGAGGTTCAGAACGCAAAGCAGGATAAGTGGAATCAGTGAGTGATGACGCGGGACGAACAAGTATTATTTATGGTTCATCCGGATTGTGAGTGATAAACCTTAATTTTTGACATCTAAAGGGCGCGCATGCAAATCCAAATTTTTAACATTTCGTTTTTGCAGGATTTACTTCCGTTTTAGAAA
>CAJKQX010000019.1 GCA_905202125.1 uncultured Prevotella sp.
AAACGAAAAAAAGATTTTTTTCAGTTTGGCATTGCCGAGCCGCATCCTGTCTTATGAAAAGATAGTGAAAGGTGAGCGCAATGACAAACGAAAAAAGATTTTTTTTCAGTTTGACATTGCCGAGCCGCCTCCTGTCTTATACAAATATAGTGAATGATTGTCAGATTGATAAAGCGGTTCATCCGGATTTTGGAGTGATGAATCTGATTATTTCAGACATCTCATAAGCGCGCCTGCAAATCCAAATTTTTAACATTTCGTTTTTTGCAGGATTTACTTCCATTTTAGAAAGACACGATGCCGAAAAACGGGGAAAATGACTTTAGGAAACGTGAAAAACCGTCCGATTTTACGATTTTTATACACTTGATTTGCGAAAGGGGCCCTTCCGGAGTGCAAAAGGAACCCTTTCGGGAGGCGAAAGGGCCCCTTTCGGAACCCGATTTGGGCACTTTTTGGAGGCATTTTCGGTGTTTTTCAATGTTTTTTGAGGCCTTCGGAAATACATATATCTCGTATCTGTTTGACGCACAAGTATTTATGTAAATGTCAAAAATCTGGCGTATTTCGGTCGGGCAACCATCCCGGTCTGAAATATCGCAAAAATGGGACGAATTTTTAACAGTTACCCCCTGAGATAGTTGCGTATTCTTAATTATCTCCCCTATTTCGGAGGTTCACAAAATGGGTTAATTACTTAAATTGCGGACGAACCATATTTTTTTTTACAGAATGTTTTGGCTAATTGATTTTAAATGCGTAATTTTGTGGAAACAAAAAAGTGTTTGCTTTAAACATTGCGCATTAACCGAATATTGAACGAAAGAATAAATTTATTATTATGACAACAACATTATTGTTTCTGGGCCCTATCGGCACACCCGAACTCATCATAATATGCCTTGTGGTGCTCCTGCTCTTTGGCGGTAAGAAGATACCCGAGCTCATGAAGGGTCTGGGTAAAGGCGTGAAGAATTTCAAGGATGGAGTGAACGGCATCGAAAAAGAAATAAACAAGGATCTGGACATCGACTCGGACAAGAGTTCATCGTGCGAGGATAAATAAGGCATTGCATCATGTCAGAAAGGGAAGAAATGACATTTTGGGACCATCTCGAGGCCCTCAGATGGATGCTGGTAAGAATCATCAGCGCCCTGATGGTGTTTGTGGTCGCCGGCTTCGCGTTCATTCCTTATCTGTTCAACAACGTGGTGATGGCTCCGAGCCGCAACGATTTCTTTTTCTATCGTTTTCTGTCCAAGGTGGCCGCAGCCTCCAATATGGTGCCCGATTCGCTCAATCAGCCGTTTCATGTGGACATCATCAACATCAAGTTGTCGTCGCAGTTTTTCCTGCACATGTCCCTGTCGCTATGGTTGGCACTGCTCATAACGTTTCCTTACATTGTCTACGAGATTTGGAAATTCGTGTGCCCCGCGCTCTATGACAACGAGCGCAACAGCGTACGGTTCACCTTCCTCTTTGGCACCGTGATGTTCTTCGTGGGATGCGTGGTGGGCTATTCGGTGGTGTTCCCGCTGACACTGCGCTTTCTGTACACCTATCAGATAAGCCCCGACATCACCAACCAGCTGTCGCTCGACTCCTATATGAACAATTTCCTCATGCTCATATTCATGATGGGCATAGTGTTTGAGCTTCCGCTCATATCGATGCTCATGTCCAAGATAGGATTCCTCGACCGCTCGTTCTTCTCCCGATATCGCAGACATGCGGTGGTGGTATGTCTCGTCATGGCGGCCGTTATCACTCCTTCGGCCGACCCGTTCACGCTCTTCGCGGTGTTCCTGCCGATGTACGTGCTGTGGGAGTTGAGCTATTTTCTTGTGCGAAAAGCACCAAAAGAAACTGAATAATAATTGTCTTCAGACAAAAAAGAACAGATATAATCTAAATGAACAGAATAAAAGTCGGATTAATAGGATTTGGACGCATGGGATGCATGTATCTGCGCGCGTTTCAGGCAAACGACAGATATGATGTGACTTATATATGCGATGTGGACGCCGAGGCTCGCGAGATGGCCGCAAAACTATCACCCGGATCAGCGATTGTGGCCGATGAGGACATAATATTCGGTGACCCCGATGTGCAGGTGGTGGCCCTGTGCACATTGGCCAATATGCGTAAGGAACAGGTGGACAAGGCCGTCAGCCACGGCAAGCACATCCTCTCGGAAAAGCCTATCGCCGATACTATGGAACGGGAGTGGGCCGCCGTGAATGCCGTCGAAGGTTCGGACGTGTTGTCCACGGTCAATCTTTATCTGCGCAACTCGTGGTACCACAAGGCGATAAAGCGTTTCATAGATGAGGGAGAGATAGGCGAACTGGCCATAATACGTGTCTGCCACATGACGCCGGGACTCGCTCCGGGCGAAGGACATGAGTATGAGGGACCGGCGTTCCACGATTGCGGCATGCACTATGTGGACATCGCCAGATGGTATGCAGGCTCCGAATACAAGACATGGCATGCTCAGGGCATGCGCATGTGGAGCTATGAGGAACCCTGGTGGGTGCAGTGTCACGGCACGTTCGACAACGGCGTGGTGTTTGACATCACTCAGGGATTTGTCTACGGACAACTGTCCAAAGACCAGACCCACAACTCATATATCGACATCATCGGCACGAAGGGCATTGTGCGAATGCACCACGATTTCAAGACAGCGGTGGTCGACATGCGCGGAGTCAATCGTACCGAACTGATAGAAAAGCCCTACGGGGGCAAGAACATCGATGTGATGTGCAGTCTCTTTGCCGACAGTATCAACAACGGTAAGCTCGATGGGGAACTGCCTACGTTTCGCGACTCGGCCATAGCGTCAGAGTATGCCTGGCGATTCCTTCAGGACAGCAAGTCTCACGAGTTGCCTGCCATCGGAACACTCGACACCCTGAAGCAGATACACCATCGTCGCAGCACGATGAAGGACGGATATGGACTGCTGGGCAAGAACAAGTGGGCGTGAGGCAAGCATCGTGCACTACCTTTATTATAATAACATCGGATTCACAAAATCATCAACTTAATAAATAACTAAAATAAACAATTATGTCGAACATTTCAAGAAGAGATTTTCTAAAGACAGGAGCAGCCGCCATCGCCGGCTTCACTATCGCTCCGAGTTCTATCTTGGGCAAGAGCCACGGTCATAGAGCTCCGTCGGATAAACTGAATATTGCCGTCGTAGGTATCGGCGGTATGGGTCATGCCAATATCAATGCCGTGAAGGGAACGGAGAACATCGTCGCTCTGTGCGATGTCAACTGGCAGTATGCCAAAGGCGTTTTCGACGAGTTTCCCAATGCCAAGAGATATTGGGACTATCGCAAGATGTATGAGGAAATGAACAAATCCATCGATGCCGTGATATGCGCCACGGCCGATCATACACACGCCATCATCACTGCAGATGCCATGACTCTGGGCAAGCATGTGTACTGCCAGAAACCTCTGACACACTCCGTATACGAGTCGCGTCTGCTCACCCGTCTGGCCAAAAGCACCGGCGTGGCCACCTCGATGGGTAACCAGGGATCATCATGGGACGGCACACAGACCGTCTGCGACTGGATATGGAACGGCGAGATAGGCGAGGTGACAAAGGTGGAATGTGCCACCGACCGTCCTATATGGCCGCAGGGACTCAACGCTCCCGAAAAAGAAGACCCCATACCGAGCACACTCAACTGGGACCTCTTCACCGGTCCGGCCAAGCTTCTGCCATACAGCGCTATCTATCAGCCGTGGAACTGGCGCGGATGGTGGAACTATGGTACAGGCGCTCTCGGCGACATGGCATGTCATATATTGCACCAGCCGTTCAAGGCCCTCAAATTGGGCTACCCCACAAAGGTAGAAGGCTCGTCCACATTGCTGCTCAACGCGTGTGCGCCACAGGCACAGCACGTCAAGATGATATTCCCCGCACGCGACAATCTGGCTAAGGTTGCCATGCCCGAGGTGGAGGTTCACTGGTATGACGGTGGCATGATGCCCGACCGCCCGAAAGGATTCCCGCAGGGCAAAGAGCTCATGCAGTCGGGTGGTGGATTGACCATCTTCCACGGCACAAAGGACACTCTGATCTGCGGTTGCTACGGTCAGGACCCGTGGTTGCTCTCAGGTCGCAAGCCCAACGCGCCTCAGGTGGCACGTCGCGTGAAGGTTTCTCATGAGATGGACTGGGTACGCGCTTGCAAGGAAAGCAAGGCCAACCGCACTCCCACCAACTCCGACTTCTCGGAGGCAGGTCCGTTCAACGAGATGGTTGTGATGGGTGTGCTGGCCGTTCGTCTGCAAGGTCTGCACAAGACATTGGAGTGGGATGGCGAGAACATGCGCTTCACCAATATCGGCGACAACGAGACCATCCGCACCGTCATCAAGGATGGATTCACCATTCATGACGGACACCCGTCGTTCAACAAGACATGGACCGATCCGGTCAATGCCAAAGCATACGCTGCCGAGCTCATCAAGCACACCTATCGTGACGGATGGAAATTGCCGGCAATGCCTTACTGATTCCGTAAACAAGTATTATCGTAAACCGAAAAGATTATGAAAACAATAGCATATTCATTGGCTTGTATGGCTTTTGCGGGTGCAGCGGTGTCGTGCTCGAGTGTGAAGAGCGTGACGGAAGTGGCTGTATCGAATGTACCCAACGTCATAGAAGACAATCCGGTAAGGCTTCATGTGGATGACGAGGGCTTCATCAACATCTTTGACGGTTCGTCTCTCCGCGGATGGCGCGGCTACGGCAAGGACCATGTGCCGGCCGGATGGGCAATAGAGGACGGCAGTCTGAGATTCTCGCGCGGCTCGAGAGAGGGCGGTGATATCATCTTCGCTCATAAGTTCAAGAATTTCATCCTCGAACTGGAATGGAAGGTATCGAAAGGTGCCAACTCCGGTATCTTCTATCTGGCACAGGAAGCCTACGGCACCAACAAGGAAGGACAGCGCTATCTGGAGCCCATCTACGTGTCGGCACCCGAGTATCAAGTGCTCGACAATGAGAACCATCCCGATGCCAAATTGGGCAAGAACAACAACCGCAAGTCGGCTTCTCTCTACGATATGATACCCGCCGAACCGCAGAACCAGAATCCTTACGGCGAGTGGAACAAGACCCGTATCGTCGTGAAAAACGGCAAGGTGGAGCACTGGCAGAACGACGTGAAGGTGCTGGAATACAAGTTGTGGACACCCGAATGGACAGCCCTGCTCCAGGACAGCAAGTTCAGCGAGAAGGCATGGCCCTCCGCTTTCAAACTGCTTGACAACTGCGGCGGCGACAATCATGAAGGATTCATCGGCTTTCAGGACCACGGCGACGACGTGTGGTTCCGCAATATCCGTGTGAAGGAGCTTTAATCATTGTAATTCAAAAACAACAAGGAGAATCAATATGAAACACATATCATTAGCATTTGCTGCATCGCTGTTGTTGCTGGCTTCGTGTGGCAACAAGGCGGGAAAGTGTAATTGTAACTGTTCTTGCCCCGGATGTACTTGTCAAAAGAGCGCAGACGCCGACAAGAAAGCCGCACCGGAGTATCAGGTGGCCGACAGACAGAATGTCGATGTGGCCTCTCTGCCTGTCGACAAGGACGGATACATCGTGCTGTTCGACGGCAAGACGCTCAAGGGATGGCGCGGCTACGGCATGGACGAGGCTCCCAAGAGCTGGACAGTGGAAGACGGCGCCATCAAACTGAAAGGTTCCGGCACCGGCGAGGCACAGGTTGAGGGCGGCGGCGATCTCATCTTCGCAGCCAAATTCAAGAATTTCGAGCTCGAGCTGGAGTATAAGATCTCAGAGGGAGGAAACTCCGGTATCTTCTATCTGGCACAGGAGGTGACCACCAAAGAGAACGGCAAGGACGTATATCTCCCCATCTGGCAGTCGGCTTCCGAGTATCAGGTGCTCGACAACGCCAAACATCCCGATGCCAAGCTCGGTGTGGACGGCAACCGTCAGGCAGCCTCTCTGTATGACATGATACCTGCCAAGCCGCAGAACGCCAAACCCGCCGGCGAGTGGAACAAGGCCAAGATCATGGTCTACAAAGGCACCGTCATCCACGGACAGAATGGCGCCAACGTGGTGGAATATCACCTCTGGACTCCGAAATGGACCGAGATGCTTCAGGCGAGCAAGTTCAAGGAGGGTGGCGAATTCCCCATTGCATACGAACTTCTCAACAATATGGGTGGCAAGAATCATGAAGGATACATCGGTCTGCAGGACCACGGCGACGACGTGTCCTATCGTAATATCCGTATCAAAGTGTTGGAATAATCATTTTATGATATGATATGACCTATAAAACTGTCTGCCGTTACGCATCTCAGTGTGTAATGTGCGGACAGTTTTTTGCTATATTTCTTAATAAAACATGAGATTATGAAATTCAATTTATGTCTTTCGGCCTTGATGGCGCTTACTCTTGCCATGCCCGCAAATGTGTCGGCTGCCGGAAAATTGAAACCTAAGAAAGAAATATCCGTACAACTTTATTCGGTGAGAAGCATCCTTGATGGTGTCAACCAAGACGGCAATGCAGAGGCCAAATACATCGATATCCTCCACAAACTGGCCTCTATGGGCTACACATCGGTGGAAGCCGCCAACTACGACCAGGGTCGCGGCACTTTCTACGGGCGCACTCCCGCGCAGTTCAAGAGTGATGTGGAGAAGGCCGGCATGCGTGTGCTCTCTTCGCACACGGGCCACGGTCTGAGCAGTGAGGAACTGGCTTCGGGCGATTTCACGCCCTCGCTGAACTGGTGGCGCAAGTGCATCGCCGACCACAAGGCCGCCGGAATGAAATACATCGTATGTCCGTGGATGGATGTGCCCAAGACTCTCAAGGACCTCGCCACCTACTGCCGATACTACAACGAGGTGGGCCGCATGTGCAAGGCCGAAGGTATGGCGTTCGGATATCACAACCATGCCCACGAGTTTCAGGATGTGGAGGGCAAGAAGATGTACGATTTCATGCTCGAGAACACCGACCCCGACCTCGTGCTCTTTGAAATGGACCTCTACTGGGCCGTTCGCGGACAGGTGAGCCCTGTGGACTATTTCAACTGCTATCCGGGACGTTTCAAACTCTTCCACGTCAAGGACGACAAGGAGATAGGCCAAAGCGGCATGGTGGGATTCGATGCCATATTCCGCAATGCTGACAAAGCAGGACTCGAAAACGCCATCATCGAGGTGGAACAATATTCGATGCCGGTGGAGGAGAGTGTGAAGGTCAGCATCGACTATCTGCTCGAATCATCGTTCGTAAAGAAGACTTACAACAAGAAATAAATTCATATCACGGTTATGAAACATAAATTTTATATCACACTGCCATTGATGTTGGCAGCAGCCGCCACCTCATTGGCACAGAACAATATGACGCCCGAGATGTCGGAGTTTTACACACCGGCGCCTCCCGTGGTCACATCGGGCACCACCATGAATGGCGGTGGTTTCACAGCCCCGTCGGATGCCATCGTGCTCTTCGACGGCAAGGACCTCTCGGCGTGGCAGAACACGCAGGGCGGCCCGGCAGAATGGAAGGTCGGCAACGGCGTGATGACTGTGGACAAAAGTAAGGGCGACATACGCACAAAGGCCGAGTTTGAGAGTTTCCAGCTTCATATCGAATGGTGCATACCTCGCAACATCAGCGGCGAAGGACAGGCACGCGGCAACAGCGGCGTCTATCTGCAGGGCATGTACGAGATACAGGTGCTCGACAATTATGAGAACAAGACTTACGTCAACGGTCAGGCCGGCAGTATCTACAAGCAGAGCGCTCCGCTGGCCAACGCCATGCGCAAGCCCGGCGAGTGGAATGTGTACGACATAATATACACCGCGCCCGTGTTCAAGGCCGATGGCACGTATCGTTCACATCCTTACGTCACGGTGATACACAACGGCGTTGTGGTGCAAAACCACACCATGATACTCGGCACCACCGAGTACATTGGATTCCCGCAGGTGCGTCCTCATGGCGCCGGACCGATACTCCTGCAGAGTCATGGCGACCCCAGCGAGCCCATCAGCTACCGCAATATCTGGATTCGTCCGTTGTGATGATGCCTCAGGAAGATACCTTATAATATAATGTATGCCCGTATGCCGTGCTTGTCAAATTCCTCTTGGGATAGTTGCAGGTATGCGGGCATCATTCAATACAAATCGTACGTATTTAGTACAAAGCCTCTGTACAGTTTTCAACTCGATCCGATGATTTCTCGTTCGTATGATTTGCTGATTTCAGTTCGTCTTATTGTCCCCTTGCTTGTGGTCGCAAGAACTTGCGGTCCTACGTTTTTTTAGCACAAACATTAATGATTATTGATCGGCCCGTGTAGGACCGCAGCCTGCTGCGGCCGCAAGGAAAAGTCTTGCAAAAGGAATGTGGAATGGGTCATCAACTGAACACATCGTGCAGCACGGCCAGCGATTTGGGCTCGGGAAACCCCGGGAGGTGCAACCGATAGTATTTCAGGATGATGTCGGTGCAGCGGTTGCGCTCGTTGTGCGAGAAGGTGAAGAGGTGCATGTTGTCATAGTTCATGCGCATGAGTGTACGTATCTTGCCTGCCTCGGCCGGTGGCAGGAAATCGCCGTGCAGCGGAGCCGCCGATGTGAAGCAGCCGTTGCGTAGGTCGAAATAGTCGCCCGGCGCGCCCTCGTCGATATTGGGGAAGAAACCGACAAACCGCGACAGACGTAGCATGAACACTAAATGAAAGTTGGGACAACGTCTTTGACAGGCGTCAAGCCACATCACACTGTTGGCGATATAGCGGAAGAGCGACTCATTGTGCTGTTCCTCGCGCGTGGTATAAATAATGAATTCGGCCAGAAAAAGCGCTATCGTCAGTTTTCGCATATCAAAAGGTATCGATGCGAAAGGTGTCGTCAACGAGGCCTCTTTGAGGCGGAGCATACCGACATTGGGACGATAGTCGAACACGATATTGAGCATTGTCATCGGCTGCAACAGTTGCTTCTTCACCCGTGCCCGGCTCGTCTTGGGCACACGCTGTATGAAAGAAAGTCGTCCGTGACTTTCCGTCAGCATATCCGTAATCACCTGCGAGTCTCCATATTTGAGCGTATGCAGCACCACAGCCCTGGTATTGATCAGCATCGTCGAGTCTTTTTTATTTTATAATCCAATGGTAACGGGGATGCGTAAAACACTGAATTTGCATGCTTTAGCCCCGTTTTTCATGCAAAAATACTAAAAAAACGAGTGTTTTGAAAACTTTTTTTTAAATATATTTGGTGCGTTATAAAAAAAGTACTACCTTTGCATCCGCAAAAGAAAACGACCAATGGTCCCTTCGTCTATCGGTTAGGACGAGAGATTTTCATTCTCTAAAGAGCAGTTCGATTCTGCTAGGGACTACAATAAAAAATACTTAAAGAAAAGAAGTTAATAGTAAGATGGCAAATCATAAATCATCATTGAAAAGAATACGTCAGACTGAAGTACGTACTTTGCATAACAAGTATTATGCTAAAACAATGCGTAACGCAGTACGCAAATTGCGCGCTGTAACTGACAAGGAGGAGGCTCTGAAAATGTATCCCTCTGTACAGAAGATGCTTGACAAGTTGGCTAAGACCAATATTATTCATAAGAATAAGGCCGCAAACTTGAAATCAAGCTTGTGTACATACATCAGTAAATTGGCTTAATTTAAACTTAATGTTTTTCCATAAATAAGAAGCCACCGTCCGTGAGGCCGGTGGCTTTTCTGCGTGTCTTTGCTCCAGCGACGTTGTGGCAAAGGGAAATAAATTGTGAAATTGTTTTGAATTCTGCTTTATTTACATTATTTTTGCATTGATTATAATTTTAGCTTATGCAGACAAGATGTCATCTTTCGGTGCTTATTCATGAGCAAGCCAAGAAATATGGTAATCGCGATGCCCTTACCTTTCGTCTTTTTGGTGGCAATATATGGAAAACCGTGTCTTGGAACCAGTTTTCCCTCAGGGTCAAGCAGGTAAGTAATGCTTTGCTTAACCTCGGCATCAAACCGCACGATCATATAGCCGTCTTTTCCCAAAACTGTGTTCAGTATCTTTATACCGATTTCGGCGCATACGGTGTCAGAGTGGTATCGGTGCCCTTCTATGCCACGAGCAGCGAGCAGCAGATACAATATATGATCAACGATGCACAGATACGATTCCTCTTTGTGGGCGAGCAGGAACAGTATGACAAGGCTCATCGTGTGTTTGCCCTCTGCCCATCGCTCGAGCGCATCATAATCTTCGACCGCAGTGTACGCGTCAGTTCGCACGACCCGCATGCACTCTATTTCGAGGATTTTATCGCCTTAGGCGAGAATCTGCCGCGCGAGTCGGAGGTTGAAAAGTTATGGACCGAGACCGAGAACGACGATCTGTGCAACATACTTTACACCAGCGGCACCACCGGAGAGAGCAAAGGCGTCATGCTGACATACGGACAGTATCGCTCGGCCCTGATTGCCAACAACGAGTGTGTGGGTGTAGGCGAGAAGGATGCGGTAATCAATTTCCTGCCCTTCACCCATGTCTTCGAGCGCGGATGGGCCTATCTCAGTCTGTCGGTGGGCGCAAGGCTCATCATCAACACCAATCCGCATGACATACAGGATGCCATGCGCGAGACCCATCCCACATGTATGTCGTCCGTGCCGCGATTCTGGGAGAAGGTGTATCAGGCCGTCAAGGACAAGATAGACGCCTCGGGTAGTGTGCAGCAGAAACTGTTCAACCACGCCCTTAAGGTGGGCTACAAATACAATATTGAGTGCCTCAGCCGCGGCAAGCGTCCGTCGCCGGCCCTGGCTCTGGAATACAAGGTCATCGACCGCACAATACTCCGCCTCGTGCGCAACCAGTTGGGACTCAACCATCCCAACATGTTCCCCACGGCCGGAGCCACCGTCTCGCCCGAGGTGGAGCAGTTTGTCCACTCGATAGGCATCAATATGGTCGTGGGATACGGCCTCACCGAGAGCCTCGCCACAGTGTCCTGCGACCGCGAGACATACACCGTCGGATCGGTGGGACAACCCATTGGCGGCCTCAGTGTCAAGATATCCGATGACGGCGAGATTCTGCTCAAAGGTCCGACCATCACTCCCGGATACTACAAACGTCCCGAGGCCAATGCCGCCGCATTCGATGAGGAAGGTTATTTCCATACGGGTGATGCCGGATATATCAAGAACGGCGAACTGTTCCTGACCGACCGCATCAAGGATTTGTTCAAGACATCCAACGGCAAGTATATCGCCCCCCAGATGATAGAGTCGATAATGCTCGTTGACAAATATATTGATCAGGTGGTGGTGATGGCTGACAGACTCAAGTTTGTATCGGCTCTTGTGGTACCCGAGTTCCGTCTGCTCGAGCAGTATGCCCGCGAACATAAGATAGCCTTCAGCAGTCGTGAGGACCTCTGCGCCAACGAGCGCATACAAAAGATGATGATGGAGCGCATCGACACGCTCCAACAGCAGCTCGCACACTACGAGCAGGTGAAACGCATAACGCTCATCCCGCACCATTTCTCGATGGAGAGCGGCGAGCTGACCAATACGCTCAAGCTCAAGCGGACTGTCATCTACAAGAACTATCAGCAACAGATCGAAAGTATGTATGTGGACTGAGGACCCACGAGACGAATAGTCCGGCAACGCCGCGAGGCCGCTCAGCCAATGTCTGTAAGTACGGGTCGTGTGCCCGTGATTATGAAATAGAAAAGTAAAATATTTGAAATGATAACATCCGATCAACTCAAAGATGTGATGGAACGCGCTGAAGCGCTACATCATTATCTTAATATAGATGCTAAAAAAGTAGAATTTGAAGAAGAACAACTGCGCACTCAGGCCCCCGATTTCTGGGATGACCCGAAACGGGCGCAGGAACAGATGAAGAAGGTAAAGACCCTCGAAAAATGGATTGAAGGCTACAAGGAAGTGAGGACTTGCGCCGATGAGCTGCAGTTGGCATTCGATTTTCATAAAGACGAGATGGTTACCGAAGAGGAAGTGGACAACGACTACGCCGCGGCACTCAAGGCCATTGAGAATCTGGAGATGATGAACATGCTCAGACAGAAGGAAGACCCGATGGACTGTGTGCTCAAGATCAACAGTGGCGCGGGCGGTACGGAGAGTCAGGACTGGGCTCAGATGCTCATGCGTATGTACATGCGCTGGGCTGAGGCCAACGGTCACAAGGTCACTGTAAGCAACCTTCAGGAGGGCGATGAGGCCGGAATCAAGAGTGTGACGATGGAGATTGAGGGCGGTGAGTACGCCTACGGATTCCTCAAAAGCGAGAACGGAGTACATCGTTTGGTGCGTGTGTCGCCCTTCAATGCGCAAGGCAAGCGCATGACCAGTTTTGCCAGTGTGTTTGTCTCGCCTCTCGTCGACGACACGATTGAGGTGTATGTCGACCCGTCGAAGGTGAGTTGGGACCTCTTCCGAAGCGGTGGAGCCGGCGGACAGAACGTCAACAAGGTGGAGACCGGTGTGCGCCTGCGCTATCAGTACGTCGACCCCGACACAGGAGAGGAAGAGGAAATCCTCATCGAAAACACCGAGAGCCGCAAGCAGCTTGAGAATCGTAACAACGCCATGCGCCTGCTCAAGTCGCAACTGTATGACCGCGCCATGAAGAAACGGCTCGAGGCGCAGGCCAAGATCGAGGCGGGCAAGAAGAAGATAGAATGGGGCAGCCAGATACGCAGTTATGTGTTTGACGACCGAAGGGTCAAGGATCATCGCACCAACTATCAGACTACCGACGTGGACGCTGTCATGGACGGCAAGATCGACGGTTTTATCAAGGCCTACCTCATGGAGTTTCCGGTCAGCGAGGAACAATAATTCCTGATTGGAAAAGAAATTATTGACATATAAAACCAACCTAATAAAAACTAAAAGAGATGAATGACAAGAGAAAACTGAGACGCGTACGTCGCGAAGAGAAACAGGAACAACAGGCCAAGTCGGTTATCATGTGGATATTCTGGCTGCTGATATTGCTTTCGGTAATATTTGCCATATACTCGACGATCTGATTATGAGCGGATTGGAGATAGAAAGAAAGTTCCTTATACGAAAAGGCGGCGACTATGCGGGAGCCGCCTTTTCATGTAGCCACATACGTCAGGGCTACATGCGGTGTAAGGACGCCACGGTCAGGGTGCGCCTTCGTGACGACAAGGCGTATCTCACCATCAAGGGACGTTCCTCGAATGGCGGAATGACACGTTATGAATTTGAAAAAGAAATAGACCTCGCTGAGGCCGAGCAGTTGCTTACCCTGTGTCACGGCGGACTCATAGACAAGCATCGTTATCTCGTGAAGAGCGGCCGTCACACGTTCGAGGTGGACGAGTTTCATGGCGAAAACGACGGTCTTGTCATTGCCGAGGTGGAACTGTCGTCCGAAGACGAGCCGTACGAGAAGCCATCGTTCATCGGCGATGAGGTGACGGGTGACAAGCGGTTCTACAACTCCCATCTGCTCAGCAATCCTTATTCCCTCTGGCGCGATACCATACCAGTGCAATACCGATAATCGCTCCTACGGTCACTCCCACCGAGTTGGCCGCGAAATCGAGCCACTCGCCGCTGCGCTGTCCGCCGGTGCAGGTGGCTTGCAATATCTCAATCACGCCGCTCATGACGATGGGCAGCAACCATGCAAAGACAAACACGCGTGACCGATTGATTCGCTCGTGTTTGCGCAAATATTCATACCATATCGTGGTACATGTGCCCGCATACATCGCCACATGTACCCATTTGTCGATAAACGATACATTTTCTAATGGCGTTTGCGGCACATGGCCGAAACAAAGAATCCATATAAATGCGATGTAAAGACACGAAACAGGATAGCAAGCAATCAAATGACGCACGTATTTCATAATTTGCATAATTAATTTGATGCAAAAGTAGATAATTTTTTATATTTTTGCACCGTTTTGTATTAAATTTCAAGATTATGGACAGTGAAAGAGTGAAATTTGGAAGCAAATTGGGTATCGTTCTCGCTACGGCCGGTTCGGCCGTCGGTTTAGGCAATGTGTGGCGTTTCCCCTATATGGCCGGCAACAATGGAGGCGGTGCCTTCATCATCATATATGTCTGTTGTGTGCTGTTGTTGGGCATACCCTGCATGGTGAGCGAGTTTATCATCGGTCGCAACGGAGCCTCCAACATGGTGCGCGCCTATTCCGGTCTTGCCAACGGCACGCTCTGGCGATATATCGGAGCGATGGGAGTGCTCACCGGATTTCTCATCATCAGTTATTATGCCGTGGTGACGGGATGGTGTCTGCAATACATCTTCGCTTCGGCAGCCGGCACGTTTGATGGTGGAGCAAGCAATGCCTCGGCCTATTTCTCCGAATTCACACAATCGTCCACGCGTCCGATAGTATGCACGATAGCGGTGCTTCTGATGACCCATTTTGTGATAACGCGCGGAGTGCAGCGCGGTATCGAGAAAGCCTCCAAGATGTTCATGCCCACTCTTTTCATCCTGTTGCTTGTGTTAGTGGTATCGTCATGCTTCCTGTCTGGAGCTTCCGCAGGCTTTGATTTCATCTTCCGTCCCGATTTTTCGAAGATTGACAGCGGAGTCGTTCTCGGAGCGCTAGGCCAGGCCTTCTACTCTTTGAGCATAGGCATGGGTTGTGTCTGCACCTATGCGTCGTATTTCAGCCGCCGCACAAACCTTCTCAACACGGCCGTCCAGATATCCGTTGTCGATTCGCTCATAGCCATCCTCGTGGGCCTTGTGATATTTCCCGCTGCCTTTTCGGTAGGAGTGAGCCCTGACAGTGGCCCCTCGCTCGTATTCGTCACGCTGCCCGGAGTGTTTCAGGGTGCCTTCGCCTCGATGCCGACCGTGGGATATGTCATATCAATAGCTTTCTATGTGCTTCTGCTGCTGGCCGCCCTCACATCGCTCATATCGCTCCACGAAGTTTGCACGGCATTCTTTTACGAGGAGCTGCATATCTCTCGCGCCAAAGGAGCTACATTTGTCACGGCGGCCTGTTGTGTAATGGGGCTGGTCTGTTCTTTGTCGTTTGCCAATGTGGAATGGCTCACTATCGGTGGCACCACACTCTTCAGCCTGTTGGATTTCGTCACGGGTCAGGTGCTGTTGCCGGCTGGCGGATTCTTCACCTGCCTGTTTTTGGGATGGTATATTCCCCGAAAGATCAGTTACGACCAGTTCACCAATTGGGGCACCGTGCATCGTTATGTGTTCCGTGTCTATCTGTTTTGCGTGAGATACGTATGTCCCGTGTGCATCCTTATGGTCTTTCTCGATCAGTTCGGACTTGTCAGCAAGTTGTTGTCGTTGTTCTGATCAGGCTGTTGATGAGGTAGTATGCTGCGCGAGTTTTTCTATTTTTCAAAGTCCGACCGCAAGGTTATCGTCTTTCTGGTGATAATGGTCGCGGTCTCGATATCCCTCATCTATGGTTTGGGTGATGTCGTCCTGACCGCAGACAAAGGCGATGTCGTGCCCGACACGTGCACCTTTCGCCGTACCGAAAGACCTCGCGGCGAGCACCGTGACTATGTGTATGATACGGGCGAAGGTACTCGGCCTGAGCTCTTCACCTTCGACCCCAATACGGCAGACAGCACCCAACTCCTGAGGCTCGGGCTCCAACCGTGGCAGGTGCGCAATATCTATAAGTATCGGGCAAAGGGAGGCGTGTATCGCAAACCGACGGATTTCGCCCGTCTCTATGGGCTCACCGTAGATCAATATCGCCGACTTGAACCATACATCCGCATCCGCGGCGACTACCGTCAGGCCGCTGATGTGATAGCGGAGGATCCACGTACATTCGATCGCGACACTCTGAGATATCCCCGCAAAATAGCACCGGGAGATCACGTCATGCTCAACCGCGCCGACACCACACAGCTAAAGAAAGTCCCGGGCATAGGTTCGTATTATGCCAAAGCCATAGTCAACTATCGCAATAGGCTCGGAGGATTTGCCTCTGTGGGCCAACTCCTCGAGATAGAAGGCTTTCCCCGCACCGCGATAGAATATTTCGTCGTCAGTCATGATGACGCCGTGAGAAAGATTGATGTCAACCGTCTCTCGCTCAACGAACTCAAACGCCACCCGTACATATCCTTTTTTCAGGCACGCGCCATCACTGACTATCGCCGCCTCAGAGGTAGTCTGCACAGTATAGCCGACCTCTCACTGCTCAAAGAGTTCACCCCTAAGGACATTGCACGCCTCACACCGTATGTGAAATTCTGAAACCGGTAAGTATTCAATGTCACCTTTTTATCCATACAGAAATAAAAAATGCTAATTATTGGAAGGCGAGACGTTTTATATATTCGTTTTTTTGTGTTTGTCAAAAAAGTTATTATTTTATTTCCATTATTATACGGTGCGTTTTGCACAAATAATAGTCTAACACATCGTTATGATGACGATTTTGAATAAATATGCATTCACAAAATGCATAAATATTCATGGCAAATCAGCGAGAATGCCTTCGTTGCAAAATTAAAATCCTTCGGGCGCAAAAACGCCCGTATTTTGCGATTTGCGTAATTTGTTGACTGTCAGCAATATGTGCAGCTCGGGCATTCGGAACGGGAAAAACCAAAATGCGAAAGGGTTCGTTCGGGCTTGCGAAAGGGTTCGTTTGACACGGCGAAAGGGTTCGTATCATGCCGTCAAAAAGTGTTTTTGGCACTGCGAAAAAGCCTTTTTGACTATAAAAATGAGTGAAAAACGTGCAAAAACAATATTTTGCACGCCTCACGAACGTGAAAAAACCGTTTTCCGGTTTCTATTTTCGGATTTTGTTTTGTCAAAATTCAGTCAAAGCCGAAACGCATAAATATGCAATTTTTTTCGTTGTCAGTCCGTCAAGCGTAACATCGTTCTATTCCGGCCGAGGGATTAAGTGATGTTTTCGTTTCTCATTTTTTAACTATTTTATGCTCATTTTTAAACGGTTTTTGTATACATTTGCACATTGCAAGATTATTAATTATAAACACTTTAAACCGAATGAAGCGAATATTTACACTATTTGTTGCAGTCGTCTCAGCGATGACCGTATTTGCGCAGTCGGCCGAGCTTTTCAAGCCTTATCAGCCCATTGACCTGCGTCTGCCATCCGTGCCAATCATCGTCAACGACCCTTATTTCTCGATTTGGTCACCTTATGACAAGCTGACCGATGGTTCCACACGCCATTGGACCGATGCGCAGAAAGCCATCGATGGCCTCTTGCGTGTTGACGGAACGACATATCGATTCATGGGAGTGGAACGTCCCTACGTGCTCCAGTCCATCATGGCGATGGCCGATGAGGGTGCATGGACAGCCCGTACCAGTCGTAGAAATCCCGGCACGGGATGGGCCGACACCGATTTTGATGACTCTCAGTGGGCCACGGAGCGTGGCGCTTTCGGTACACCCAATGAATATCCCAACGTGAACACCAGTTGGACGGCCGAAAACAGCGATGTGTATGCCCGCCGCACGGTGACACTCACCGCCGAGGATATCGCGTCCGATCTCTACGTTGTCTATTCTCACGACGATGTGTTTGAGCTCTACATCAACGGCACACGTGTGGTATCCACCGGCGAGACTTGGCTTCAAGGTGAGACACACCATCTCAGCGATGCAGAGAAAGCGCTGCTCAAGGAGGGTGACAACGTCATTGCCGCCCATTGCCACAACACTACGGGAGGTGCTCTGTTGGACTACGGCCTTTACAAAAATCTCAAGACAGAACATTCGGATATCCAAATAGCCAAGCAAACCAGCGTGGACGTGCTGGCCACCAACACTTACTACACTTTCGAGTGCGGCCCTGTGATGCTCGACGTGGTGTTCACCGCTCCGATGCTCATGGACGATCTCGACCTGCTGTCCACACCTATCAACTACGTGTCTTATCAAGTACGCTCCAATGATGGTGCCGATCATAATGTGCAATTTTATCTCGCCACATCGCCCGAGTTGACTGTCAATCAGACATCGCAGCCCACAATCTCGCGTCGCACGACACAAAACGGTACTCCATACCTCTACACCGGCACCGTGGAACAGCCTGTACTGAAGAAAGCCGGCGACCTGATTTGCATCGATTGGGGATATCTTTATATGCCCGGATTCAACGGCGAGCTGTCGCTGGCGTCCACTCTGACAGTCGAACATGAGTTCGCCTCAACAGGCAAGTTGCCCACAACACAGCGTGTTGTCACCAGCCACAATGCGTCCGACATGCCTGCGCTGGCCTACATGCACGATTTCGGAACGGTCAAGGAGGGCTCAAGCTTTACCATGCTCGGATACAACGAGACCTACGATATCACCTATATGGGCCGCAACTACAAAGGTTACTGGGCCCGCAACGGTAAGACCATCTTCTCTGCCTTCCAAGAGATGTACGATAACTATGCCGACATCATGGCCCGTTGCCGCCGGATGGACCAACAGATATACGACGATGGACTGGCTGCCGGCAACAAGAAATATGCCGAACTGCTGTCGGCTTCGTATCGACAGGTGATTGCCGCACACAAGCTCTTCGAGGATAAGGACGGACATCTGCTGTATTTCTCAAAGGAGAACAACTCCAACGGATGTGTCAACACCGTCGACCTGACCTATCCGTCAGCGCCCCTTTTCCTGCTCTACAACCCCGAACTGCAGAAAGGCATGATGACAAGTATCTTCGAATACAGCTACACGGGCCGTTGGACCAAACCTTTTGCCGCTCACGACATAGGCACTTACCCCATCGCCAATGGTCAGGTGTATGGTGGCGACATGCCTCTCGAGGAGTCGGGCAACATGATAACTCTCGCCGCGATGATATGCCGTCTGGAAAACAGCACAAGTTATGTGGACAAATATTGGGACATCATCAAGACATGGACTGACTATCTTGTGGAGAACGGACAAGACCCTGCCAACCAGCTATGCACCGATGACTTTGCCGGACACTGGGCTCACAATGCCAACCTCTCTATCAAGGCGATCATGGGTGTTGCCGGTTTTGCCGAGATGGCGCGCATCAAGGGCGATGAGGCCACAGCCACGCAATATATGGATAAGGCAAAAGAGATGGCCCGGATATGGGAATCGACGGCTCGCGAGGGAGACCACTATCGCCTGGCTTTCGACCGTGCCAACACCTGGAGCCAGAAATATAACATGGTGTGGGACAAACTGTGGAACATTCATATTTTTCCCACCGGCACCATCGAACGTGACCTGCAATATTATCTGAACAAACAGAATACCTACGGACTGCCGCTCGACTCTCGCGAGGCTTACTCCAAGAGCGACTGGATATTGTGGACCGCATCGATGGCACAGGACAAGGAAACATTCCTCAAATTCTCCGACCCTGTATGGAAATATGTGAACGAGACACGCACACGTGTACCGATCTGCGACTGGTATTGGACCAACTCGGGCGACAAACGCGGATTCATGGCACGCTCGGTTATCGGTGGTCATTGGATGAAGGTGCTCATGGACAAGTATGGTACGGTCGTTCCGCCCTCTAAAGAGTGGGCTCCGGCCGGCAACAAGATGAAGACACGCTGGACAGCCGAGGTCAATCCCGACAACGTGTTGCCCGAATATCCGCGTCCGCTCTTACAGCGCGGCGAGTGGGTCAACCTCAACGGATTGTGGCAGTATGGCTTCAACACATCCTCGTCAAACACCGAACCGTCTGTCTACGATGGCGAGATATTGGTGCCTTTTGCTCTTGAGTCGAGCCTTTCGGGCGTGATGCAGCCCATGAGTGAGAACAACGCGCTTTGGTATAAACGCGAATTTGCCATACCCGAGGAGTGGAACGGCCGCAATGTGAGAATCAATTTCGGCGGTGTTGACAACAACGCAAGAGTATATGTCAACGGCAACAACGTGAGCACTCACATCGGAGGCTTCTCGGCTTTCAGTGCCGACATCACCCGATATCTCAACGCCGGCGGTACCAACGTCATCACGGTGAAAGTGACCGATGCCACCGACGGCACGTCACAACCTTTGGGCAAACAGCGCAAGGATACTCAGGACAATGGCTCGATATGGCATTCGCCCGTATCCGGTATATGGCAGACTGTGTGGCTTGAGCCTGTCGCCGCCAACTTTATATCCGACATCAAGACCACACCCGATGTGGACAACCATCGTTTCGTGGTTAATGCCACAACCAATGCCACTGCTGCCGATGCCGTGGTCAAGGTCGTCCTGAAAGACGGCTCGGACGTTGTTGCCGAAGGCAGCGGCGCTCCCGGCACCGATATCGTGCTCTCTGTGAACAGTCCCAAACTGTGGACACCGCAGACCCCTCATCTCTATGACATGGAGGCAAGCCTCACTGTCGGAGGCAATACGGTGGACAACGTGTCGAGCTATGCCGCTATGCGCAAGATATCAGTGGCCCGCGACAAGGACGGTGTGTGGCGCATGCAACTCAATAATGAGAATCTCTTCCAAGCCGGAGTGATCGATCAGGGCTATTGGCCCGACGGCCTTTACACCGCACCTACCGATGAGGCTCTCGCCTCCGACATCGAGGCCGCCAAGAATCTCGGCTACAACATGATACGCAAGCACATGAAGGTGGAGCCTGCACGATGGTATTATCATTGCGACCGTCTCGGTATGCTGGTATGGCAGGATATGCCCGCCCTCAGTGAATCATACGAGGAGTGGAACGGTACCGACTGGTACACCGGCACCGACGGACGTCCTTCGCTTTCCGCTCGTCCCAACTACCGCAACGAATGGACCGCTATCATCAATCAGCACTATTCCAATCCGTCCATCGTGGTATGGACACCTTTCAATGAAGCATGGGGACAGTTCACCACGAAGACGATAGTCTCTACCACACGCAACCTCGATGACACACGTCTGATTGACGCTGCCAGCGGTGGCAACCACCATGCCGAGGTGGGCGATATGCTCGACTTGCATGATATGTCCGACTCACCGTCGGTATTTCTCAGTGACGACGCACGTCCCGTGGTGCTCGGACAGTATGGTGCCTTGAAATACAATGTCGAAGGATACCGCTGGGTGCCCGAGTACGCGGAGACCACATACACCAGTGGAGACGAACTGACCGACGCCTACACTGCAATGACCGATAAGGTCGAAGCATTGGCTGCGGTCAACGAAGGCAAGGCTTTCTCCGCCGCCGTCTATTCCCAACTCACCGATGTGGAGACCGAGCACGACGGACTCATCACCTACGATCGTAAGCTCGTCAAGGTGGATGCAGCCAAAGTGAGGGCCGCCAACGACAAGCTGACCGGCTCGCTCACACCCACAGGTATCGACGGTGTGACAGACAACGGCAGCCGTCCGGTGGAACAGGCACGATACAACGTTAGCGGACAACGCGTACAGCATGGCGTCAAAGGTGTGAACATCGTGCGCTATTCTGACGGTACGACAAGAAAAACTGTGATCAAATAACATCGCTTATTCTGATAAATATGCCCCTGATGCTGCGCGAATCAGCATCAGGCGGCATGTCATTTTAAATGAAATTATTAACAAAAGTGTAATATAAATGATAAGAAAAAGACTTTTATCTTTTCTGACTTTGGTCGCCGCAGCCGTGTCTGCGCCGGCTCAGACGGCAGAAATGTTTCAGCCTTACAAGCAGACTGACCTCAGACTGCCGGCCGTGCCGATAGTCGTTAACGACCCCTATTTTTCTGTCTGGTCGCCCAACAACCGTCTTACCGGTACTACCACGCGCCACTGGACCGATGCCGAGAAACCTATCGACGGTATGCTGCGTGTCGACGGAGTGACCTATCGTTTTCTGGGACAAGAGTGCAAGTATGTGCTCGATGAGACCATCGCTCCCATGACCGATGAAGAGATTTGGTCGGGCAAGGTGTCTACCGAGACACAGACGGGTACAGACTGGACCAAGCTCGACTTTGACGACAGTGCATGGGAAACCAAGAAAGCAGCTTTCGGTTCGCCCGGCGAGTATCCCCGTGTGAACACCCCGTGGGAGGGCAACGACCGCGACATATATGTGCGTCGTACTGTCAACCTCACTGCCGAGGACCTCGCGAAAGACCTTTATGTCATCTTCTCACACGACGATGTGTTCCGTTTGTATATCAACGGACGCCTTGTGACAGTCACAGGCGAGACATGGCTGCAGGGCGAAGTGAGACAGGTGAGCTCTTATGTCAAGCAAGCGCTTGTCGAGGGAGAGAACGTCATTGCCGCCTATTGTCATAATACGACCGGTGGCGCATACCTCGATTTCGGACTGTATGCCAATGCCAAAACGGCCAGTCCGGACATTAAGACGGCTACTCAGAAATCTGTCGATGTGCTGGCAACCAATACTTACTACACCTTCACGTGCGGACCGGTGGAGCTCGATGTCGTTTTCACAGCTCCGATGCTTATCGACGACCTCGACCTGCTGTCCTCTCCTATCAACTACATATCCTATCAGGTGTGCTCCACTGATGGTCAGGAGCACGATGTGCAGTTCTATCTGGCCGCAAGTCCGGAAATGGCTGTCAACACCACCGACCAGACCACAGTGTCAAGATACGCCAAAATCGATGGCTTGGAATATCTTTCAACCGGCACTCAGGCTCAACCCGTACTTGGAAAAGGCTCGGACGGCATCTGCATTGACTGGGGATATTTCTACATCCCGGCCATCAACGGTGAGGTGAGTCTTGCCTCCACCATTGATGTGGAAAACTATTTTGCGACACAAGGAAAACTGCCGAAGACCAAACGCATGGTCACCAGTTCCAAACTCTGCAGATATCCCACATTGGCTTTCACTTATGATTTCGGCAAAATCACAACCGGTTCCAACTTTGCCATGCTCGGCTATGACGAGGTTTGGGACATCGAGTTCTTGAACAATAGATATAAGGGCTACTGGGCTCGCAACGGCAAGAATATATACAAGGCCTTTGAGGAATTGAGAGACAATTACGCCGACATCATGACACGTTGCCGTGCTCTCGACAAACGCATCTATGACGATGGCCTCGCCGCCGGAAATGTGAAATATGCCGAACTCCTTTCGGGCTCCTATCGCCACGTGATTGCAGCCCACAAATTGTTTGAGGGACCAAACGGCAACGTATATTTCTTCTCCAAAGAGAACAATTCGGGTGGTTTCGTCAATACCGTCGACCTCACCTATCCCGAATCGCCGCTCTTCCTGCTCTACAATCCCGAGCTGCAGAAGGGCATGATGAGAAGCATCTTCGAATACTGTCGCTCCGACCGTTGGAATTTCCCCTTCTGCTGCCATGACCTCGGTGTCTATCCGCATGCCAACGGACAGCGTTACTCCATCACCTCTCCTGACAGCGGTGGCGGCTTCGGTGGCAACATGCCTTTGGAGGAGTCGGGCAATATGTTGACCCTCTGTGCCATGCTCTCGCTTATCGATCGCAACACCGAGTTTGCCGACCAGTATTGGGATACCATCAAGATGTGGGCCGACTACCTTGCCGAATATGGTCAGGATCCCGAAAACCAGTTGTGTACCGACGACTTTGCCGGATTCATGGCCCACAATGCCAACCTCGCCATCAAGGCCATCATGGGTGTGGCCGGATTCTCCGAGATGGCACGACTCAAGGGCGATATCGCTACGGCAGACGAATATCTGAACAAGGCCAAGAGCATGGCCGAGTTATGGAAGACCTCTGCTATCGACGGCGATCACTATAAGCTCGCGCTCGACCGCTCGGGCACATGGAGTGAGAAATACAATATGGTATGGGACAAACTGTGGGATCTGGGTATGTTCACCGATGTCATCAACACCGAGATACCTTATTATCTCACAAAGCAGGAGCGATACGGACTGCCTCTCGACAGCCGTTCGGACATAGCAAAGAGCGACTGGATCATGTGGACAGCGGCCATGTCGCCCGACACCGATACCTTCCTCAAGTTCCTCGACCCGCTCTACAAGTATGTCAACGAGACCTCTTCGCGTGTGCCTCTGAGCGACTGGTTCAACACAAAGACCGGCCGCATGGTGGGCTTCAAGGCCCGCTCGGTCATCGGCGGACACTGGATGAAGGTGCTGGTGGACAATTTCGACAAGGAAAAAGGTGTCACTCTGGGTATCACATCTTTGCCTTCTGAGGACAAAGGCACGGCCGAGGCATATTACGATATGAACGGTATCCGCCACTCGCAGCCTGTCAAAGGACTCAACATCGTGAAATACAGCGATGGCTCCACCCGCAAGGTGATGAACAAATAAGACTCCCCTCACGACTATTGACCATACAAAAAGAGCCCGAAAGCGTATCCGCGCCTTTCGGGCTCTTTTTAGTTCGCCATTGTCGGTCTAATGCGATTTGGGTTTATTGCCTCGGCTCAGGCATTGCCTTTCATTATTATCTGATTGAAATAAGGATAAGGAATCTCTATTCCCTCGCTGTCGAAACGTTCCTTTATGGCTTTGAGCAGGTCGCATTTCATCACGAACGCCTTTGCCGTGGTCTCTGCCCACGCCCATGCGCGGAGCGTGATGGCCGAGTCGCCGAGTTCGATTACCCTTATCACCACCTCCGGTGTGCCGCTCTTTATATCCTCCTCCGTGCGGTGGTCCACGAGCATCGGGTGCTGCATTATCACGTCACGCATCACATCGATGGCCTTGTCCAGATTGGTATTGTACGACACGCCCACCTCGATGAACGAGCAAGTATGCTCGTCGCCGTACGACGAATTGACTATCGTGCTTGAGTTTATCTTGTTGTTCGGGATTAGAATCATCCTGTTTTCCACATTCCTTATGACCGTATGGCGCAATGTGATTTCCATCACCGTACCGATGACTATGTCGTCCACCTTGATGTAATCGCCCACCTTGAACGGTCGGGAGAATATGATGAACAGTCCGCCGATGATGTTCGACAGCGCCTCCTGCGATGCCAGACCCACGGCCATTGCCAATATACCGGCACTGGCAAGTATCGAGTTGCTTATCTTCTCCATGCCCGGGATGAGCGACAGGATGGCCGCGCAACCTATGATATACACTGCCGAGACTATCATCTGGCGTATGAATCCTGTCTTGGTCTCATCCAGCACCACCAGCTTGCCTTGCTTTTTCAGCGATCGGTTGAACAGATATTTCGTGATGCCTGTGACTATTCGCACGAAGATGTAGATGATGATGGCTTTGATGCAAAATGATATGAAACCGCCGATACTTACCCCGAAGACGGTGAATTCCATTATTTCTTTCAAGTTCATATTTCCGTGTTTTACTGTGTTGGTTTTTCTTTCGTGCCGCAAAAGTATAACAAAAGAATGATTTCCCGAAACAATCCGTGCGTTTTCTCAGACCATGTGACGGCCTGCAGATAGTCTTCGGCAATTCGCTGCGCGGCATGTCCGATGTGTGCGCTCCGATGATGATAGCCTTCTTTACCTATTTTGTCATCTCGCTGCCCGTGGTTTATGTCTGCGTTTCCGCTATCTCATAGGCAAGCAGGGAGCTGCGCCAACTTGATGCCGTTGCTGCCCTTTATCAGTATGTAGTATCCGCGGGGCTGTTCGGCCTCGATGGCAGCCTTCACCTCGTCCACGTTGTCGAACTTTCTGAACGGACACACGGTCTTGCCAAACTCCTCGCCCACGAGCCATACGCTCTCAAAGCCGCATTCAGCTATCATGTCCGCTATCCTCTGATGCTCTTTCGCGCTCGCTTCGCCCAGCTCTCTCATGTCTCCGAGGATAGCCATCTTGGGGCTCACCTTCATTATCTCAAAGTTTCTTAGAGCCGCCTCCATGCTCGTAGGGTTGGCATTGTAGGCATCCACGATGAGCTTGTTGTGCTCGGTGGTCTCCAGCTGCGAGCGGTTGTTACTCGGGATATACTGCCCCAGAGCCTCGCTTATCTGATCTTCGCTCACCCCGAAATACAGTCCTATGCTCGCTGCCGCAAGCATATTCTTCAGGTTGTAGGCTCCTATGAGGTGCGTGTCTACATCGTTCCATGCGCCGTCGGCGTGTCTCCAGCGCAGTCGGAGCATCGGGTCGCACACCGTCACGTGGCCCTCCACATACAGTCCTTCGGACGTGTCCTCACCATATTTCTTCAGGTTCAGTCCGTGGCTGATGCCCGTCAGATGCCCGTTGTCGGCATCGATGAATGCCACACTCTCGTTTCTCGTGCGCAGAAAATCGTATAGTTCGCCTTTCGTGCGCACCACACCCTCAAACGAGCCGAAGCCCTGCAGATGGGCCATACCCACGTTGGTGATCAGTCCGTAGTCCGGTTCGACGGTCTCCACCAGTGTCTTGATGTCGCCGGGATGGCTCGCTCCCATCTCCACCACTGCAATCTCGTGGTCGGCGTTGAGCCTGAGCAGCGTCTTGGGCACACCGATATCGTTGTTGAAATTGCCCTGCGTGTAGAGCACGTTGTATTTCTTTGCCAGCACTGCCGCCACCAGCTCTTTGGTCGTGGTCTTGCCGTTGGTGCCGGTGATGCCTATCACGGGTATGTGGAACTGTCGGCGGTGGTGTCGCGCCAGCAGCTTGAGCGTGGCCAGAGTGTCGTCCACGAGGATGTATCTCTCGTCTTGGGCATACTCTTGCTCGTCCACCACGGCGTATCGGCAACCGTTGTTCAGAGCTGTCTCTGCAAACTTATTACCGTTGAAATTGTCTCCCTTCAATGCGAAAAACAGCGACCCCTCGGGGCAGTCGCGGCTGTCGGTGGTCACCGTTTTGCACTCGGTGAATATCTCGTAAAGTCGGTTTATGTCCATCATCTGTCTGTTGTGTGATAATTGGTTGATGTATATTGTTTAAAAAACGGTGCAAACTTACACAAAATGTTCGGATTCCGTGCCGTTTGCATTAAATTTTTGAAATATCACGTCGTGACAATGAAAAATAATTAACTTTGTACTTTATTACACAAACATAGCCCACAAATGAAAAAACTATTATTCTTGACAGCAGCCCTATTGTCGGCTGTCGGCATCATGGCGGACAACAGTCCTCTGTGGATGCGTTACCCCGCCATCTCTCCCGATGGCCAAACCATAGCTTTCACCTATTGCGGCGACATCTACACCGTGCCCGTCACGGGAGGCCGGGCCATGCAGCTCACCACCAACTCGGCCTACGACACGCGCCCCGTGTGGTCGCCCGACGGACGGCAGATAGCCTTCGCGTCCGACCGTAATGGCGGTTTCGACGTGTTCGTGATGAGCAGCGAGGGAGGTCAGCCCAAACAGATCACCACACACTCGGCCAACGAGTATCCCGAGATATTCACAGACAACGAGCATGTGCTCTATTCGGCCTTCATCCAGCCGGCCGTTAATGATATCCAGTTTCCGGCGGGAATGTTTGCCCAGATATATCAGACGAGCATCCAGGGCGGACGCCCCGTGATGTATTCTTCGCTCGCCATGCAGAGCCTGTCGCTCAATAAGAAGGGCGACAAATTGCTTTATCAGGACCTCAAAGGATATGAGGACCCGTGGCGCAAGCATCACAAGTCGTCCATCACGCGCGACGTATGGATGTGCTCTCTCGGCCAGAACCGTACATACAAGAAACTGACCTCCTTCAAGGGTGAGGACCGCAACCCCGTGTGGGCGGCCGATGACAACAGTTACTATTACCTCAGCGAGGAGAGCGGTTCGTTCAACATATACCGCCGCAACATAGATGGCGGCACACCCAGACAAATCACTCATCACACCGACAACCCCGTGCGATTCCTCACATCGTCGGCCGACGGACTACTCTGCTATGGCTACGATGGCGAGATATACACCGTCCGCGAGGGAGGCGAACCGCGTAAGGTGGACGTGAACATCGTCACCGACCGCACCGAATCGCCTCTTGTGCACCGGCTGATGTCTTCAGGTGCCACATCCATCGACGTGTCGCCCGACGGCAAGGAGGTGGCTTTCGTGCTCCGGGGCGATGTGTATGTCACCTCGGCCGAGTATGAGACCACATGCCGTATCACCGACACGCCGCAGCAGGAGCGTGACGTGACGTTCAGCCCTGATGGCCGTTCGATAGCATATTCGGCCGAGCGCGGCGCCACATGGGGTATCTATCAGAGCACCATAGTGCGCAAGGAAGACAAGCTCTTCACCTACGCCCGCGAGATAAAGGAGGAACCCCTCGTGGCCGGAGACAAGACATCGTTCATGCCCGACTATTCGCCCGACGGCAAGGAACTGGCTTTCCTCGAAGACCGCACCACGCTGCGCGTCATCAATCTCAAGTCGAAGAAGGTGCGCACGGTGCTCGAGGGCAAGTACAACTATTCCTATTCGGACGGCGATCAGAACTATCAGTGGTCGCCCGACAGCAAGTGGTTCCTGGCCGAATATATCTCCGTCGGCGGATGGAACAACAAGGATATCGTGCTCGTGAAGGCCGATGGCAGTGGCGAGATGACCAATCTCACCGAGAGCGGATACTCCGACAACAACCCGCGTTGGGTGCTCGACGGCAAGGCTATGGTGTGGCATTCCGACCGTGCGGGATATCGCAGCCACGGCAGTTGGGGTGCACAGGACGATGCCTACATCATGTTCTTCGATGCCGAGGCATACGACAAGTTCCGTATGAGCAAGGAGGAACTGGCTCTTGCCGATGAGATGAAGAAGGACGACAAGAAGAAAGATGATGACAAGGACGATAAGGACAAAGCCAAAGAAAAGGATGTCAAACCCCTCGTCTTCGATCTCGACAACCGTAAGGAGCGCATCGTGCGCCTGACGGTCAACTCGTCCAACCTCGGCGATGGTGTGCTCACACCCGAGGGTGACAAGTATTATTATCTGGCAGCTTTCGAGGGAGGCTACGACTTGTGGGAACGCAACTTCCGCGAAAACTCCACCCGTCTTGTCATCAAAGGTGTAGGCGGCGGTGGCATGCTCATCGACAAGAAAGGAGAGAACATATATCTCGGTTCGGGTGGACAAATCAAGAAAATAGACACCAAGAGCAACAGCGTGAAGAACATACCGTTCAGGTCGGAGTTTGAGTATCGCGCGCCGCAGGAACGCGAGTATATCTTCGGTCACGTATGGCGTCAGGTGAAAGACAAATTCTACGATCCGTCGCTCCACAACGTCGGTTGGCAGAAATATCGCGATACCTATTCCCGCTTCCTGCCGCACATCAACAACAACTACGACTTTGCGGAGATGCTATCCGAGATGCTCGGCGAGCTCAACGGCTCGCATACCGGTGCCCGTTACTACGGCTCATCGTCATCGCGTCCGACGGCCTGTCTCGGTGCATTCTTTGATGATACATACACCGGCGACGGTCTTAAGATAGCTGAAGTCATAGCCAAAGGCCCTCTCACGCGTGCCGACTCCAAGATCAAGGAGGGCTGCATCATCGAGAAGATAGACGGCAAGGAAATCAAGGCCGGTGCGGATTATTATCCTCTGTTGGCCGGTCTGGCCGGCAAATGGATACCTGTATCGGTATACGATCCGGCCACGAAGAAACGATTTGAACAGCAGATCAAGCCCATGAGTATCGGCGAGGAGAGAAATCTGCTCTACAAACGCTGGGTGGATAAATGCCGTGCACGTGTGGACAAACTGTCGAATGGCAAGGTGGGCTATGTACACGTGAAGGGTATGAATAGCGAGAGCTTCCGCGAGGTGTATTCCGAGTTGCTCGGCCGTTGCCGTCAGAAGGAGGCCGTGATTGTTGATACACGCCACAACGGTGGCGGATGGTTGCACGACGATCTCGTCACCCTGCTCTCGGGCAAAGAGTATCAGCAGTTCGCCCCGCGTGGCCAGTACATCGGTAGCGACCCCTTCAACAAGTGGCTCAAACCCTCGTGTGTGCTCGTATGTGAGGACAACTACTCCAACGCCCACGGCTTCCCCTGGGTGTACAAGACCCTCGGTGTGGGCAAGCTCATCGGTGCGCCCGTGCCCGGCACGATGACCGCCGTGTGGTGGGAGACACAGATCGACCCGACTCTCGTGTTCGGCATACCGCAGGTGGGAGTGAGAGACATGAACGGACATTATCTCGAAAATGTCGAACTTGAGCCCGACGTCGAGGTCTACATCTCCCCTGAGAACTTGCTCAAGGGCGAGGACACGCAGCTCGACACCGCCGTCAAGTGCATGCTTGAGACCGTGAAAAAATAACAAAAATGAGGGTGTATCATAATTCGGTTTTTCAAAAGTTTCACTTACATTCATGCCCATTGTGGTCTAATATTTATGCCCATTGTCGGTCTAATGACCGATTTGGGTTTAATTGGAATTACGAATTGTAACTAAAGAGAATGTGAATTTCTATTTTGATACACCCTCCTTATATCTGTCATCCATTTTTTTTGACTGTGTGACAATAAAAACACTCCAAAAATCATGTGGGTTTTCCGCCCCGTTTTGTCAAAATTTTTTACTAAAAAAAGCTCCGCGAAAAATCGCAAAAGAGATGTTAACAAACGTAAAATCGTTCACTTGGTACATCCGAAAAACCATATTTTGACCCCGATTTTGACGTTTTTGGTGCGTTTTTTCGACTTTTTACGATAAAAATATGGCTTACTTGAGGTGTAAAAGGGGCCCTTTCACCCTCCAAAAGGGGCTCTTTTAGGATGCGAAAGGGCCCCTTTTGGCACTCAAGTTGGCCTTTTTAAATGTTTGTTTTTCTTAACATGCTGTGTATCAACAAATTGAAGAAATGTCTCAAAACTTGCCTATTTGCGACCACGTGAAGACTTGCTCGCAAATACGCGAAATATGAGAGGGTGTTTGTCAAAATAAAGTCAAAGATTCTAAGGACTTTTTTCGTGCGGAATTTTGGTCTTTCCCGACCTCTGAAATGATACCCCTGCCGAGCGTATCTATACACATCGGCGATACGATGATTTTGTGAGATGAAAGATGCCGGAACCGAAGGCCGATATGAAAGTGTACAATTTTAAATAAAAACTTTATTTCCCGAACCGTATTATCTCATGGATTTTGTCTAAATTTGCACTATCTAAATCAACGGAAATGACCAACACTATAAATATACGTGGCCGACTGATGGACTTGTCCACGCCACAGGTTATGGGAATACTCAATGCCACGCCCGACTCGTTCTATTCGGGCAGCCGCAAACAGACGGGTGAGGAGATAGCCCGGCGCGCCATACAGATTGTGGAAGAGGGTGGTACGATAGTCGATGTGGGTGCGTTCTCCACACGTCCCGGTGCCGATATTGTGAGTGAGGAGGAAGAGCTCGCGCGTCTGCGCCATGCCCTCACAATCGTGCGCCGCGAGTTGCCCGACACCCCTGTCTCCGTAGACACCTACCGTCCCCATGTGGCCCGTGTGTGCGTGGAGGAACTCGGTGCCGACATCATCAACGATGTGTCCGAAGGCGGCATCACCGGAGTTGTGGATACGCCCATCGATGAGCCGGGAGACATGTTTGAGACAGTGGCCCGTCTTGGAGTGCCCTACATCCTCATGTCCGTCAAGTCGAATCTGCACGACATGATGATAGCTTTTGCCGCGGAGGTGGACCGACTGCATTCGTTGGGTGTGAAAGACATCATCCTCGACCCCGGATTCGGTTTTGGCAAATCGCTCGACGACAATTACCGCATCATGGCCGGCCTCAACAAGTTGTCCGAACTGGACCTGCCGCTGCTCGTGGGCATATCGCGCAAGAGCATGATATTCCGCTTGCTCGATGGTACTCCGGAGACGTCGCTCAACGGTACCACCGTGCTCAACACAATGGCCATCGCCGCCGGCGCGTCCATACTGCGTGTGCACGACGTGGCCGAGTGTGTGGAGGCAGTGCGGATAATGGGACGGATGCAAATCAATAAAGATCAAAATATCATCAAGAATGTTTGAAATAGGCATCAAAGACATAGTCGACATCACCATCGTGGCCTTCATGCTGTACTATCTGTACCGCCTGATGAAGGAGAGCCGGTCGCTCAACGTGTTTATCGGCATCATCGTGTTTGTCATTGTGTGGCTCTGTGTGAGTCAGATACTGGAGATGCGTCTGCTCGGATCGATAATGGACAAGTTGGTCAGCGTGGGTGTGATAGGTCTCATCGTGCTGTTCCAGGAGGAGATACGCAAGTTTCTCTACAACCTCGGTACCCACCGCCGCTTCAAGGTCGTGACCGACTTTTTCTTCTCCAACGACAGCGGTAATGAGGAGTCGGGCAACAAAGAGACCATCATGCCTGTGGTGATGGCCTGTCTCGATATGGCCCGCGGCAAGGTAGGCGCACTCATAGTGATAGAGCGCAATGTCAAGCTCGACGATATCGTGGAGACCGGCGACGAGATCAACGCCAATATCAACCAGCGGCTCATCGAGAACATCTTCTTCAAGAACTCGCCCCTGCACGACGGTGCCATGATCATCTCGCGCCGACGCATACGTGCCGCCGGATGTATACTGCCCGTATCGCACAGTCATGAGATACCCAAAGAACTCGGGCTGCGTCATCGCGCCGCCCTGGGCATGTCGCAGGAGAGCGATGCCATAGTCATCGTTGTCTCCGAGGAGACGGGACGCATATCCGTGGCGATGAACAATAATTTCCGTCTCGGTCTTTCGGCCGAGGAGCTCGAGAGTCTGCTCACCAAGCAGATGGTATGACAATGGCCCACGCCGCAGATAACATACTGATATTTTTTTCTGCATTCTGTTTTTTATTATTAACTTTGCAGAATCTAAGCTGCACTCGGCAATAAGAAAGTAAATTTTCATTGCCCTCGTTTGCATTATCTTTGCAATCTCTAAATTACAAAATATAGTTTTTCTTAAAAAGATATGGATTTATTACAGAAGATCGTTGCACAGGCCAAAAGCAACAAACAACGTATTGTGCTTCCCGAGGCCACCGAGGAGCGTACCCTGAAAGCCGCCGACCGCGTATTGGCAGACGGCATTGCTGATATCATTTTGATAGGCAATCCCGAAGAAATAACATCTCTTGCCAATCAGTGGGGGCTTACCAACATCGGAAAAGCCACAGTTATCGATCCTGAAAACAATCCCGACAGCGAGATGTATGCCGAGAAACTCGCCGAGCTGCGCAAGAAGAAGGGACTCACACTGGAGCAGGCCAGAGAACTTGTCCGCAATCCGCTTTACTTGGGATGTATGATTATCAAGACGGGCGGAGCCGACGGACAGGTGAGCGGAGCGCTCAGCACCACGGGCGAGACGCTGCGTCCTGCCCTGCAGATCATCAAATGCGCACCGGGCGTGACATGCGTCAGTGGCGCCATGCTCATGCTCAGCCCCGAGCATCAGTACGGTGAGGATGGCATATTCGTGATGGGTGATGTGGCTGTGACGCCCGTTCCCACAGCCGAACAGCTCGCTCAGATAGCTGTGAGCACAGCCCGCACAGCCCGTGCCGTGGCCGGTGTGGCCGAACCGCGTGTGGCCATGCTCAGTTTCTCAACAAAGGGAAGCGCCAGCCATGAGGTGGTGGACAAGGTGGTGGAAGCTACCAGACTCGCTCATGAACTGGATCCCGAATTGCTGTTGGACGGCGAGTTGCAGGCCGATGCCGCGCTCGTGCCGGCCGTTGGCGAGAAGAAAGCTCCGCACAGCAAGATAGCCGGTCATGCCAACGTATTGGTAGTGCCAAGCCTCGAGGTGGGCAATATATCCTACAAACTGGTGCAGCGTCTGGGCAATGCAGTAGCCATCGGACCGATTCTCCAGGGCATAGCCATGCCGGTGAACGACCTCAGCCGCGGTTGCTCCATCGACGATGTGTACTACATGGTGGCCATCACGGCATGCCAGGCACAGGATGCTAAGAAATAATTCAGACGAAAACATAAATATAATAATCAATGGCATAGGCCCTGCGCCGTCGTCCTCATAGGGCTGCGCGGAGCCGATGCCCACTAATTATACGATCGAAATGAATATATTGGTATTAAATTGTGGCAGTTCGTCCATCAAATACAAACTTTATAATATGGACGACCACTCGGTCATGGCAGCAGGTGGAGTGGAGCGCATAGGGCTCGACAACGCTTTTGTGAAGGTAGCCATGCCCAACGGAGAGAAGAAAAAGATAATGCACGACATGCCCGATCATAAGGAGGGTGTGAATTTCGTGTTCAGTCTGCTCACAGACCCCGAGATAGGAGCAATCAAGAGTCTCGACGAGATCAACGCCGTGGGACACCGCATCGTGCAGGGCGGCGACCTCTTTGAGAAGAGTGTTATCGTAGATGAAAGCGTGGAGCAAGGCATCGAGAGCCTGTGCGATCTCGCTCCGGTTCATAATGCCGGACATCTCAAAGGTATCCGCGCCGTGGACAATCTCATGCCCGACGTGCCGCAGGTATGCGTGTTCGACAACGCCTTCCACAGCACCATGCCCGACTATGCTTATCTCTACGCCGTGCCCTACGAACTGTATGAGAAATATCATGTGCGTCGTTACGGCTTCCACGGCACCAGCCACCGCTATGTGTCACAGCGTGTATGCGAGTATCTCGGAGTGGATATCAACAAGCAGAAAATCATCACCTGCCACATCGGCAACGGCGCCAGCGTGTCGGCAGTCAAGTATGGCAAATGTGTGGACACATCGATGGGACTCACTCCGCTGGCCGGTGTGATGATGGGAAGCCGCTCGGGCGACATCGACGCCTCGGCCGTGACATACATCATGGAGAAACTGGGCAAGCAGCCGCAGGAGATGGCCGAATATCTCAACAAGGAGAGCGGCGTGCTCGGTATCTCGGGCGTATCGTCCGACATGCGCGAGGTTGAGGCCGCTGCCAACGAAGGCAACGAGCGTGCCAAGCTGGCCCTCGAGATGTACAGTTACCGTATCAAGAAATACATCGGTGCCTATGCCGCCGCAATGGGTGGTGTGGATATCATCGTATGGACCGCCGGAGTGGGCGAGAACCAGATGGACATCCGCGAGGACAGCTGTGAGGGACTCGAGTTCCTGGGCATCAAAATCGACCATGAGGCCAACAAGACACATGGCGAGGAGGCTATAATCTCGGCCGCCGACTCCAAAGTGAAGGTTTGTGTCATCCCGACTGATGAGGAACTCATGATTGCGAAGGACACAATGGCATTGCTCAGCAAGTGATAAACAATTAATGTAAATGATAAAGGGCATATCCTCGACTCTGCGGGATATGCCCTTTGTGATTATAGGCAAAACGATTTGGGTTGAACCCAAATCGGTCATTAGACCGACAATGGGCAGGAATGATGGTTATCGTATTGTCTGTTCACGTGTT
>CAJKQX010000020.1 GCA_905202125.1 uncultured Prevotella sp.
TGACGGCTTGTTCCATTTATGGAATGTGCGGTCATACACGGCTTTCCGCTTCCGGTTTAAAGGGACAGCGAAAAAAGAAAAATCGTCAGAACCCCGTAAAAGCCCCCCCCTTTGGCATAAGCACAAAAGAAATGGGCCTTGCGTCATCAGTCTAAACAAGTTGTTTAGGCGTGAGGCAAAGCCCTTTTCTCCGCTTATGCAGTAGTCGGCACACGTTCGTTCAAAATCCTTTTGTACGATGGTGTGCCAACGAATAAAATCGCTTTTACGGAAAAAGTAATGCTGAAATACACATAAAAAGGATAGATAAGTCACCAAATCTTTGGGCTTCTCAAATAAAATATCTACCTTTGCAATAGAGTTGTTAGGAGTAGCAAACCGCAGTATATCAGTGAACTTGCATTTTCGCTAAATCGTTACCTTAAAATACCATTACTCTCATTCTACTCTGACATTCAATCAGATATAAGTTTTTTGATTATCCGACGCAAAGATAATGCAAAAAAACAATACCTACAAGTCTGAAAATTGTTTTTATTCTTCTTCGCATTGTTATGTGCAAAAACGCGGACTTTGGAATATTTGCATTATCTTTGCATCATGTTTGCATTATCTCAGCAATCGTTAAACCCAAATCGGTCATTAGAGTTCATGGCAGTTTTTGAGATTATATTTGTTGTATTGCGACCGTATTGTCGAAGGCATAGCGGGCTATGGCGAGACAAGACGGGAAACAAGACGACAAATAGAAGCCCAAAACACGTGAACAGACAATACGATAATCATCAATCATGCCCATTTTCGGTCTAATGACCGATTTGGGTTTAATATTTTCATACCGTAAATGTTGAAATAATCTTTATGTCAGAACTCCAATCAAAGAAATATATCTTGCCTGCCGAATGGAGCCGTCAGGCTGCGGTGCAATTGACCTGGCCCCACGCCGACACGGACTGGAGGCCCTATCTCGATGATATTACTGAGGTGTGTCTTCAGCTTGTAGAGGCTATCGCAGGGCACGAGCGGGTCATCGTTGTGGCACAAGACGCGGCCGAGGTGAGCCGTCTGATAGAGCAGCGCATAGGTAGTGTGCTGATGAAAAACGTCATCGTGCATCGTTGCAACAATAATGACACTTGGGCGCGCGACCATGCTTTCATCACCGTTGAGGCTCACGACGAATGTGGTGGGGCCGATCATCTGATGCTTGATTTCCGGTTCAACGGTTGGGGAGAGAAATTCCCGGCCAACCTCGACAATAAGATCAATGCCACATTATATAATACAGGCATGTTCAGTGGCCATCGCGTTGATTATGACGATTTCGTCCTTGAAGGCGGATCTGTCGAGAGTGACGGCCGTGGAACGATTTTCACTACGAGCATGTGTCTGCTTGCGCCACACCGCAACCAGCCGCTGGGCCGGTCGGACATTGAGCAGATACTTAAGGAGAGACTCTTTGCCGACCGTGTGGTGTGGCTCGATCACGGCCAACTCATAGGTGATGACACCGACGGACATATCGATACGATAGTGCGCACGGCTCCCGACAACACGTTGGTTTATGTGGGATGCGACGACCCCGAGGATTCACAATACGCCGATTTCAAGGCGTTGGAGAATCAGCTTATGGCTCTTCGCACAGCCGACGGTCATCCTTTCAGACTCTTGCGGTTGCCCATGCCGGATGCCATATACGATGAAGGCGAGCGTCTGCCGGCCACTTATGCCAACTATCTCATCATCAACGATGCCGTCATTGTGCCCGTTTACGGTCAGCCCGACAACGACAAGGCTGCCACCGACATCATCTCGCAGGCCTATCCCGACAGACAGATGATATGTATCGATGCCCGCGTGGTGATACGTCAGCACGGGTCTTTGCATTGTCTGACGATGCAATATCCCGAAGGCTGTCTCGCTCTGGATGCCGGATAATTTGTAATAAAGACAAGAAAACTTACAAAGAAAATGAACAAACTGAAAATAGGAATACTCCAACAGACGGTTACAGCCGATGTGGAACATAACAAACGCCGCATTGCCGAAGGCATCGAGACATTGGCCGGACGCGGCGCTCAGCTCGTGGTATTGCAGGAGTTGCACAACTCGCTCTATTTCTGTCAGGTGGAGGATGTGGACAACTTCGATTTGGCCGAGCCCATCCCGGGTCCTTCGACCGATTTTTATGGCGATTTGGCCAAACGACTTGGCATCGTCATTGTGACCTCTCTCTTCGAACGTCGTAGTGCCGGCTTGTATCACAACACGGCCGTCGTGATAGAGCGCGACGGTAGTATTGCCGGCAAATATCGCAAGATGCACATACCCGATGACCCAGCCTATTACGAGAAATTCTATTTCACGCCCGGCGATATCGGCTTTCGTCCGATAGACACCAGTCTCGGTCGGCTTGGTGTGATGGTGTGTTGGGATCAGTGGTATCCCGAGGCTGCCCGACTGATGGCGCTTGCCGGAGCACAGTTGCTCATCTATCCCACGGCTATCGGATATGCCGACAGCGACACGGAGGATGAACAGCAGCGCCAGCGCGAGGCCTGGACTACGGTGCAGCGCGGTCATGCCGTGGCCAATGGGGTGCCCGTTGTGTCGGTCAACCGCGTGGGACATGAGGACGATCCGAGCCGTCAGACTGCCGGCATACAGTTCTGGGGCAGTTCGATGGTGGTTGGTCCGCAGGGCGAATTTCTCTATCGAGCATCCGACAACGATGAAGACATGGCCGTCGTAGAGGTCGATATGGAGCGCAGCGAGAACGTGCGCCGCTGGTGGCCATTCCTCAGAGACAGGCGAATAGAAAACTATGGAGATATACAAAAACGGTTTATCGACTAAGCCGAATGACCAACTTATAATAAAAGGCAGGAATTACTCCTGCCCTTTATTTCTTTTATTCCTGCCTTCTTTTCTTGCCGAAATCGGCGTCAATCTTCAAAAACCATGTCACTCCGAACGTCATCATACAGCTCACCATCACAATGATGAAGAACATGCGATAGCCCACCAGCTCCTGTAATGCACCCGCAAACAGTCCCGGTATCATCATCGATCCGGCCATGAATGCCGTACACAGGGCGTAGTGGCTGGTCTTGTATTGTCCCTGACTATAATAAATAAGGTAAAGCATGTAGGCCGTGAATCCGAACCCATAACCAAACTGCTCGAAGAAGACGCAGATATTGATTGTCGTAAGGTTGGACGGCAGGGCATAGCTCATGTACACATACACGATGTCGGGCAGCGTGATGGCGCACACCATAGGCCATATCCATCGTTTCAGTCCGTCCTTGCTCACAGCCATACCGCCGAGGATGCCACCTAATGTGAGTCCTATCACGCCGATGGTGCCTTGCACGAAGCCATACTCCTGAGGCGAGAGTCCGATGCCGCCGTTGCGTGGTGCGTCGATGAGAAAGAGTGCCGACACCTTTGCTAACAGTCCTTCGGGCATGCGATAGAGCAACATGAACAGCAGTCCGGCCACCACTTGCGGTTTCTCAAAGAATGTCTTTATGGTGTGCCTGAAATTCAGCCATATTGTCGAAGCGTCTATTTCGTCCCGCTTTTTGTCGTCCTCCGGTTTTGGCAGTATGTATCCGTGCCACAGCCATAGGGCAATGAACAGTCCTGTCATGCCGTAGAATGTCAAGCTCCAGCAGAATGGGATGCTGTCGCGATAGATCACTTGCAGATTGCCGGCAATCATCACCAGCACCCCTTGTCCGAAGATTGTGGCCAGTCGGTAGAATGTGGAGCGTATGCCCACAAACCATGCCTGATGATGCTCATCGAGCCCGAGCATGTAGAAACCGTCGGCAGATATGTCGTGGGTGGCGCTCGAGAAGGCCATCACCCAGAAGAAGAACAGAGTGCCTTGCAGCCACAATCCCGTGGGAATGGTGAAGGCCACGCCACCGAGCGATGCACCGATCATCAGTTGCATCGTGATTATCCACCATCGCTTGGTCTTGACAAGGTCGATGAACGGGCTCCAAAGGGGCTTGATGACCCACGGCAGATACAGCCATGAAGTGTAGAAAGTGATCTGCGCGTTGCTCAGACCCAACTGTTTGTAGAGTATCAGTGATATGGTCATCACCGCCACATATGGCAGTCCTTCGGCAAAGTAAAGTGTTGGAACCCATGTCCACGGGCTTCTCTGTTTCATATTTCGGTTCTTTCAGATGATGTGAATGATGTCTTCTGTTGTTTTATTTATGATTATCGGTAAATCTTTTTTATCTCCGCACCTTTATAATAATGCAGCAGGATGCGGTCGTAGTGATAGCCCTGTTCGCCCATCACGGCCGCTCCTATCTGGCACAGACCCACGCCGTGACCCCATCCGGCACCGGTGAGAACGAATTGTCCGGGTATGCCGTCGGTCACGTCCTGCTTGTCCACCACGAAGGCACTGCTGTACAGGTGCGTCTTGCTCAGTGCACGTCGTATCTCCAGTTCCTTGCCGATGGTGAACGTATGTTTGGTGCCGACGATTTTCAGTTTGCATATACGTCCGCTCTTGCCGCGTTCCAGAGGTATGAGGTCGGTGATCTGTCCGAAGTCCATCTTCAGCTTCTGACAGATGATGTTGCTCAACTCCTCTTGTGATAGTGTCACGTGCCAGCGATAGAAATCGGTGGTCTCTTGGTCATAGTCGTTGAGCACCTGCGACAGTATCTTCTCGTCACACGTATTGCAGAAGGCCTCGGGCGACTCGCGTATCCACCTCTCTGCGTTCTCCTCGATGGTGAGGTCTGGCAGGGCCGACCGTCTCGTGGGGTCATCGTCGCGTATGGCCGAGAGATAATCCTTTGGCTTGTTCTCCCAACAATACTGGAACTCCTCGCTTATGCCGCCGCAGCATTTGCTGAATCGGGCGTCGCATATCTCGCCGTTGTGCACCAGAATCTGACCCTTAGTGGCCTCCACCGCCTCACGGACGTGCACGTTGGACGCTTTGGTTATGCCCTGGTAGCGCTGACAATGGTCATCGGCACACACATCGAATATGGTGTGGTCCTCGCGGTCGTACCATCTGATGAGCTCGTCGTCTTTTTTTATGAACGAGAAGAAATTGTCGCCGCCGCTTTGCATCTTGTGGCGCCTGTCTATCTGCGCGAGCAGCCAGCTGCGCGATATCACGGCATGAGCCTTGAGCAGTTCGATACTCGCTGTGGCGCTCATCTCGCTCGATATGACGCTTTCAAGATAATGCTCCACCGGCAGTTCGTTGATGGCATAGATGCTGCCAGCCTCGACCACCAGTCGGAGCGTACCCATGAACGTCTGCGTCTCGGTGCGCTCCCAGTGGAAATTGATGCCGATGGTCACTCCGTGGAGCGAGAACGATGCATCGTCCGAGAGCGGATTGAACGTGAGTTCACGGTATTGGTTGCCGTTCCAGAGTATGCCACCTTCGTATATCTCCACTTCCTGCAGTCCCTCTATGTTCTCGCCTTTGGCCGAATAGGGCTTGTTGAGCGAGAACCTTATCTTCTCGCCTTTGATTATCCCGACCGACACCATCGGCTGTATGCCGCCAAAGAGGTTGAGCGTCTCCGCCTTGTGGTAATAGTCGTTTTTCAATGTCTGTATCGTCTCCTCCATCTTCTTCTCGTCAGCTCCGCACTCCTTGAGTACATTCTCGGCCTGTTCGGGAGTGATGCAGGTGAAATCCTTGCGTTGTGGCATCACTATCAGTCCGGCCATGTCGAGCGCACCCGGACTGATCATCATCCGTCGGTCGTCCTCGTAGAAATAGCAGTCGGGACGATGCTTGCTGCGCGGGAATATCACCGAGACATATTGTGTTCCATCGTTCCATGCCATGACGTTCATCATCGGTTCCGGTCCGCAGTCGTCGGCGGGCAATGAGTCGTAAAGTTTATGGAATGTCTTGATGCCGTTTCTCTTGTTTCTGGTGATGATGACAAATGCCGGAGTGACAAACTCGCGTAGTACGGCCAGACGGCAGTCGGCCTCCTCGAATATCGTTTCCAGTCCGCGGCTCAGTCGTTGCCATCCCTCTATCAGTGGTATCCTGCCTCCCTTACAGCCTTGCAAGTGCATGTGGTCGGGTGCCGATGCTCCGCATCTCGGTCCGTTGTAGAACAAGGTCATGTCGGGGAACAGGTCGAGCAATTTGTATATCTCCCTGTAATTGTCACGTATGCGCTGCGGTGTATGCATCTTCTTGGAGATTGTGAAATGTATGGGCAGTATGGGGTAGGGATTGACCAACAGTTGGAACTCGTTGTCAATGTTCTTGGCAAACTGCTCGGCCGGTCTGTTCTTGTTGCACAGGAAGCACGGGCGTTGGGCTATCGCCTTCTGCGAGATGCTGGCACCGGTGGATACGATACGTGCCGGGTTGTGCTGCAGGATGATGGTGTTGTCGCCGCAGGCCAGTTCGCGCGTCTCCACATTGTTGAGGTCTCTGAAATGCTCTCTTGCCTCCTCCCATTTCTCCAGTTGTCGGTTGAAGAATCGGTGCATCGAGTTGTCCGTCACGATGTCGTCACGACCCTGCTTCATGAGTTGTCTGGCCGATATCTCCATCGTGCGCAGACGGTCCTTATATATATTGTTGGCATTGATCTTGTCTATGCTCAGCGCGGCATCGCTGTTGCCGCCCCAGCGGCGGCAGAGATATAGTTCGTCGTATATGCGGCCAATTCTGTATTTGCGGCTGAAGGCCAGTCCGAGGGCGTAGTCCTCGCCGTAACTGGTGTTGGGGAAAGGTATCTGGCGTAGCAGCGGTGTGAAGAAAGCCCTCGGCGCACCCAGCCCGTTGATGCGGAGCGCATTGTTGGGGCCGTTGTTGTCGGTCCACTCCTTATGATCAATGAGTCCCGGCGGCAGGGTGTTGAGGTTGAAATCGCACATGCGATAGCTTCCGATGATCATTGCCGCCTGTTGCTCATGAAAGGCGGCCACAATCTTTTGCAGAGTATGCTCGGAGGAGTACAGGTCGTCGCTGTCGAGCTGCACGGCGAACCGTCCGCATCGGTCGTCGCCCACGGCCATGTTCCAGCATCCGCCGATACCGAGGTCGTGGCGCTCGGGGATGATGTGTATGAGCCGGTTGTCCTCACGCGCCATGTCGGCGAGTATGGCGGTGGTGCCGTCGGTGGAATGATTGTCCACCACCATGACGTTGTATCTGAATGATGTCTTCTGATTGAGAGCCGAGTTCACGGCGTCGGCAATGGTCTTTTCGCGGTTGAATACCGGAATGACCACCGATGCCTCGCTGGCAAATTCCTGCTCGTCAAACTCCGGTCGGGTGTAGGCCGATGTGTCGATGAGCGCACCTATCTGCTCGAGGTGACGCGTCACGGCCATCTCCATCTCCAGTTGCACCTGACGGTTGCGCGGATTGACATAGTCGAACTGTTTCTCGCCACTCTTGCGGTTGTCCGTCTCCAGCTCGGTGTAGAGCAATTCGTTGATATGGAATATCGAGGACTTGCGACTGAGAAAGAGTCGCAGGTCGTACAGTCCGGCCCAGACGTAGTCGGAAGGCGACGAGGCTATGTATTCGTGCATACAAGCCGATTTGATGAGAATGAGCTGTCCGAAATCGAAATCATCGCGCACACTGCCCGACTGATAATCAATGGCCGGATGGCGCTCCACCTTGCCGCCGGTGGTGGAGTATCGGTCGCTGTAAATGAGGGCGGCATCGCTGTCGGCCGCCACACGGAGAAATCTCTCGAGAGCATATTGTCCCAGTACGAACGGCGTGGTCTTGGTGCTCAGCAGTATGTATTCGGCACAAGCGGCATTGTCTATTTTTCTTAACGTGTCGGCAGATGTGACGTTTCCGGCCGTTATCACACGGCAGTCATCGGGTATGTCGTTGCGCGATGCAAAATCGTTGTCCACAAGCAGATGAATGAGATTCACCGTTTTGCTCAGTCGCAGTGTTTGCAGAGTGTTCATGATTTCCGCCATGTCGGTGCATGGCAGAAAACAATCTATCTTCCCTCTCATATTTATGATTTACGTGTTTTGATTGTTAATAGTTGAGCTTTTGTTGCTTCGGATGACCGGTAATCACCCATCTCACAAAGGTAATCAAATTCTTTGATTGTGCAAAACGTTTGTCCACTTTATTTCCAACCGTTTTTTTGAATATTATATGTATGAAATGACGGATATCTCTTTTTTTTTGGAAAAATGATGTTGATGTTGTTACAAATTCATGAGTTTTACGTTATTCATTATAAACAATCAGCTGAAAAGCTGTAAAAACACTAATTGTCGACAATATTAAATGAAATCGGAAAAAGAACATCTCCTGTCTGCCTTTACGTCGTTCAGAAATAATCTGATGGCCGTAACAAGCCGTTTCCTGAATGATGATGAATCGCGTGAGGATGCTTTGCAGGAGGCTTTCTGCCGATTGTGGCAACACCATTCTGTCATCGACAATGAAAAGGACGCCATGGCTTTGGCCGTCACTACGGTGAGAAATATTTGCGTGGATGAGGTGAGGAAACGAAAGCCAGAAATAAGCTGTGAGCCGGATGTTAAAAGCAATATCTGTTCCGGCGATAGCCCGGAGCTGAAGATTGAACGTTATGAGACTTTCCGCATGGTGGAGGATATCATCAATCGCCGGCTTACCGACAAGCAGCGCGAGATTTTGCAGCGGCGTGAATACAACGGTGAAAGCATAGAGCAGATAGCACTCGCTTTGGGTATGCATCCGTCTGCAGTCAGAATGCACCTTTCACGGGCAAGAAAAGAGATACGTACATGTTACAAACAAATGAATCATGAATAAAAATGAAGCAATGAAACAACTGGCCGACCGATATTTCGAAGGCGGGACCAACGACACTGAAGAACTCTTGTTACGGAGTTTCCTGGCTTCGTCGGCAGCTGACGCGCCCGAGTGGGACGAACTGCGTGCCGTGATGGGCTTCCTGTCGGTAGGTCGGCGCATACATACAGTGACATCCTGCAGCCGTAAAGAACTGCACAGACACCACTCTGTATGGTATCGCCGGGCAGCAGTCTTTGTCCTGATAATCGGATTGACCGCCGCGTATTGCCTGTATGAATATAATATGCGCAACGAAATGTGCGTTGCGTATATCCACGGAAAGAAATGTACTGATGAGAATGTTGTCATGCGACAGATGGAACAGTCCTTGCACACCATGCTCGAAGCAACATCTCTGTCAGACCAACGTATTGAGAGTGACCTGTCCGCTATGCTCAGTGGAGATATGGACTCTTCCGTAAAAATAACAAATTCAACATCCGAATGATTATGATAAGACGATTAATCATGCTGTTTGTTTTCAGCTTTGCCGTTTCTGGATTGTCGGCGCAGACCGGTTTGCACGTCAGCGAGTTGTTCGGCAAGGAATATCAGAAACGTAAAAACGTTGTGGAAGTGCGCGTGGAAGGCCGTAAACTTGAACGTTTCCGACTCACACTTTTCCGGAGTCTCACGATAAAAGGAAACACGGACGAACTGCAACGTATAGAGAAACTTGTGAAAGCCGACGGACGTGAGGCTCTCGACCGTGAGGAGGGTACCAAGGGCAACCGTCTTTATTATGGTTTTTATCGTTTGAAGATTGCCGATACAAAGCGTGGGAAAAAAGAGGCGGCCCCGTTCCGTTATCTGTTTTTCCGCAACAATTCTTTGCTCGACCATAAAAATAATGAGGCCATCGTGATTTATGTGGAAGGCTTTGTGAGCATTGACGAACTGAAAAAGATGTTCAGGTGAAATTGTATATTTGATGAAACAGTTAATTTAAACACAATTATAATATGAAAAGAATTCTTTCGTTGGCCGTTTTCGGCCTGTCTGTATGCAATGGCTTACATGCTGCCATTGAGAACAGTGGCGATACGCTTGTTATAGAACAGCCGCAGAGGGTAGTTGTAGAGAATGACGGCAAACAAATGCGCATGATAGTGGAGGGAAACAAAAACAGTCCGGATTATCGGTATGTTTACTCGCATCCTTTAGACAGTATGGGTTTGTCTGTCGTACGTGAGCAGGAACATGATGATGCGTTTTTCAGTGTTTCTTTTTCCCGTTATATCAAAATCAAAAACAGAAATAAGATGTTCAAGGGGCATTGGAATGGTTTCGGCTTCGGCTTCGGCTCGGTGGTACAAGGTGGAACGGGCGGATTGAACGGTCCGGAAGGTGTGTCTGTCAATATGAGTGACTCTCACGAACTGTTTTGGAATATCACGTCGTATAGTCGCGCTTTAGGATGCCGCGGTTTCGGACTGGTGACCGGTATCGGTATAGATTGGCGCAATTTCCGCATGGATGGCGATTACCGTTTTGTAAAGGATGGTTCCAAAGTCGCGGTGTCTACATACAACGAGGGTGAAACTCCCAAATTCTCACGGCTTAAGGTGTTCAGCATTACTGTTCCGCTTCTTCTGGAGTGGCAGTTGTCAGACAACGGCTTCTTTGTAAATGCAGGTCCGGTTATGAATATCAACACATACGCCAGTCTGAAAACCCGTTACAAGACGCCCGAAGGAAAAAAGCGTAAAGAAATAAATAAAGGTGTGCATCAGGTGCCTGTCACCGTCGATTTTATGGGGCAGATGGGTTACGGCATATTTGGAGCGTATATCAAATATTCGCCTTTCCATCTGTTGCAAACCGACTATGCGCCGGAAATGTGTCCGCTCACATGCGGATTGATTCTGCAGTTCTGAGTTATGTTGTCAAAACATACAAGGGAGTGGGTATGCTGACTCCCTTGCCTGTTTTTTATCCACCCAAACTGAATATTTATTCATTTATGCATGACTGAATTTTGACAAAACAAAATCGAGAAATAGAGACGGCATACCCTTGCGGATTGTATAAATAGTGTATGGATATGCTGTTTTTGTCTCGTTTTGCTCTCTCCGATGGTCATGACAGCCCGTTTTTTCATCCCGAAAAGCCTCTTTTGCGTTGCGGAAGAGGCTGTATTGCGTTGCGGAAGGGTTCGTTTGGCATCCTCAAAGGGTTCGTTTGGCAATGCGGGACAGTTGCCGACGCCGTGCGTTTTTGCTTATCCCGTTGATAATCAGCGATATGTCCCGACGGGCCGAATTTCGCGTATTTGCCGCCGAACGAATCTTTCGCCGCGTCTGCGCGATTCTCGCGAGGGTTGGGCCTTAGGCAAAAGTGCATACGGTGCATAAATATGCAGAGACGTGAAGCGTGCGCAAAAGGTCGAAGTAAAGATGCCATAAAACGAGTTCATCACATGTCTTTTTGCTTCATGTGGCAATTTAAAATGTTATAAATGTTAATTTATTGCGGTCGGTTGCGGATAATGTATTATCTTTACACAAAATAGTGAGACTATGGACACGATAAATGTAAAAGAGCCGATAAGTCTTTGATTTTTTCGGTGTCGTATGTTCTCATGTTCATTACACTGAAAGATAAAACAATAAAAAACTGACGATATGCAATTTATTTCAGACAATTTGTGGTTGATATGGACCATTGTGGCCATTGTGTGTCTCACGATGGAAATGATGTCGGGCGATTTCTTCATCACCTGTTTCGCCATCGGTGCGCTGGGAGGAGTGATAACATCGCTCATCGGAGCATCCTTTTGGGTGCAGGTACTGGTGTTCGCCGTGGTCTCGATATTGTCTGTTCGTCTGCTCCGTCCCCGGTTGCTGGCGGCTCTCGAGCATCGTAGCGACAAGCGTGTGAGCAATGCCGACGCGCTGATGGGACGCATAGGCGTGGTGACGGAGACCATCAGGGCCGGCGCTTATGGACGTGTGAAGATTGACGGCGACGACTGGAAGGCCGAGACCGATGCCCGCGAGGACATTGTGGTCGGCGAGAAAGTGAAGGTGGTGGGCCGCGAGAGCATTATAATTAAGGTGGAGGTGGTGTGACCAAGTGTCGCCGCTACCAGCGTGAGATGCACCCGCTTTATAAGAGAAACAACTGAACGAATATAAATCATTAAAACAATAACTATGGATTCAAACGTTTTATTTTTCTTTCTTATCGCATTGGTCGTCCTTGCGATAATATTTGTGAAAAAGGCCATTGTGATTATTTCCCAAAGCGAGACAATGATTGTGGAGCGTCTCGGTAAGTATTATGCCACGCTCAATCCGGGTGTCAACGTGATCATTCCGTTCATCGACAGGGCGAAGGTCATTGTCACCGTGAGCGGCGGACGTTACAGATATTCCGACAATATTGACCTGCGCGAGCAAGTGTACGACTTTGCCAAGCAGAACGTGATAACAAAGGATAACATCCAGATGCAGATCAACGCACTGCTCTATTTCCAGATTGTGGATCCGTTCAAGGCCGTGTACGAAATCAACAACCTGCCCAACGCCATCGAAAAGCTCACACAGACCACCCTGCGTAACATCATCGGTGAGATGGAACTGGACCAGACGCTCACCTCGCGCGACACCATCAACACCAAGCTGCGCTCCGTGCTCGACGACGCCACAAACAAGTGGGGTATCAAGGTGAACCGTGTGGAACTGCAGGACATCATCCCGCCGGCAAGCGTGCTGCAAGCCATGGAGAAACAGATGCAGGCCGAACGCAACAAACGTGCCACCATCCTCTCATCGGAAGGAGAGAAACAGTCGGCCATCCTCAAGTCGGAGGGTGAGAAGACCAGTACCATCAACCGTGCCGAGGCTGCCAAGCAAAAAGAGATCCTTCAGGCAGAAGGAGAGGCACAGGCCCGCATACGCAAGGCCGAGGCCGAGGCTGTGGCAATAGCAAAGATCACCGAGGCTGTGGGCAAGAGTACCAATCCTGCCAACTACCTGCTCGCTCAGAAATACATCCAGATGTTTGAGGAACTGGCTAAGGGCGACAAGACCAAGACCGTCTATCTGCCTTACGAAGCCACCAATCTGATGGGAAGCATCGGAGGTATAAAGGAATTGTTCAAAGGAGCGGAATAAACGCACGGATATGAATGAATGGCGGAGCGGTAGTGACAGACGGTTCCGCCTTTCAGCGACTTTATGAAAACAACAGGACTGAAATGAATATATGTATAGTTGCGGGTGCAAGACCCAATTTTGTCAAGGTGGCTCCCATCATCAGAGCCATACAGAGCGCGGCTGATAATGGCCGGTATGTGAGACACAGTCTGGTGTATGCCGGGACGGAGGATGACCCGACGCTCGAACCATCACTCTTCGACGACCTGCGCATGCCCCGTCCCGATGTATTTCTCGGTGTGGATTGTGACAATCTCAACGAACTCACCGGACAGGTGATGTCGGCCTTCGAGCGTTATCTCCGCACCCATCCCACAGACGCGGTGATTGTGGTCGATGACCTCGCGTCGACCATGGCGGCCGCCATTGTGACCAAGAAACAGGGCATCATGCTCGCACATCTCGTGGCGGGCACACGTTCTTTCGACATCAATATGCCGAAAGAAATCAACCGTCTCGTCATCGACGGGCTTTCAGATCTTCTCTTCACCGCCGGACTGGGAGGCAGCAGCGCCGCCACGCGCGAAGGTGCCGAACAGTCGAAGATATACATGGTGGGCAACATCCTCATGGATACGCTCAGATACAATCATGGCCGTCTGCATCGACCTGAGCTGTGCGACACGCTGGCTCTGTCCGACCGTGGATATATCGTGTTCACCCTCAATCGCAAGGCGCTCATTGCCGGAGTGGAGAATATGGAGTCCATGCTCCGCGCCATGCTCCATGCTGCCGGTGATATGCCTGTGGTGGCACCGCTCAGGGGTAAGGCCGCCGAGACGGTGGGACAGATAGCAGCACGCATGGGAGCCGAGGCCGCGCATCTGCATGTGGTATCGCCGCTGCCGTATCTCGAATTCGGATATCTCACGGCTCATGCCGCCGGCATCGTGACCGACTCGGGCAATGTGGCCGAAGAGGCCACGTTCAACGCCGTGCCATGCGTCACGCTCAACAGTTACACCGAACACATGGAGACCGTCAAGCCCGGTACCAACGTGCTTGTGGGCGAAGATGCCACACTGTTGGCTGCAGAGGTGCGCCACATCGTCGACGGACAATGGAAGGAATCGAGTGTGCCCGAACGTTGGGACGGACGCTCGGCCGAACGAATAGTACAAATATTAATTGATAAAAAGAATTTAGCATGAAACGAAGAATAGCTCTTGTCACAGGCGCCACCAATGGTATCGGCGAGGCATGTGCCCGTCGTTTTGCCGCCGATGGCTACGATGTGATAATCACAGGACGCAACAAAGAAAAACTGGCTCTGCTCGCCTCCGAACTCAAAGCACAGGGTGCGGATGTACTGACACTTGTCTTTGATGTGCGCGACAGTAAGGCGGCCGAGGCGGCCCTCAATAGTGTGACTGGCAAATGGACCGATATCGATGTGCTCGTCAACAATGCCGGACTGGCTCTCGGACTCGAGAAGGAGTATGAGGGCAACCCCGACGACTGGGAGGTGATGATAGATACCAACATCAAAGGACTGCTCACGATGACCCGCCTCGTGGTGCCCGGAATGGTGCGGCGCAACAGCGGACACGTGATAAATATCGGAAGCGTGGCCGGCGATCAGGCTTATGCCGGCGGCAATGTGTATTGCGCCACCAAGGCAGCGGTGAAGACCATCACCGACGGACTGCGTATCGACCTTGCCGACACGTGTGTGAGGGTCACCAATGTGAAACCCGGACTGGTGCGGACCAATTTCAGCGTGACCCGATTCCACGGTGATGAACAGCGGGCGGCAACCGTCTATGATGGCATACAGCCCCTCACGGGCGACGACATAGCCGATGTGGTGCTTTATGCGGCCAACGCTCCCGAGCACGTTCAGATAGCCGAGGTGCTGGTGCTGGCCACTCATCAGGCCAACGGATACACGATATGTAGGAAGAAATAGGACGAGTGGAAATCTCCGGCGCTTGCCGGCCCGGCTCAATGAAGGCTCTTTATTGTTAAATTTATATATGATCGATTATGAAATTCAGTATTAATGACAGACTGGCGGGAGCGGCGCTCCTGGCTGTGGGTATTGTGATTCTTGGTTGGTGTGTCAAGAGTGGAATCGACAATTTTGCCGATAAAGACCGCAAGGTGACCGTCAAAGGTCTCTCCGAGCGTGAGGTAGATGCCGACAAGGTGACGTGGCCTATTCTCTCGAAGGAGGTGGGTGACAATCTGCCGAGCCTATATAATAAAATAGGTGACACGCAACGAAAGATAGAAAAATATCTTCTCGAGAGCGGCATCAAGAAAGAAGAGATAAGCATCAATGCCCCGGTGGTGATTGATCTCAGTGCCGAGCGCTACTCCAACAATCAGAATCCGTATCGATACAACATCACATCGATAATCACCGTCACATCGCGCAACGTGAAACTTGTGCGCAGCATCATTGCGCGACAGGGCGAACTGCTCAAAGACGGCATTGCCATTGTGGACGGAGGATACGAAAATCCCATCGTCTACGAATACGTGTCGTTCAAGGCCATGAAACCGCAGATGATGGAAGAGGCTATCGCCAACGCCGAGAAAACAGCACAGCAGTTTGCCGAGAACAGCCACAGCAAGATAGACAAGATAATGAATGCCGATCAGGGACAGTTCTCTATCGAGAGCCGCGATAACAATACTCCTTATGTGAAAAAGGTGAGAGTGGTGACCACCGTAACTTATTCTCTGAAAGACTGATAGATGCGCGGACTGTCCGATAATTACGTCTTCCTGACCCAAAAACCGGTGCGCCGTGTCATACTGACAATGGCTATGCCTACCATACTGACAATGTTGGTGAGCAGCCTGTACAATATGGCGGACACGTTCTTTGTCGGACAGCTCGACACCCAATCCACCGCAGCCGTGGGAATAGTGTTCCCGCTGATGTTCACGATACAGGCCTTCGGGTTCTTCTTCGGTCATGGCAGCGGCAACTACATCTCTCGCGAGTTGGGAGCCCGGCGCCGCGACAATGCCGGGAAGATGGCCTCCACGGGTTTTGTATATTCCTTAGGCACAGGTACGCTTATCGCCGCTGTGGGACTGATGATGCCCGAACGGCTCTCCGGGTGGCTCGGCAGTACACCCACCATCATGCCCTATACGGAAAGTTATTTGCGTATAATTCTCTTGGGTGCCCCGTTCATGACTGCCTCGCTGACGCTCAACAATCAGATGCGCATGCAAGGCAATGCCACATATGCGATGTATGGCATAGTGAGCGGCGCCGTGCTCAATGTCGTTCTCGACCCCATCTTCATCTTTGTCATGGACATGGGAGTGGACGGAGCGGCCCTTGCCACCATCGTGGGACAGGTCGTGGGATTCGCGGTGCTGATGGTCATGAGCCGCAAGCAGGACAATATCAGAGTGTCGTTATCACGTTTCTGTCCCTCCCCCGCGTTTGTCAAGGAGATTATCTACGGCGGATCGCCCTCGTTGTCGAGACAGGGTCTGGGATGTGTGGCGGTGCTCATGCTCAATGTGGCGGCCGCTACGTATGGCGATGCGGCCATTGCCGCCATGTCGATAGTGAGCCGCATAGCCATGCTGGCCATGTCGGTGGTTGTCGGATTGGGACAAGGTTTTCAGCCGATGTGCGGTTTCTGTTATGGCGCCGGACTGTATGACAGACTGCGGGAAGGCTTTCGTTTCACCGTCATTACAGGAACCATATTCCTCACCTTGTTTTGCATTGTCGGGATGTATTTCAGTGAGGAGGCCATCCTTCTGTTCAGGGACGATGCCGAGGTGGTGACCATCGGTTCGGCGACACTGTGTTGGCAGTTGGCCGTCTATCCCCTCAATGTGTTTGTGATGGCTTCCAACATGATGTTGCAATCCATACGCAAGCCCCTGCGTGCCAATATCCTGGCCTCCGCCAGACATGGTCTCTTCTTCATCCCGTTGATAATTGTCCTGCCGTATTGGTTCGGACTGACGGGCGTGGAGATGTGTCAGGCGTGGAGCGATGTGCTAAGTTTCTTGCTCGCCCTGCCCGTGGTGCACAGCGCCTTTGCCGATATGAAAAGACAGAATGCCCAAACCACGGGCGAATAATGATTCTTATGTCACGAAAATAAAAAATGTTCGGATAAGCGATAATACTTGTCATATCCGAACATTTGGGTTGAAATATCATTTGTCTGTATTATGGTCGCTGCGGAATGGCAGGCGGTTCGATGAAGCGCGGAGCCTTGTGCTTGGGCATCGAGCAACCCTCCACCGAGATCTGAATGCTCGAGTTGTTGTTGAAATTATATTTCAGGGCGGCACCAACTCTGTCGCCCACATTGCTCATATCATATATGGAGTAGGGCATGAGATAGTTGTCGACCAACGATTTCTGACCGTATACGTAAGCCTCCCAACGCTCGTTGAACTTATATCCTATGACGGCCGACAGACCGGCATCCTTGTAGTTGTCGTGCGCCCAGAATATATTGTTGAGATATCCGCCCACGGCCACCGACAGCTTGTCGGTCACAGGTACGGCGTACATAGCCGAAAGGCTCTGAGTGAATCCTGTGCCGTGACGTGCATTCTTGCCAAACTGTGCGAAGACCGATGCCCCGAGGTTGAGGTTGAGACCCTTGTGCAGCTGCCAGTTGTACCAGCCGCAGAAGGCGAAAGGATACATGCCGATGGGCGACACCTGTCCTCTGTGGTTGAGTGAGGGCAGATGCAACGAGTCCGTATGGCTGTCGGGCATGATCATGTCGTGCCATCCCGACGTGGCATAGTCGTGACTGATGGACGTCGGTTGCATCTCGCCGGCAATCGTGGGGTCTATGTCGGTTGCTGCTGTCGGGGCATTATTGACGGTCTTTTTCACATCGGGCCCGTATTGAGCATGTGCCGATGCAAATGCCAATAGAGCCATAACGGTCAATGTGGACTTTCTTATCATAATCGAAAACAGTTGGTTTGCTTTTCAAATGCAAACATACTCAATAATTTGCACAAATGATGATGCAAGGCTATTTTTTAGGGCTGATATTTATATTTCTTATGATTTTTAAATTACCTTTGCATAAGATAAGCTGCACCTCAGCAATTCAAATTCGATTTGATTGCATTCGGTTTGCATTACCTTTGCATAAGATAAGCCTACATATCTCAAATATTTTGCGCCCGAAGGACATAGGGCACATCTGTTTTTGAGACAGGCCAACCAACTAACCGACATAATATAATAATTGTATGAATATTTTTAAAGCTTTGTTCGGGGGAAAAGAGGAAAATCCCGAAGAGAAGAAGAGGCAGGAAGAAGCCAGACAGTTTGATGTGTTGAAATACGATGGAGTGAGAGCCCTACGCATGGGGCAGTCGGCTTATGCCGTGCAGTGTTTCACCCATGCACTCGACCTGAAGGACGATCTCGAGTGTCACGACTATCTGTCGCAGGCCCTCATCAGTTGCAACGAACTGCCGCAGGCCTACGAGCAACTCCTGAAACTGGCTGAGGCCGATTCCGACAACCAGCAGATATTCCTGCGCATGGCTCAGGTGGCCTTTCTCATGGAAAACTACGGAGTGATGGGCGATGCCTGCGAGAAGGCCATGCTCATAGACGATAAAAACCCTGTCGTTTACTACCTGTACGCCAGGGCCTGCCGCGGACAGGGCGATGATTCCAACGCTGTGGCCATGCTCACCAAAGCCATAAATATGAAGGAGGACTACGGCGAGGCCTATCTGCTGCGTGGCGAGATATATCTGGCACTCGGCGAACTGGACAATGCCTCTGCCGATGCTGCTTATCTCGACGAGCATGCCGAGGAAAACGAGGACGTGATGCTGCTCGGCGCGAGGATAAAGATGGCCCAAAAAAAATATGATGCGGCAAAGAGTGCGTATGACAGGATCATCGATCATAACCCGTTTTGTGCCGTAGCGTTCCGCGAACGCAGCTCGGTCAAAGCTCAGCTTGGCGACAACGAGGGATCCGAACAAGACATGCGCACGGCTGAGGAGATAGATCCCCAAAGCGATGAGTCACGGACAGCAATGTCGCAGAACGTGGAAAACAACGTGAAACAGATTTATAAAAATAACGATCCCTACGGAGTGTTCTCCAATTGATAGCCGTCTTGTAATAAAAAATCAAGAAAAACAAACATTTTGTTCTAAATTTCTTGTGAGTTATATTTATTTGTTATATATTTGCACTCAATAATTAAAAATTAATAGCAATGAACAGATTATACGCATCTTTCTTTTATTTTTACTTTTACTTTACAAGCAATTGTGAAGCGGGACGTTGCGTATTTTAAAAAGAAAAGAAACAAACAATATAAAGACCCCGCTTCACACATGGTGAAACGGGGTCTTTCAGTAAGAGAGAAGAAACGATGAAAAGAATCGCAATACAAGGTGCTCATGGCTCTTTCCATGATATTGCCGCCAGACAATATTTCAAGGATGAACAGATACAGTTGATCTGTTGCTCGACGTTCGAGGATGTTTTCGAGAATATGAAGATAGACTCCACCCTCATAGGTATGGTCGCAATCGAAAACACCATTGCCGGCAGTCTGCTCCACAACTATGAGTTGCTCAGGGCATCCGGCGTTGCCGTGGTGGGCGAACACAAACTCCATATCCAACATTCCATCTGTTGTCTGCCCGAGGACGACTGGTCCACGGTCAAGGAAGTGCATTCGCATCCGGTAGCTCTGATGCAGTGCAACCAGTTCTTGTCCCAACATCCCACACTCAAAGCGGTGGAGGCAGAGGATACAGCCGGTTCGGCCGAATATATAATGAAGAACCGATGCCGCGGTTGGGCGGCGATATGCAACGCGTCGGCGGCCGAGATGTATGGCATGAAGGTGCTCGAGGACCAGATAGAAGACAACAAGCACAATTTCACCCGTTTTCTTGTGGTGTCCAATCCCAATAAGGCCGATTTCATGCGCCCTTTGGAGAAGACCAACAAGGCCAGCCTCGTCTTTCTCGTACCTCACGACGAAGGCAGCCTGTCGAAGGTGCTCACGATACTATCCTTTTATAATATCAACCTCACAAAGATACAGTCGTTGCCCGTCATAGGACATGAGTGGGAGTATCTTTTCTATGTCGATGTGACCTTCGACAACATCACCCGCTACCGTCAGAGCATCGATGCGATAATTCCTCTCACCCGTTCGCTGAAAATACTGGGCGAATATATAGAAATGAAACAATAGTCAATATGAACACAATAAAACCGGCCGACAGAGTATCGGCAGTACAGGAATACTATTTCAGTCGCAAACTGAAGGAAGTGGCAAGGCTCAACGCCGAGGGAAAAGACATCATCTCGCTGGCCATCGGGTCGCCCGACATGCCTCCGTCAGAGCAGACGATAAATCGTCTGTGCGATGTGGCACACAGCCCCCAGGCCCACGGCTATCAGCCCACTATGGGTACGCCGGAACTGCGCGAGGCCATAGCGGAATTCTACAACCGCTGGTATGGCGTGACGCTCGACCCCGCATCGGAGGTGCTGCCGTTGATAGGATCGAAGGAAGGCATACTGCATGTCACCCTCGCCTTTGTCAATCCCGGCGACGAGGTGCTCGTGCCCAACCCCGGATATCCCACATACACATCTCTCAGCAAGATACTTGGAGCACGTGTGGTCAATTATAATCTGCGTGAGGACAACGGATGGCAACCCGATTTTGAGGAATTGGAACGTATGGATCTGTCGCGAGTCAAACTGATGTGGACCAACTATCCCAACATGCCTACGGGTGGCAATGCCCGCCGGGAGACCTACGAGCGCCTCGTGCAATTTGCCCGTCAGCACAACATCGTGGTGGTCAACGACAATCCCTATTCGTTCATCCTCAACGACAAACCCCTCTCCCTGCTCCAGATACCGGGCGCCAAAGAATGTTGCATTGAGTTCAACTCGATGTCGAAGAGCCACAATATGCCCGGATGGCGTGTGGGAATGTGCCTCGCGAATGCCACTTTTATATCGTGGATACTCAAGATCAAGAGTAATATTGACTCCGGAACGTTCCGCGGACTGCAACTCGCGGCGGCCGAGGCACTGCTCTCCAACACCGAGGAGTGGCATCATGAGGCCAACGTGGTGACCTATCGCCGACGTCGCGACATAGCCGAGCAGATAATGGATGTGCTCGGTTGTGTGTACGACCCGACACAGGTGGGAATGTTTCTCTGGGGCCGCATACCCAGGAAATATGCTGATGCCGAGCAGCTCACCGAACTATTGCTGCACGAGGCACGGGTGTTCGTCACTCCGGGATTCATTTTCGGCTCCAACGGTTCGCGCTACATTCGCATCAGTCTGTGTGCCAAAGATGACCGCATGAAGGAGGCTTTGCAACGTATAAAAACACTTTCAGACAAGTCGGTGTAAAATAAGAAAAATGTAGAATGAAATCAGCTGTAAATCCATACATGCAAGTACAAAATCGTACATGGCCTTTGTACTGTCTGTACAAAGGCTCTGTACTGACTGTACAAAGGCCATGTACTGACCGTACAAAGGCCCTGTACTAAATCGGGTGAAATCGTGCTTGATAATCGAACTGCCTGATGCTCGTCGCCTAACGCAAACTATGGGATTTTAAAACAATATAAATAGAATAATCAATCAATAAAACATACTATCATGGGATTAACATTAGAACCTCTGAAATTACCGAGTGACAATATACGCCCGTTCGTCATCGCCGGACCATGTTCCGCCGAGACCGAAGAGCAAGTGATGACAACCGCTACCATGTTGGCCGAAAAGGGATGCCATATCTTCCGCGCCGGAGTGTGGAAACCGCGTACCAAACCGGGCGGATTCGAAGGCAATGGCGAGAAAGCCCTGCCCTGGCTGCAACGCGTGAAGAAGGAGACGGGCATGCAGGTGGCAACCGAGGTGGCCACGCCTGAGCATGTGGAACTGGCCTTGAAATATGGTGTTGACATCCTGTGGGTGGGAGCGCGCACATCGGCCAACCCGTTTGCCATGCAGGCATTGGCCGACAGTCTGCGCGGAGTGGACGTACCGGTGCTGGTGAAGAATCCCGTCAACCCCGACCTCGAACTTTGGATAGGTGCTCTCGAGCGTATCAATCAGGCCGGCATCAAACGACTGGGAGCCATCCATCGAGGATTTTCCAGTTACGACAAGAAGATATACCGCAACCTACCGATGTGGCAGATACCCATCGAACTGCGCCGCCGTATACCCAATCTGCCCATCATCTGCGACCCCAGTCATATCGGTGGCAGCCGCGACCTGATAGCTCCTCTGTGTCAGCAAGCTATGGACTTAGGTCTGGACGGACTCATCGTGGAGAGCCACTGCTCGCCCGACAGCGCATGGAGCGACGCAGCACAGCAGGTCACTCCGGATGTGCTCGACTACATACTCAGCCTGCTCGTCGTCCGCAACGAGACAGTGACCACAGAGGGCATACATCAGTTGCGCAAACAGATAGACGAACTCGACAACCAACTCATGGAACTCCTCGCCAAACGTATGCGTGTCTGCCGTGAGATAGGACAATATAAGAAGGAACACAACATGACCGTGCTTCAGACATCCCGCTACAACGAGATTCTTGATAAGCGCGGTGCACAGGGTGCTCTTTGCGGCATGGATTCGGACTTCATCAAGAGAGTGTTTGAGGAAGTGCACGAAGAGTCTGTAAGACAACAGATCGAGATAATCAACCATTAAAGATACATCGTGTCGGCATGAACGCCGCGGATGACCCGCAGACGCCCGTCGCGACCGGGACTATGCGAAACCGACGTTCATGCCGGCCGCTCAATATCGTTTGAAATGAGAATACTGATAATGGGAGCAGGCAAGATGGGAAGCTTCTTTCTCGACCTGCTCAGTTTCGACCACGAGACGGCCGTATACGAGAAAGACCCCAGACGGATGAGGTTCACATACAATTGCCGCCGTCTGACAGAGTTAGAAGAGATACGCGAGTTTCGTCCCGAACTGGTCATCAATGCCGTAACTGTGAAATACACTATCCCCGCGTTTGACGAGGTGATGCCGATGCTGCCGCCCGACTGTATCGTGAGCGACATTTCATCGGTCAAGACCGGACTGAAGGATTATTACGAGTCGTGCGGCCATCCCTACGTGTCAACCCACCCGATGTTTGGTCCCACTTTTGCCAACCTCAACCAGCTGAATTGCGAGAATGCCATCATCATCAGTGAGGGCGACTACATGGGTCGCATCTTTTTCAAGGATCTGTACAGTCGGTTGGGATTGAATATCTACGAATACACTTTTGAGGAACACGACAAGACAGTGGCTTATTCGCTCAGTATTCCGTTTGTCAGCACCTTTGTCTTTGCCGCCGTGATGAAGCATCAGGATGCTCCGGGCACGACGTTCAAACGCCACATGGGCATAGCTCGGGGTGTGCTCAGTGAGGACGACTATCTGTTGCAGGAGATACTCTTCAATCCTTATACCCACGACCAGGTGTCGCAGATACGCCATGAACTCAAAGACTTGCTCGACATCATCGATAACAAGGATGCCGAACGCATGAAAGAGTATCTTAACAAAATACGTGAAAATGTAGAGCGCATGTAGGATGAGTCTGTGCATGATGCTCATATCGCTGTTCACTTTTGTCGAACTGAACTGCGAGAATCTGTTTGACTGTCGTCACGACAGTCTCAAACAGGACACGGAATTCCTGCCCGAAGGCGCCTATCATTGGTCACCCGCCCGCTATTGGCGCAAGCTCAATCGAGTGGGACAGACCATTTTGGCGTGTGGAGGTGAGATGTCGGCGTGGCAAGTGCCCGATTTGGTAGCGCTGTGCGAGGTGGAGAACGACAGTGTCATGTTCGACCTGACGCGCCGCTCGCTGTTGCGCAAGGCGCGATATGAGTATGTCATGACCGACTCGCCCGACGAGCGTGGCATAGATGTGGCACTGCTCTACTCGCCATTCTCCTTTGCGTTGATCAACAAACGGTCGGTACGCGTAAGTCCGATACCCGGCATGCGCCCCACGCGTGACATTCTCTATGTGTCGGGACGTATCATCACGGGAGACACCCTGCACGTGGTCGTGGCCCATATGCCCAGCCGTCGCGGTGGCGAAAAGATATCCCGGCCTTTCCGTCGGTATGCTGCCGAGACCTTGTGCGGCATCATTGACTCGGTGCGCACATTATCGCCCGATGCCAAAATCATTGTGGCCGGAGATTTCAATGATTATACCGGCGCTGCGTCGATTTGTAGGATAGTGTCGGCGGGAGTGGAAGATGTGTCGGCCCGGGCCACAGGTCACAACGGCGCGAAAGCCACATACAGATATCATGGCGAGTGGGGTAGCCTCGATCATATATTCGCCAGCCCCGGTATGGCAGCCCTGATCGATGAGTGTTTCGTGGCTGATGAACCGTTTCTTCTCACCGCCGACGAGAAATATGGAGGCGTTCAGCCACGCCGCAATTATCTCGGTCCGCGGTATCTCGACGGCTTCAGCGACCACTTGCCGCTTGTAGCAAGATTCCGGTTGGATTATCCTTGACTTTTACTGCGTGATAGTCTTTGTTTAATGCACACAACCCCTGTATGTGTGCGTATTTGCCGATGTCTCTTATTAAAATATTTTAAATAGGTGCGGCAAGTAAATTTTTTTCATTAAAAATCGTTACTTTTGCATATAAAGCGATGTGTGTGCAAACGCATATCGGCATTTTGAATTATCAGAAGTTTAAAATAAAAATTCGAAAATATATATGTTTGAAAATCTGAGTGACAGACTGGAACGAAGTTTCAAGATATTGAAGGGTGAAGGCAAAATCACCGAGATTAACGTGGCCGAAACCCTCAAGGACGTGAGACGTGCGTTGCTTGATGCCGATGTGAACTATAAGGTGGCCAAAAACTTTACCGACACGGTGAAGAAAAAGGCTATGGGTATGAATGTGTTGACGGCTGTCAAGCCGAGCCAGCTCATGGTCAAGATAGTGCACGACGAACTGGCCGAACTCATGGGAGGCGAAGCCGCCGAGCTGCATCTCACAGGTCGTCCCGCCATCATCCTTATGAGCGGTCTTCAAGGTTCGGGTAAGACCACGTTCAGCGGTAAGCTGGCCAATATGCTTGCCAAACGTCAGCACAAGAAACCGTTGCTCGTGGCATGCGACGTCTATCGTCCCGCGGCCATCGAACAGCTCAAGGTGGTGGGCGAGACCGTAGGTGTGCCCGTATATTCCGAGCCCGACAATAAGAACGTGATAGAAATAGCAACCCGCGCCATAGCCGAAGCTAAGGCCAAAGGCAACGATGTGGTGATTGTCGATACGGCCGGCCGTCTGGCTGTGGACGAATCGATGATGACCGAGATATCCGAACTCAAGAACGCCATCCACCCCGATGAGACCCTTTTTGTGGTCGACTCGATGACGGGTCAGGATGCTGTCAACACCGCTCGCGAGTTCAACGAGAGACTCGATTTCGACGGAGTGGTGCTCACAAAGCTCGATGGCGACACACGTGGCGGTGCCGCTCTGTCCATCCGAACGGTAGTGACCAAGCCTATCAAATTTGTCGGAACAGGTGAGAAAATGGATGCAGTCGATGTATTCCATCCCTCACGTATGGCCGACCGTATACTCGGTATGGGTGATATCGTCAGTCTTGTGGAGCGAGCGCAGGAACAGTTTGATGAGGCTGAAGCACGTCGTCTGCAAAAGAAGATACAGAAGAATAAGTTCGATTTCAACGATTTCCTCGGACAGATAGAGCAAATCAAGAAGATGGGAAATATCAAGGATCTCGCGGCCATGATACCCGGTGTGGGCAAGGCCATCAAGGATGTGGATATCGATGACAACGCTTTCAAGGGCATAGAGGCCATCATCAAGAGTATGACTCCCAAAGAACGTTCCAATCCCGAGATTCTCAACCAGAGCCGCAGATTGCGCATTGCCAAAGGTAGCGGCACGGATATACAAGAGGTGAACAGACTCATCAAACAGTTTGACCAGACTCGCAAGATGATGAAGATGGTCACCGGCACCAATATGGCGAAGATGGCCGGAATGATGGGTAGAATGAAAGGAATGCCTAAATTTTAATTTATACACATGCAACTGATTGACGGAAAAGCAACGGCAACGGCCATCAAGGCCGAAATAGCCGAAGAGGTGAAGAATATAGTAAATGCAGGCGGCAAACAGCCACACCTTGCAGCCATACTCGTGGGCCACGATGGAGGGTCGGAGACGTATGTCAAGAACAAGGTGATAGCTTGCGAACAGTGCGGATTTAAGTCCACTCTTATCCGCTTTGAGGACAATGTGAGCGAGGCAGAATTGCTCGCCTGTGTCGACAAACTCAACAATGACGACGATGTGGACGGATTCATCGTGCAGTTGCCCTTGCCCTCGCATATCGACGAACAGAAGATTATCGAGGCCATAGACTATCGCAAGGATGTGGACGGTTTCCATCCCATCAACGTGGGACGCATGGCTATCGGACTGCCGTGCTTCATCTCCGCCACACCTCTGGGTATCATCACACTCCTGCGCCGATACAATATCGAGACCTCGGGCAAGAAATGTGTGGTGCTCGGACGTAGCAATATAGTAGGCAAACCGATGGCGCAGCTCATGATGCAGAAGCAGTATGGCGATGCCACCGTCACCGTGTGCCACTCCCATTCGGCCGATCTGAAGAAGGAATGTAGCGAGGCCGACATCATCATCGCAGCCATAGGACAACCCGATTTCGTCACTGCCGATATGGTGAAAGACGGTGCGGTCATCGTGGATGTGGGTACCACCCGTGTGCCGGATGCATCGCGCAAGAGCGGATTCCGTCTCAACGGCGATGTGAAGTTCGACGAAGTGGCGCCCAAATGCTCGTTCATCACTCCTGTACCCGGCGGCGTAGGCCCCATGACGATATGCTCGCTCATGAAGAATACGTTGGCTGCAGGCAAGAAAGAATATTATAAATAAAGGTGACAGCCGACGAGTATTATAAAAAAGGAAACGAATATCGTCGTCGCGGCGATTGGAAACACGCGCTCGACAATTATCTTGAAGCCATAGCCCTCGACCCGCAGTCACCGGCAGTAGAGGCCAAAAAGATGATAGACGATATCCTGAATTTCTATTGTAAGGATATGTACAATCCTTGACAAAAATACAACTGAGGGGAGAGCCGAGGCCGACGCCTGACCGACTCCGATGTAAAAAAACAATAAAGCAATGGTAAAGATTAAAGGTGCCGTTGTCGTTGACACCGTTCGGTGCAAAGGTTGCTCGCTATGCGTGGAGGCCTGTCCGAAAGATGTACTCGCATTGACACAGAAAACAGTAAACGTTCATGGCTATCCCTATGCAGAAGCCGTCAATCCCGACGAGTGCATAGGATGTGCCTCTTGTGGTATCGTTTGTCCCGACGGATGTATCACCGTTTACAAAAAAAGAATGGAGGAATAGGCAACTATGGCAGAACAGAACGTAACACTCATGAAAGGCAATGAGGCGATAGCCCATGCTGCCATACGTTGCGGAGCAGATGGCTTCTTCGGCTATCCTATCACTCCGCAGAGTGAAATCATTGAGACACTGTCGCAACTCAAACCGTGGGAAACGACGGGAATGGTCGTGGTGCAGGCCGAGAGCGAGGTGGCTGCCATCAACATGGTGTATGGCGGTGCCGGTGCGGGCAAACGCGTGATGACCACATCGTCAAGTCCCGGCGTGGCACTCATGCAGGAAGGCATCTCATATATGGCCGGAGCCGAGATACCGGGCGTTGTGGTCAATGTGCAGAGAGGAGGTCCCGGACTGGGTACCATCCAACCCTCGCAGAGCGATTATTTCCAAGCCACACGCGGCGGAGGCAATGGCGACTACAACGTGATTGTGCTTGCACCCAACTCGGTGCAGGAGATGGCCGACTTTGTGGACCTCGCTTTCGAGCTGGCTTTCAAATATCGCAACCCGGCAATGATACTCAGCGACGGCGTCATAGGTCAGATGATGGAGAAGGTGATACTGCCTCCACTCAAGCCAAGACGCAACGAGGAGGAGGTGCTCAGCGAATGTCCGTGGGCCACGACAGGCCGTAGCAAGACACGCAAGCCCAATATCCTCACATCGCTTGAACTCAAACCGGAAGTGATGGAGCAGCGCAACATCCATTTACAGGAGAAATATCGACAGATCAGAGAGTGCGAGGTAAGGTACGAAGAGATTGGCGTGGAAGACGCCGAATATATCATTGTGGCCTTCGGTAGTGCCGCGCGCATAGCCGAGAAAGCCATCGAGATAGCAGCCGAACAAGGCATAAAGGTGGGACTGTTCCGTCCCATCACTCTCTGGCCCTTCCCCGAGAAAGAACTGGTGCGCATTGCTCATGGCAAGAAGGGAATCCTTGTTGCCGAGATCAATGCCGGTCAGATGATACAGGATGTGCGTCTGGCCATCAACGGCACACTCAAAGTTGAACATTTCGGACGTCTCGGCGGTATCGTGCCGGACCCTGAAGAGATGGTTAATGCTATAAAGGAGAAACTGATATGAATGATATAATATCGCCGGAGAACCTGGTTTACAAGAAACCGGAGTTGATGAACGACACACCAATGCACTACTGCGCCGGATGTTCTCACGGCGTGGTGCACAAGTTGGTGGCCGAAGTTATAGAAGAAATGTCGATGGAGGAAAAGACCGTAGGTATATGTCCGGTGGGATGTGCGGTGTTTGCTTATCGCTATCTTGACATAGACTGGCAAGAGGCTCCACACGGTCGTGCTCCCGCATTGGCCACAGCCATCAAGCGATTGTGGCCCGACCGTCTGGTGTTCACCTATCAGGGCGATGGCGACCTGGCCTGTATCGGTACATGCGAGACCATCCATGCGCTCAACAGAGGAGAGAATATCACCATCATCTTTATCAATAATGCCATCTACGGCATGACCGGCGGACAAATGGCACCGACCACTCTGATCGGTCAAAAGACCAGTACGTGTCCCTACGGTCGCGATCCCGAGTTGCACGGTTATCCGCTCAACATCACCGAGATAGCCGCCACGCTCACCGGCACATGCTATGTCACACGTCAGAGCGTTGAGACCGTCGGCGCAATACGTCAGGCCAAGAAGGCCATACGCAAGGCTTTCGAGGCATCGATGGCCGGCAAGGGTTCTTCGCTCGTGGAGATCGTATCCACATGCAACAGCGGATGGAAACTCTCGCCCGTCAAAGCCAACAAGTGGATGGAGGAAAACATGTTCAAACAATACCCTAAGGGCGACTTAAAAGATACGATAGACAAATGAAAGCAGAAATTATAATATCCGGTTTCGGAGGCCAGGGTGTATTGTCGATGGGTAAGATTCTGGCTTACTCGGGTCTCATGGAAGACAAGGAAGTGACGTGGATGCCCGCTTACGGACCCGAACAACGTGGCGGCACTGCCAATGTGACGGTCATTGTGAGCGACGGACGTATATCCTCGCCCATACTCAGCAGCTACGATGTGGCCATCGTTCTCAACCAGCCATCACTCGATAAGTTTGAACCGAAGGTGAAGCCCGGCGGCATTCTCATATACGATGGATTCGGCATAATGAATCCTCCCACACGCAAGGATATCAACGTGTATCGTATCGATGCTATGGACAAGACGGCCGAGATGAAAAACTCCAAAGTATTCAACATGGTCATCCTCGGCGGACTGCTCAAGGTTTGTCCCGTCGTGAGCACCACGGGTCTGCATCAAGCCCTATTCAAGACTCTGCCCGAACGCCACCATGCGCTCATCCCTCTCAATATGCAAGCAGTGGAGGAGGGTATGAAAATTATCGAGAAAGTGTAAAAACAAGTCGTTTGGGTAATTATAATTGATTACCATGACTGGTGTTTGATCAGTCGGGGTGTGGCCTCACAGGTTGTGGTCCTACCCCGACTGATTGTCTTTTATAAAATACAACCTGCGTATCACGCCAAATTCCGTATTATGAAATATTTGTTGAACAAACGTTAACCCAAATCGGTCCACAGAGTTCATGGCAGTTTTGGAGATTATATTTGTTGTATTGCGACCGTATTGTCGAAGGCATGGCGGGCTATGGCGAGACAAGACGGGAAGCAAGATGACAAATAGAAGCCCAAAACACGTGAACAGACAATACGATAATCTTCATTCATGCCCATTGTCGGTCTCATTACCGATTTGGGTTAAATAAATGTATTTTTTTGTTCCACTATTTTCAGATTATTTCATAACTTTGCCGAAAATAGAGAATATAAATTATTAATCCTAAACATTATGCGCTTAAATCGATTTTTTCTTTTTGCCCTGATGGCATTGTGCGGAATGTGTACAGCCTCGGGTCAAAATGTGGTTCAGACGATGTATTTGGATTTCGGCCAAGACGACGTCGAGTCGCGTGGACACACCACGAAAGGTGCCGATACCAACGGACATTATTGGACAAACGTGACAACATCCAGTAACAATTATTCATTTCCGGGTACATCCTATGACATTGTCAATTCACAAAATGAAGCCACAGGTTACAGTGTCTTTGTCAACACACGTTTTATGTCAAACGGCCGTAGTGGTGGCGGCGGTCTGATGTCGCCTTCTGCCGACCTGTTAGGCGATTTGGCCGTCGAGACAGCCACAGAAGACTATTTCTTCGTAGAGTCCTTTCAGTATTTCAATTTCATCACATTCCGGGGCCTCGACAAGAACAAAGGATATAAGTTCTACTCCTTCGGCAGTCGTGTGACTGAGCAGGTGCGCGCCGCCCAGTTCACCTTCAGCGGTGAGAATATATGGAGCGGAATACATCAGATGTCGGGCAAGGGTATCGGTGACGGCGGATACAATGGCAACAATAATAATATACTCGAGAGCGGTGTGGTGTTCCCCGACAAAGACGGCAACATCACATTCGCAATGACTACGACCAGTGCCAATATCATGGTGCATATCAACGCCATGAAGATTGAGGAGATAGATGGCCTCCAGCGTCCCAATACCAATCTCACACTGGCCCAGCGCATCTACATCGACATGGGCGAGACGGCCAACGACAGCCGTGGACACCAGACTGTGGGTGCCGACGCCAACGGCAATTATTGGAACAATTTCACATCGGGCAAGGCTTCAAGCAATCAGATACCGAAGGGCACGAAACTGAATCTGGTCAATTCGGACAATGCAGCGTCGGGCTTCACGGCCGAGACCTTGCAGATGATGGAAACCAACGGTGTGAATGCCGGCGGTCTGAACAATCCTCTTGCCGAGAACTTAGGTGACCTCGCGATACAGACAGCCACCGAAGACTATGTGTGGATAAACGACAACAACAGTCGTGAGATACGATTCTCGGGTCTCAATACAGCCAACTGTTACAAATTCTATGTCTTCGGTTGCCGTATCGTAGATGAAGGCACCGACCGCCATAGCTTCTATACCTTCACAGGTCAGAATACCTGGACCGGCGGCCTCACAACCACCGGACGCGGCATCGGCGGTTATGACAAGGACAATAAACTCGTTCAGGGCAACGTCCGCAATGTGGCCGTGAGCGATTATATGTATCCCGACAAGGATGGAAACATCACGTTCAATGTGAAACGCGAGCGTGGAATGGCTCATTTCAACATCATCAAGATAGAGGAATACACAGGCGGCCTGCGTCCGACCGACTCTCCCGAATACAAGCATGTGACCGTTACGGGCACAGCATCCGAGAACGGAGCCGATGTGGCCATGCACCAAGTGCAGCCCTCCGACACATATACGGGTATCTTTGAGGCTTACCTCAAGTTGCAGCCCGGCACTTACTCGCTCAAATGTCTCACAACTGATGACAAAGAGATAACTCTCGGTCAGGGTGAGAAAGACGGACTGGTGGCAGCTGACGGCGCCCCGTTCGGCGTGACAGAAGAGCAGGTCGTACGCATGAGATACGACTCGAAGAACAATGAACTGACCGTCACTCCCATCGAACTGTATGTCAAGGGCAATATCGTGCCGGCCAATACCAAACTTGAGTATGTGGGCAACGGCAAGTGGCAATCGGAAGTTGCGCTCGATGAAGGTTCTGTGTATCTATTCTCCGACAAGTATTTCTATTTCGCATTCAACAACGACGATATGCTCGCCGTGAAACGTCTCGCCGGCAGCCGTACACGTATGGCCATGCCATCGGAAGGGTTCAACGTGGAGAACATACGTCTCAACCGCGGCACCTACACCCTCGGTCTCGACATGTCTGGCTATGAATTCACCATCGACGCGCCCATCGACCCGCTGAAGATATCCGTCTTCGGATCGTCGGTGGCCAACGGTCAGGGTGCCGACAACAACCGTGGCTACGCCTACATGTACGGTTACAACCTGCATCGTCGCTATGCCCGACATCTCAGCGATTATGATTTTTACACATCGGGAGTGGCCATCGGCGGCAACACCACAGTCAATCTGCTCAACCGCTACGATGAGATGATACACGATTTCGGTCGATATGTCATCATCGGACTGTCGATGGGCAATGAGGGATTGCATGAAGCGTCCAACAAACAGACCGTATTCGATCAGTTCAGCAACAACATGCTTACATTAATAAATAAGATACGTGAGGACGGCAAGATACCTGTCGTGATGAACAATTATACGCGCGGCGACTACAACACGATGGATTACACTTACATCAAACGCATGAATCTTCTCATTCACGAGTGGGATGTGCCTTCCGTCAATACGCTTGGCGCTATCGATGACGGTCAAGGCCATTGGGCTGATGGATACATGCGCGACAATGCCCATCCTACAACAGCCGGTCACACCGAGTTCTGTTGCGCCATCACCCCGTCGCTCTTTGATGCTCTGGCTGCCGGCAAGCCCCAGCCTGTGCGCGATATGACCACCGGAATGACGCTCTCCGGCACCAATGTTGTGGAGTTCACGGGCGAGTCGTCCGTCCATCCTTATACGGTGAGCGTGAGATTCAAAGGCGGCGATGCAGGTCGCGTCCTCACTGTCAACAATACTACCAACACCTCATTCGGATCCATTGCTGTCAATGCGGATGGCTGTCTGGAGTACACGTCGCACAAGGGTGAAAAACTCGTGAGCGCAATCCCAGTGAACGACAATGAGTGGCACACCGTAACACTCACACAATATTACGCTCAGAAACGCACACTCATGTATGTCGACAAGAAATCGGCCGGCGAACTGACCGAAAACGTCGCACCCGGCAGAATCGTCGTGGGCGATGCCGATAGTGACGTGAGCAGAGTGTACGGCGAACTGTTCTTCTGGCGCTCGGCGTTCACACCCAACGAGGTGGGAGCCCTTGTAGACGGCAAGATGCTGAAATCGAGCCTTGAGATATATTCTCCTCTCACAGACGTTCAGCCCGGCAAGATAGACAACCTCGCCCAGAGCACCAATGCCGCCGAGTACATAGACAATGCCTCAACCGGCATCGCCGCGGTGGAGACATCCGGCAACGGCCATCTTCAGGTGACGGTTCAGCATGGCGTTCTCACCGTCTTCACCGATGCAGCAGTCAAGGTCACGGTATCGACAGTTGATGGCCGGACGGTCTTTGGCGGCACGATAGACGGTCGCAAGGATATCTCCGGACTGAACAGAGGTGTGTATGTGGTGAACGACAAGAAAGTAGTGATCAATTGATTTCTTACCTGCATTATTCATAGAATTTCCTGCTACGAATCCCAAATGGCTGCACCTCAGCGAAGTGCTCACTCTTTCTCTTTGAAAGTAGGGTTCACTACATTCTGCATCGGCATCGTCGTGCTTTCGCTGATGCACAGCCATCCGGTATTCTCGCAACGGAATCCTATGAATAATGCAGGCCTATTCTTTTTTTATAATATCTGCGAAAAACCGCACTTTGATTGGATATTTCATGCGGCTTTTGAAACGTTGAAACGAGTAAATAAAAGCAATAAATAGTTAGTATGTATTAAAATATGTTTTATTATTGTACTTAAATTCCTAAAAAATCGCTTTTTACTCCGAATAATTTGGTCGGTATTCATTCTTTTTACTACTTTTGTCCTTGATAAGTCGTAGAAGACTATATTTTAAAAACAACTAACAAATTAAAAGATGAAGAAAGTTTGTTTATTTCTTACAGCAGCTCTTCTTTCTCTCTCAGCATCCGCTCAGACAGTGAAAGAAAGCAAAACATTTGACAATTTCTACATTGGTATTAACGGTGGTGTTGCCACAGCAACAACAGGTCACGCTTGGCTGAAAGACCTTCAGCCTAACTTTGGCGTACGTATTGGTCGCAATTTCACACCGGTATTCGGTCTTGCTGTTGAGAGCAACGCCTATTTCAAGAATACCAATGGTTTCACAACAGGTACTCTTGTCAACGGTCTCAACACATCATTGCTTGGAACAGTTAATTTCAGCAACTGGTTCGGTGGATACAAAGGTGAGCCGCGTCTGTTTGAGGTTTCGGCTGTTTACGGTTTCGGTTGGGGTCATATCTTCGGCTCTCCTACCGAGTATTACAAGACCGATATGCTCACATCCAAAGCAGGCCTTGATTTCGCATTCAACCTGGGCTCAAAGAAAGCATGGCAGTTGTATATCGAGCCGGCAATCGTATATTCGCTCAACGGCAATGGCTATGATGGCGTGAAATACAACATCAACCGCTCGATGGTTCAGCTCAACGCCGGTATCGTTTACAAATTCAAGAATTCCAACGGCACACACAATTTCTCTATCGCCGAACTCCGCGACCAGTCTGAAATCGACGCTCTCAATTCTCAGATCAACAGCCTGCGCGGTAATCTGAACGATAAGGACGCCGAACTCGCTAACAAAGACCGTCAGATCTCCGATCTTCAGAACGCTCTCAAGGAGTGCCAGAACAAGAAACCGGTGAAGGAATATGTGAAACCGGCTACTGCCACCAACCTCCAGCCCACAGTATTGTTCCGTCAGGGCAAGAGCGTGATCGATGCTGCACAGTATGCACCTATCGAGCTCATCGCAACATACATGAAGAATCATCCCGATGCTAAAGTTGAAATCAAGGGCTACGCTTCTCCCGAAGGTTCTGCCGAACTCAATCAGAAACTCTCTGAGGCTCGTGCAAACGCAGTCAAGAAAGCACTCGTAAAGAAATACAAGATCTCTGCCGACCGTCTCACAACCGTAGGTATGGGTGCAACAGACAAGCTCTTCGAGCAGGTTGAGTTCAACCGCGTTGCTACATTCAACGATCAGACAAAGGCTGAATAATTTAATTTAGTTTAATTATATTATTTTTAAGGCTGTATCAACATTTTGTTGGTGCAGCTTTTTTTATCCCAAATCGGTCATTAGACCGACAATGGGCATGAATGATGGTTATCGTATTGTCT
>CAJKQX010000021.1 GCA_905202125.1 uncultured Prevotella sp.
GGTCTACAGGCTTGAGTGAACTCGCCTCAGACACACTCAGTGAAACACTACCAAAAAAATACAAAAAAACTATTCAAAAAGTCCATATCCGCCAATTCACAACGTCTATACAGCAGTGATATCACACATAGCAATTCAAATAAGCACAAAACGAACAACAAACAACCGCAAATAATGAAAGCAAGACTTACAGCACTCGCCGCAGTGCTCATCCTCTGCACCTGGTCTATGGCACAGGTGAAGACCTCAAAAGCCACATGCACCGTCAAGGGTGTGCTCCTCGACTCGCTCACCAACGAGGGCGAGGCCTACGCCACCATTGCCATCACCACGAAAGAAAAGCCCGACGAGGCCATAAAAAAGCTTGTCACCGACAATAAAGGTAAATTCGCGATACCATTGATTCAAAACGGCGAATACACCATCACCCTTTCCTCCTTAGGACGCAAGGCCGTCAAGCGTGAGTTCAGCATCAAGGACGGCGATAAGACCGTGGACCTCGGCACATTGTATATAAGCGATGCGGCCCGCGAGCTCAAAGGCGTCGAGGTGGTGGCTCAGAAACCGCTGGTCAAATCGGACATCGACAAGATAGAATACAACATCAACGAAGACCCCGAGTCGAAATCGAGCATGCTGCTCGAGATGCTTCGCAAGGTGCCGCTGGTGACCGTGAACGGCGAGGACGAGATAAAGGTCAACGGCAGCAGTTCTTTCAAGGTGTATGTCAACGGCAAGCCCAACAACATGATGAGCAAAAGCCCGGCGGAGGTGCTCAAGAGCCTTCCGGCAAACACTATAAAGCGCGTGGAGGTGATAACCAACCCCGGACCCAAGTATGATGCCGAGGGTGTGGGAGGCATACTCAACATCGTCACCGAGGGCGGAGGCATAGAGGGCTACACCGCCACCTTCTCGACAAGGATAAACAACGACGGTGTGGGCGCCGGCACATACGGAACAGTGAAAAGCGGCAAGCTCACCGTCAGCGCACGATACAACTACAACTACCGCAAGTCGCCGCGCTCTTACAGCAACGGGACGCGCACAACCATAGGTCAGGCGGACGCATCGTCATCGGACGTGGCAAGCAACGGCTCCAGCAAATCGCGCAATCATTTTCAGCTATGGCATGAACGCCGGCAAACTGCTGTTCAAGAAAAGGATGTCGATATCGGTCTTTGCCAACGATTTCTTCAAGAAATACACCAAGATGCACAACGTGACCGAGAGCATGAACTTCGTATCGGAAAACTGGTTCCGCCATTCGCGACAGAGATTCGGACTGAGCGTGAGCTACCGCATAGGCGAACTGCACACCGGAGTGAAGAAAGCACAGCGCTCGATAAACAACGACGACGTGAAGGGCGGCGGCTCCGCAGGCGGCGAATGAATGTGATGGAGGTGTATCGTATGGAAATTGACAGGAACTTGCGAGGGAAGAAAGTGACTTTCTTATAATATATTGTGAATACCGGTGGGCGCATCAGTGAATTGTATCTGATGCGCCCACGCTTTTGTCATGATGACATCACCGTGCGGATATTTTTTCATGTTTTCAAATAAATTGTTTACTTTTGCACGACATAATTTTTAACGACTCTAAGATGATATCATTTGCAATTGCATTGTTGGCACTTGTCTTGGGCTATTTGTTCTACGGCAAGTTTGTGGAGCATGTTTTCGCTCCCGACGACCGAACCACTCCCGCCGTTGCCCAGGCCGATGGCGTGGACTACATAGTAATGCCCGGCTGGAAGATTTTCATGATCCAGTTTCTCAATATTGCCGGCACCGGTCCCATCTTCGGTGCCATCATGGGTGCCTGGTATGGACCTGCGGCATATCTGTGGATAGTGTTCGGCTGCATCTTCGCAGGTGCCGTGCACGACTATCTCTCGGGTATGCTGTCGCTGAGACATGGCGGTGTGGGGTTGCCCGAGCTCGTGGGCGACTATCTGGGCAAGGCCACCAAGAGACTGATGCTCGTCTTCTCCGTACTGCTGCTCATCATGGTGGGTGTGGTCTTCGTTTACAGTCCGGCCATCATCCTTCATACACTTTACGGCACAAAGGCCGGATGGGTGATTGCGATTTTCGTGTATTACATCATTGCCACGATGCTGCCCATCGACAAGATCATCGGTAAGATATACCCCCTCTTCGCCTTCTCGCTGCTCTTCATGGCATTGGCCCTGCTCGTAGGCCTATTCTGGAAGATGCCCGCCATACCCGAACTGTGGAGCAATCTCGGCGAATGCAATCTCAACGACAATCCCGCATGGCTCGGCGCCGACAGTTTCATGACCAAGAACCCGATATTCCCGTGTCTATTCATCACCATTGCCTGTGGAGCCATCAGCGGTTTCCACGCCACGCAAAGCCCCTTGATGGCCCGTTGCATCAAGCATGAGAAGGCCGGTCGGCCTATCTTCTACGGGGCCATGATCACCGAGGGCATGGTGGCACTTATATGGGCCACGGCCTCGATGTATTTCTTCTATTATGGCGGATGGCGCGAGGTGGTGGATGCCGAGACCGTAGGCGCGTTCATCCGGCAGCAGGGCGAGGACGGCAAGACGCTCGTACAGTTTTTCGACGCACCTGCCGTGGTCAAGTATATCTGTTCCGGTTGGCTCGGTGTGTTTGGCGGTGTGCTGGCCATGCTCGGTGTGGTGGCTGCCCCGATAACGAGTGGCGACACCGCTTTTCGCAGCGCCCGACTGATCATAGCCGAAGCCATCGGTCTCGAGCAACGCTCCGTGCGCAAGCGTCTGTACGTCTGTCTGCCCTTGTTCGGTGCCGGACTGATGCTGCTCTTCTGGCAGATGGAAAATCCCAACGGTTTTAATATCATCTGGCAATATTTCGGATGGGCCAACCAGACTCTCGCAGTCTTCACCCTCTGGACCATCACTGTCTATCTTGTCCAGCGCCAGAAACCCTTCTATGTGACCCTCATCCCCGCACTGTTTATGACAGCCGTGTGCTCCACCTTCCTGTTGGTGTCCAATCAGGCGTTAGGTGTGGATGAGTCGGTGGCCCTGCCTTTCGCCGTTTCCTCGGTCGCCATAGCCCTCGTATGGTTCGTGTTGTGGAAACGCAAATACGCCGGCAAACGCGCCTGACAACCTTTCCCGTTATTCCGCGGGAGTAGCGATATATTCTAATAAGGCAATTATGAAACAGTTGGAAAAAATACGTGTGGTAATTTTCGATGCCGACGACACGCTTTGGGACTGCCAGTCCTATTTCCGTGACGTGGAACATAGCTATTGCGCCTTGCTTTCCGATTATGCTGATGCCGATACCGTCTCGCGCGAGCTCTTTGCAACCGAGAGTGCCAACATGCCGCTGTTGGGCTTTGGGTCCAAAGCCTTCACCCTCTCGCTCGTAGAGACTGCGGTGCGTCTGAGCGGCGGACGCGTAGCCTCATCAGTCATTGCCGACATAGTGGAGTTGGGCAAATCGCTCATGCTGACACCCTGTGAGCCCCTGCCGGGCGTGGTCAATACTCTCGACGCTCTGGCCGCGTATCGTCTCGTGCTGTTCACTAAGGGCGAGCTGCTCGACCAGCATCGCAAATTGCAGCGGTCGGGTCTGGCAAGATATTTTGAACATGTGGAGGTGGTAAATGATAAGAACGAGGATACCTGTCTCGCGTTGATAAAGCGTCTCGGAGTACATCCGTCCGACTGTCTGATGGTGGGCAATTCGTTCAGGAGCGACATTGCGCCGGCCCTTGCCGTTGGTGCATCGGCCGTGTACATACCCTTTCATGTCACCTGGCAGCACGAGCAAACCGCAGAGTTCGCCCATGAGCGGCTTGTGCATGTCTCGTGCATTGGCGAACTCTGCGATTTGCTGTGATTCCCGGTCTACTTGTTGAGTCTGAAAACCACGGGAATACCTAACTGCACCCTTGCCTTCTTTCCTTTGTGTTATGGTTGTTGTTGATGTCGCGTCTTATTACCTTTCGCATCCATCTGTTGGCGGCGCATAGTCCTCTTACTCCGAGTATATGGAGCAATAGTCCTTTTACTATAAACCGCCTCTCGAGAGTCCGGATCTTCGGTCTGCGTGTCTCGAGACGCGGCGCTTCGCCACTCAGCTCGTTGCAATATATCTGGATGTTGAGTATGTGCATGTAATAATCTGCCGCACCCGTCTTGGCCGTATCCATGCCGCGCCACACCTTCATGTGCGCATCAAGCAACATGCGCCACGCCGTGCCGTCGGCCGTGGCGGTGATGCCGTCGGCGTTGTTGACGTAACAATACATGCCCTTGTCTGTCGTGGCAACGGTACGTGCGTTGTCCAGCAGCAGCGGCAGAGTGTGGATGTCTTCGAAAACCACGCCTTCGGGATATCTCACGTTGTCAAACACCCTCCGCCGGTATATCTTGTTGCAGGCGTAAGCGTGGACATAGGCCTGCGTTGTCAGCCAGAAATCTTCTTTGTCGCGATACACGCGGTCGTGCGGAGCGTACAATACGTTTCTCTCCCCGTTGTCGATACTGCATATCGGAAACTCCAGAATGTCGTAGTCGCTGTTGTCGTCCAGCATTCTTGTGAGTGGCATCACACTTTTAGGTTCGAGATAGTCGTCTGAGTCCACAAACATCAGATACTTGCCACGTGCCATGTCTATGCCGGCGTTGCGCGCGCTGCTCAGTCCTCCGTTCTTCTTGTGCACCACACGGATGCGTCCGTCTCTCTCCTTCCACCTGTCGCACAATGCCGGACAACCATCCGGCGAGCCGTCGTCCACGAGTATTATCTCGACACTTTGGTCCGTCTGCCCGGCGATGCTCTCCACACAGCGGTCGAGTGTCCGCTCCACCATGTACACCGGTATTATGATGCTTGTGCGCGGTGTCATGCCTGCTTTATGAGTTTTTTGATTTTCATCTTGATGTCCCACGGCAGTCCCTGTGCCACCATCTGCACCGCATTGTACATCACGTAAGCCGTCTTGGATTTTATGGCCTGCCCGATGTTGGAAGCCTTTTGTCCGTTGACTATCATCGTGCGACACAGCTCGCGGCGGTCCTCGTCGCGGTCTATCAGACCATCCGGCAGGTCGGCCGTCTTTGTTATCACGGCCGTCACGTGTCCGTTGGGCATACATTCGGTCTCGATATGCGCGAAGCCTTCAGTCTGTAAGTTAACATCCCATCGTTCCGTCTTGTTCCAGATGATGAGCCGTCCTTTCTCCTCACATATATTATATTGGTGAAACCCCTTGTATTTCTCAGTCTCGGCCTCATTGGTGTGGTGGTTGAGATAGAGTATTCCGCCCTTCTCGAGCGCGCCGATGCACTCAAGGATACCCTTCATCGGTCGTGCCGAATGGTCCAGAGCATTCTGCACAATTATCAGCGGTATGTCGTGATGTGGGTAGAATGCCGACAGATATTCCACCATGCCAAACTCTATCTCGGGCAGCCGGTGGCCGTATCGTTTCAGTATCTTGTTGAATTGATGGGCCAAAGGGTCGATGTAGTGGATGGCAAGCGGTGTCATCGTTTCGGCTCCGTCGGCTTGCGTTCTCAGGATATGATTGCCCGTGGCATAGCTCATTCCGCACCCCACATCGAGCACTGTGGGCTTCTCTTTCCCTACGAGAAACGCGTTGGCGTCAAATCCTTCAAGGTTGATGACCGAACCGTATCCCGACCAGTTCATCATCCCCTCAAACGTCCGTCGCCATCGGTACACATTGTTCCAGAATGCCGTTTCGTATGCTATGCCGCCGAGCCATTTGCTTAGTATGTCGTTTTTTCTCATATCTGAAGATGTTGTGCGCAATGTACGTCCTAAAAAATCGAAATGATGTTTTTGTCCTTTCGTAAAATAGATATAATTTTGCGCCGCGTAATCAAAGTAAAATTACTTTACGGTAATGAATGTTATAAAAATCTTGAAAGACTGGACCCTGCCCGTCGCCATCACGACCGGCGCCGTGGTCTATCTTCTTTTCGCTTCGGCGCCGATACCCGATGACGTCACGGTCCGTCTCTCTTCGCTGGTAGATTTTCTCATGCCCTCGGCCATGTTCCTTGTTCTTTTCGTCACCTTCTGCAAGGTCGATTTCCATAAGATGCGTCTTGTGCCGTGGCATCTGAGTGTCAGTCTGTTTCAGTTGTTGATCACCGTGCTCATCGTTGCCCCCATTGTCGGATTCAATATCACCGGTACTGGACTGATACTCATGGAGTCCGTGCTGCTCTGCAATATCAATCCATGTGCCACGGCGGCCGCTGTGGTGGTCAAGAAGATAGGAGGCGACATCGAAGAGATGACCGCCTTCACGTTTCTTTCCAACATTATCGCGGCGGTGCTCATTCCCTTGTTCTTCCCCGTTGTAGACCGTTCGGCCGACATGACATTCATGCAGGCTTTCCTGATTATCCTCAACAAGGTGTTCATCGTGCTCGTCTCGCCAATGATTCTGGCCTACATCGTCAAGCATTTCGTGCCCCGTCTGCATCGTCGCATCATCGGAGTGAAGGACCTGGCCTATTATCTCTGGGCCTTCACCCTCATGCTCGTCACTGGCGCCACGGTCCGCAATATCGTGCATGCCCGCGTCTCCGTCATGCTGCTTTTGGCCATAGCCCTGCTCGCATTGGCCATCTGCGTGTTGCAGTTTGCCGCCGGCCGGTTCATAGGCCGATACACGGGCAACCCCATAAACACCGGTCAGGCCCTCGGACAGAAAAACACCACTATTGCCATCTGGCTGGCCTGCACCTATCTCAATCCCGTCTCCGCCGTCGGCCCCGGATGCTACATCCTGTGGCAGAACATCATCAACAGTGTCGAGATATGGCATTACGGTCGCGCCAAGAGCAAGTGAGGCGCGACCGTAGAGACCGTCTCGTTTATTTCGCTTTGTACATCTCGGACTGACGGTTTATCAGTTCCACGTCGTCAAAGTAGTTTATACGCATCGCGCGGCGCACCTCGTCCATTGTCTGTGCGGCTGTCTCGCGTGCCTGTTCGGTGCCTTTGCGCAGTATGTTGTATATCTCCGGGATGTCCTGCTCAAACTCGTGACGGCGTTGGCGCATCGGTTCAAGCATGTTGTTGAGTATCGTGTTGAGGAATTTCTTGCATTTCATGTCGCCCAATCCGCCACGACGGTAGTGGTCTTTCAGTTCATCCAAGTTCTTGTACTCGGGCCAGTACTCTGCAAAGTCGGCGTCCGTCGAGAATGCGTCAAGATATGTGAACACGGCGTTACCCTCCACCTTGCCCGGATCGTCCACCCTGAGATGGTCGGGATCGGTGAACATCGAGCGCACCTTCTGCCACACCTCGTCGGCCGAGTCGCTCAGATAGATGCAGTTGCCGAGGCTCTTGCTCATCTTCTCCTTGCCGTCGGTGCCGGGCAGTCGGCGTGCCGTGGCATTCTCGGGCAGCATGATCTGCGGCTCCACAAGCACCTCGGCATACACCTGATTGAATCGTCTCACCAGTTCACGCGTCACCTCTATCATCGGTTCCTGATCCTCGCCGGCCGGCACCGTGGTAGCCTTGAACAGCGTGATGTCAGCCGCCTGACTCACGGGATAGCAGAAGAATCCGAGCGGTATGTTCGCCTCGAAGTTGCGCATCTTTATCTCCGTCTTCACCGTCGGGTTGCGCTGTACGCGCGACACGGTGATGAGGTTCATCAGATATGTGGTCAGTTCGGCCAGTTCCGGTATCTGGCTCTGCACGAAGAGGGTGCATTTCTCCGGGTCGAGACCCGCTGCGAGATAGTCGAGCGCCACCTCTATGAGGTTCTGGCGTATCTTCTCGGGGTTGTCGGCATTGTCGGTGAGAGCCTGCACGTCGGCCATGAACACGAACATGCGGTCATAGTCGCCCGCGTTTTGCAGTTGCACTCTGCGGCGCAACGAACCGATGTAGTGTCCCAGATGCAACTTGCCTGTGGGACGGTCGCCTGTTAGAATTATCTTTCCCATGCTTTATTCTTGTATTTTCTGTTTTGTTTCTTACGTGTTGCCGTGACCCTATCCCACATACGAAGGTCCGTGTACCGGAGTCCGCATGTCCGATTGCCGGTCATGGTGTTGCAAAGGTATTATTTTCTTGTGACATTAGCAAACAAGTAAATACAAAACTTAGCTATGCTCCCCGTTGCCGCTCCGGGTGCTCCGACGGATGCTCCCATCAGCCTCAAGGGCCCGTACGGTGGTCAAAAATCATATTTATTTGCGTCTTTATTTTGCTTATCGGCGTGGATATATTACTTTTGCGGAATAATTGTCAAGTTGAATCATTAGCGTCGCGATGGAATCACTCAAGGAAAAAACGGCCAAAGGACTGTTCTGGGGCAGCATGAACAACGGTGTGCAACAGCTCATCGGACTGGCTTTCGGCATCATTCTCGGTCGTCTGCTGTCCGAGGAAGACTATGGCATGATGGCCATGATCAGTGTCTTCTCGCTCGTGGCCACGGCCTTGCAGGACAGCGGTTTCCGCACGGCGCTCACCAATCTGCAAGATCCGAAGGACAGCGACTACAACTCCGTGTTCTGGTTCAACATCATAGTCGGCGCTACGATGTATGTCATCCTCTTCTTCTCGGCACCGCTCATCGGGCGTTACTATCATTCCGAAGAGGTGGTCCCGCTGTGTCGCTACGCCTTTCTGAGCATCATCATTGCGTCGCTCGGCACGGCCCAGTCAGCCTGGCTCTTCAAGCGTCTGCGCGCCCGTCAGCAGGCCGTGGCGGCCATGACGGCCGTCCTCATATCGAGTACGGTGGGCGCACTGATGGCCTGGGGTGATATGGCCTATTGGTCACTGGCCACCCAGGGACTTGTCTACGTGTCCATCAACACCGCCATGCAGTGGTACTACTCGTCGTGGCGACCCTCCGTCCACGGCATCACCTTCGCCCCCGTGCGCCGCATGTTCCGTTTCTCGAGCAAGATATTGGCCACCACGATGATCACCCATATCAACAACAATGTGCTCAACATGCTGCTCGGACATTATTTCTCGCCGCGCGATACGGGCAATTACAATCAGGCGCACCAGTGGAACACCAAGTGTTTCTCGCTCGTTCAGAACATGGTGGCACAGGTGGCGCAACCCATTCTGGTCGATCTCAACCCGTCGGCCGACCGCCAGATGAACGCCTTTCGCAAGATGATGCGCTTCACGGCATTCATCTCGTTCCCCCTGTTGCTCGGTTTCGGACTCGTGGCGCGTGAGTTCATCGTGCTCGCCATCACCGAGAAGTGGCTCGCCAGTGCCGATCTGATACAGTTCCTGTGCGTCAGCGGTGCCGTCGTGCCGTTGTCCACGCTCATGTCCAACATGGTTGTGAGCAAGGGACGTTCGGACATGTTCTTCTGGAGCACCTTTGCTCTTGGCGCCACCCTTATTGCCGTCATGCTCCTTATCTGGCCCTTGGGCATCCATATCATGGTCGTGGCCTACGTCTGCATACAGGTGGCATGGCTCTTCGTGTGGCAGATGCTGGTGCGCCGTCTCACGGGATATGGCGTATGGATGTTCCTGCGCGACACCGTGCCCTTCGCCCTTGCGGCCTACGCGGTGATGGCTCTCGTGCATGTGGTGACGCTCGGCATCGAGTCGTTGTGGATATTATTGCTGTCGCGCATAGTGCTCGCGACGGTGCTTTATTATATCGTGATGAAGGTGGCGCGGGTCAGGATACTCGATGAGTGCACCGACTTCATCCTCAGTAGAATCCTTAAAAAACATTCTTCCGATGGACAATAACAATACGGTGGCAGTGGTCATGTGCACCTACAACGGCGAGAAATACCTGCGCCCGCAGCTCGACTCCATCATGGCTCAGACCCACCGCGTGAGCGAACTCATCGTGCAGGACGACTGCTCCACCGACTCCACGATGGACATCCTGCACGAGTATGCCGGGCGCTATCCCTTCATGCGTGTGTATCGCAACGAGCATAATCTCGGATTTAACCTCAATTTCAAGTCGGCCGTGATGCGCGCCACCGCCGATTTTGTGGCCATCTCCGACCAGGACGATGTATGGATGCCTCACAAGATCGAGACTCTCTTGCGCGCCATCGGACCGTACAACATCTGCTGCTCCGACCATCTGCGCGGCGCCGACATGTCCACCGCCCACAGGGTGAGCCCCCGTTGGTCTCTCGAAGCGTTGCTCTTCGGCGGTTTTGCGGGTCACACGATGTTGCTGCGCCGCTCGTTCATACAGCGCGAGGAGGTGTGGCTGCCGGGCATTTATTATGACTGGAGCCTCGCCCTGAATGCTTATTTCTATGGAGAACGGGCCATAGTGCACGTAAACGAACCGCTCAACTGGCACCGGTCGCACGATGCCGAGGCGGCGCTCCTTCAGAGTCTGAGCGTCTATCCGCACTCCTCCCGGCGCCCCACATGGCAACCTTACGTCTTCGGACCGTTCCATTTCCGCCGCCTGCAACGCAAACCGGCGTGGCAGACCGTCTACAATCACATCCTCAAAAACACCTCCGGACGTTATCCTCTGCCCCATGCCATAGCTCGGGAGATGCTCTCTCGCGGTCCGCTCCCGCTCCTTCGCCTCTGCCGTCTGTGCCTTGTCCACAGGCGCGAGATTTACCCCGAGGTGCGCAAGACAGAGGGACTGATGGGACGTGTGCGCAGTTTTTGCTATCCGTTCATCTTCGCCTATCGATGCTCGCAGTTCGATTTATAGGGTTTTTATTTTTGTGATATGCCAAAGTTGTACTATCTTTGCAAGAGGATATGCACATCGTCCGCGGCTTCTTCTACTGCTGCTATCCGCGATATGCAGATTCTTTATTTAAACAACAACAAGTGATTTCAGTTCCTATGAAACGAAATATTGCCGTAATATTGGCCGGAGGCGTGGGCACACGGCTCGGTATGTCAACCCCCAAACAATTTTATAAGGTGGCCGGAAAGATGGTGGTGGAGCACACCGTCGACGTATTCGAACGCAACGCGCGCATCGATGAGATTGCCATCGTGTCCAATGCCATGCTCATCTCCGACTTCGAAAACATCGTCCTGCGCAACAAGTGGCGCAAGGTGAAGAAGATTCTTAAGGGCGGAAAGGAGCGTTACGACTCCAGCCTGTCGGCCATACGCGCCTACGACAAACAGGACGTGAACCTCATCTTCCACGATGCCGTGCGCCCGTTGCTCAGCCAGCGTGTGCTCGACGACGTCATCGACGCGCTCGACTCCCACAAGGCTATCGACGTGGCTGTGCCCTCGGCCGATACCATCATTGAGGTGGATGGCGACTACATCAGCAATATCCCCGACCGTTCGCGCCTGCGTCGCGGTCAGACACCGCAGGCTTTCGATATCGACACCATACGTCGCGCCTACGACATAGCCCTGAGCGACCCTGCCTTCCGCACCACCGACGACTGCGGTGTGGTGCGCCGCTACCTGCCCGAGGTGCCCGTCTACGTGGTGCGGGGTGAGGAGAGCAATATCAAACTGACATACAAGGAAGACACGTACATGATGGACAAACTCTTCCAACTGAAAAATACGGAGGCGTCCGGCGCCTCTCTCTCTGCCACGGCGTTCAAAGATCGTGTGGCCGTGGTATTCGGTGGCAGCTACGGCATAGGCGCCGATGTGGTGCGTCTGCTCACCGAACGTGGCGCAAAGGTGTATGCTTTCTCGCGCAGCGAGGGCGGAGTGGATGTAGGATGTCGCGACAGTGTGCGCGCGGCCATTGCTTCGGCGGCGGCTGAGGCCGGACATATCGACTACGTGGTGTGCACCGCCGGTGTGCTCAACAAGGAACCGTTGGCGTCGATGGACTATCAGGTCATCACCTCGGCCGTGCAGACCAATCTCATGGGAACGGTCAATGTGGCGCTCGAAGCGTATCCTTACCTCAAGTCCACCAACGGTCGTCTGATATTCTTCACATCCAGCTCTTACACCCGCGGACGTGCCTTCTACAGTCTGTACTCGTCCACCAAAGCCGCGATAGTCAACTTTGTGCAGGCCGTGGCACAAGAGTGGGACGGCGATGGAATAAAGATCAACTGCATCAATCCGGAACGCACGAAGACGCCGATGCGCATATCCAATTTCGGTATCGAACCGGACGACACGCTCCTCTCGTCTGTCAAGGTGGCCGAGGCGGTGCTCAGCACATTGTTGTCCGACTACACGGGACAGGTGGTCGATGTGCGGCGCGACAGCTGAAACGATCCTTCCGCGCTACCGGACGATTCCTCCGGCACAGCCGGACGATTCCCTCCGCACGGCAGAAGAATAAAAATGACGGTTACAAAAAATTCATTCCAGACCTATGACCCACAACTATCTCGAAGAGTACAAGCGCCGCACGTTGCGCCAATGTCAGCTCAAACAGCTCTCCATCCTTGAAGAGATCGACCGTATATGCCGACTGCACGACATACGTTATTGGCTCGATGGCGGTTCGCTGCTCGGTGCCGTGCGCCACGGAGGATTCATCCCGTGGGACGACGATATCGACATCGCCATGCCGATAGAGGACATGCAGCGCTTCGTCAGTGTGGCTCCGGGCCTGCTGCGCGATGGTCTGCGTCTCCAGACTCCCGAGACCGAGGACACCAAAGAACCGATAGTGAAGGTGCGCGACACCAATTCGTTCTTCGTTGAGCCGGGCGATGACTTCAGCGCCGGCTACTGCAAAGGACTTTATGTCGACATATTCCCCTTCATCCCATACCCCGATGTGAGCGCCGCATTTGCCCGCCGCTATGGTCGCGGCATCTCCATGAGCTACTCCATACTCCACCGTCCGCATCGCTACTCGCTGCGGTCCACGGCCGAATTCTTTTGGTTCGGTATGAAATATGTGGTGTGTCGCGCGGCATGGGCTGCGGCTTTTGCCCTGCGCCGTAAGGATACTTACATGTCCAATACGCTTGTCAACAACGGCTACGGCATCATGCACCGCCGTGACAGCATCTTTCCTTTAGGTACGATAAAGTTTGAGGGCAAGTCGTTTGCCGCTCCGTACAATCCCGACGCTTATCTGCGCGACCTGTACAAAAACTACATGCAGATACCGCCGGAGGACAAACGCAAGATTCATTCGGTGTTTATCATGCCCCAACTCATCTGACGGCGCTCTCCTTTGTGAGTATCGTTATCGGGTTGCCACCAATGCTTGCCGCCATTGTGGAGAAGCTGCTGCCGGCCGACCCGTATATACGCATGGTCCTCGACAGTGTCCACATCTCCGCCAGTCCGCCACGTATACCCTCGGCGTTGCCTCGTCCGGCCGTCTCGCAGGGTGTTATTATCCTCTCGCCGAACACCTCACGCATCTCTCTCTTCACCTCGTCGCTGTCCGTGGCGAGATATATCCGCAGGTCGGGATGGCATATCATTTCCTTGCGCCCGGCATCTATAAAGAGAGAGGTGGGGCTCTTGGCTATCGACTCGACATTGTCCGTGCGGCGTATGTGCATGCCTATGGTGTGGGCGGTGAAGCGCCGGCAGTTGTTCTCCACCTGTTCCCGGACGGCAGCCACGGGCCGGAATATGCGGGTGTAGAGGTCGTGTGGGTAGGTGCCGAACTCCTGATAACAACTCATGTAGCACCGATGTCCGCGCAGCCACGACTCAAAGTCGAACCCGCGCATCTTCAGCGGAGTGACATACTGTTCGTATATGCGGCGCTCGTACACCATCTTCTGCGGCCATCGCGGTAGCCACAGATTGCGGCGGCGCGGCCGGTCGTTGATGAGATAGTCGCTCATGCGGGCCTCGCGCAGACCGAACAGCCGTGAGTCCACAGACTCGAAAATATCGTGGAAACGCGCATTCAGAGCCCAGTCGCGTATCCACACCACCTGCATCTCGCTCTCCGTGGCACGGCACAGATTGTATGCCGAGACCACGGCCCGCATCCTGTTAGCCAGTCCTCCGGCCGGCACAAGTAGCAGACTGCCTTTGTTCATATCGATGTTTTTTTATTTACAAAAATACGAAAAGGTGAGTGCAACTGCAAATGAAAATAAGAATATTTTTTCGGTTTCGTTTGCAGTTGCGCTCACCTTTTCTTACATTTGTACACACAAACCGATAAAAATGAAAATACGTAGAGCCCGGATAAAAGATATTTCCCGTCTCGATGCTTTGCTCGAACAGGTAAACATGGTACATCACATAGGTCGCCCCGACCTCTTCAACATCGGCCGCAAGTATACGGACAATGAGCTTACGCAGCTGCTCGCCGACGATTCGCGCCCCGTCTTTGTGGCGGTCGACGCCGACGATACGGTCATGGGATACGCCTTCTGCATCATGCAGCAACCCACGGACAGCCATATCCTCGCGCCCGTGCGCACTCTCTATATCGACGACCTGTGCGTGGACGAGGCATGCCGCGGACAACACGTGGGCAAAGACCTCTTCCGGGCGGTGACAGCCTATGCCCACGACGCGGGATGTCACAATGTGACGCTCAACGTGTGGAGCTGCAACCCGTCGGCCATGCGATTCTATGAGAAATGCGGACTCGTGCCCCAGAAGGTGGGCATGGAGATGATACTGGAGCATTCAGGCAATGCTCCTGCGATAAACACAAATAATGAATGAAGATATATGAAGCATCCCGCAAAGATTGACATCGCTGTCCTGATACTCTTTTTCAATCGTCCCGACCATCTGCAAAAGGTGTTCGACGAGGTCAGACGGGCACGTCCCTCGCGCCTCTTTCTCTATCAGGACGGACCGCGCGGACCGCGCGACCTACCGGGCATAGAGGCTTGCCGCGACGTGGTGGCCGATATCGACTGGGAGTGCGATGTGCAACACATGTATCAGGAGCGCAATTACGGTTGCGACCCCTCCGAATATATCTCCCAGAAATGGGCTTTCTCCATGGCCGACAAGTGCATCGTGCTCGAGGACGACGATGTGCCCTCGCAGTCGTTCTTCCCGTTTTGCAAGGAGATGCTCGACCGCTACGAGCACGATGAGCGTATAATGATGATATCCGGATTCAACACCGACGAGGTGTCTCCCGATGTACCCTACGACTATTTCTTCACCTCCGTCTTTTCCATCTGGGGATGGGCGTCATGGCGAAGGGTCATAGACAAGTGGGACGCCACTTACGCCTTTCTCGACAACAAGTACGCCATGAAGTGTCTCTCGGACATCATGCGCCAGCGCCAATATTGCCAGGACACGCTCGAGGCTTGTTACGACCATCGCGACTCGGGCCGTGAGTACTACGAGACGATATTCTGGTCGGCAATGGTGATGAACGGCGGACTGGCCGTGATGCCCACGCGCAACATGATAAACAATCTCGGAGTGACTGCCGACTCCACCCATTTCGCCGGCAGTCTCGACACCATGCCGCGCCGTCTGCGCCGCCTGTTCACCATGAAACGCTTCGAGGTGGATTTTCCGCTGATACATCCGCGCTATGTGATTGAGGATGTGAGCTATAAGGAGCGCACCTATCGCACCTATGCCTACGGTCATCCGTGGATCAAGATAGGCCGCTCGCTCGAGGAGTTGACGCTCAACCTGCGCTACGGCAATTTCCGTTTCATCATGCAGTCAGTGCGCCGCAGACTGGGCAAATGGTTGGGCACGGAGGGACATAGGTAGGATTGCGGCCCTACATTCAATATCGTCAAGAACTCCATCACGACATTTAGAAAAATCGCCCGAATCCGGGGAGATAATTAAGAATACGCAACTATCTCAGGGGGTAAATGTTAAAATTTCGTCTCAATTTTGCGATATTTCCGAGCGAGGTGGTTGCCCGGCCGAAATACGCTAAAATTTTGACATTTGCATAAACATCTGTACATCAGCACAATACACGATTTATACATTTCCAAAGGCCTCAAAAAACATCGAAAAACAACGAAAATATCACAAAAAAGTGCCCAACTTGGGTTCCAAAAGGACCCCTTTCACCTCCCGAAAGGGTTCCTTTCGCACCCCGAAAGGGCCCCTTTCGCAAATCAAGTGCATGAAAATCGGAAAATCGGACGGTTTTTTCCGTCTGTCAAGGTCATTTTCCCCATTTTTCGGCTCCGCGTCTTTCTAAAACGGAAGTAAATCCTGCAAAAACGAAATGTTAAAAATTTGGATTTGCGTACGCAACCTCAAGGTATCAAAAGTAGGGCCGTGGGCCTGTTGCGGCCGCAAAGGGGTGGATCCAAAATACAAAGGTTAATTTGGGTTGCTTGCGGCCGCAACAGGTTGCGGCCCTACACCGAAATACAGTTTTTCGTATGCCTCCTGCATGCGGCGGATACCGAAATGCCGGGTGGCGAAAAGGCGGGATTGGCGGCCTAACTCGGTGAGGTCGGCTGTGGGCAGGATGTCACGGAAGATGCGGCGGTAGTCGTGCATGTCGTTATTTCGGGCCTTCAGAGGCCAGTCGGGCGGCAGAGTATCGCCCAGTCCGGGGCAGTCGTTGGCCACGACGGGCAGTGCCGCCATGCTCGCCTCGATGGAGAGTATGCTCAGACCCTCAAACTCGGAGGGCATGAACAGACAGTCGAACGACGACAGATAAGATGACAGTCCGTACACGGGCGGATAGAGAGTGGCGTTGTCCAAACAGGATACACATTGCTCGACGTCTGCTCGCAGCGAGCCATCGCCTACAATATGGAAGAAATAACGGTCGTCACCGGCCATCATGCGGAGCGTGTCGATGAGGCGTGAGATGCCCTTTTGCAGTTCAATGCGTCCGGCAAAGAGCACGTTTATGCGACCCTCGTGCAGCTCGGGCCACGCCTTTTGCGGCACCGGCTCCACTCCGTTGTGTATGATACGCAGGTCCTGTCCGTACTCGCGGAGATACGACTCCCTGACCGATTCGGATATCGCCACATTCGCGCCGAGCCGCTGATAGAAAGTTTCGATGCGCCGACCGAGCTTCGGTTGGCCTGTCCACAGCCGCGTGTTGTGCACGGTGCGTATGATACGACATCTCTTCAGCCACGGGCAGAGGGTGAAGAGCAAGCAGACACTCATGTCGGGCGTCTCCGTATGGGTGTGTATCACGTCGGGCCGCCATCTGAGATAGACGAACACAAACCAGAGCGGGAAGCACACGGCGGCGATACGCTCGAAGAGGAAATGAAACTGTATGTCGGGCATGAAAGCGCGATGACATATTATGCCCGCGTCACGCATGCGGTCCTTGAAAAGGCGGGTGTAGGCCGTACGTGCCCTCATTATCTCCACAATGTGATACTCCACGCCCGGCGTCGCAGACCGCGCTATGCCTGCGGCCACCTCCTCGGCACCACCCACATCGAAATGGGTGACTACATGAAACACCCGTTTCACCCTCTTTGCGCTTTCTTTGCTTGCTGTCTTGTTCATGTGCGGGATGTTATGTCAGATAATTCACAATCAGCACTCCGTTGTATATCCACAGCCACAGCGTGAGCAGCAGCGCGGCGATGCGTGTGGCGGCGGCTATGCGTGGTATGGCGTCACGGAGCGTGAAGGCTACGGCCAACGGTATGACAAAAGCCCAGTGGGCCGTCATGATGTACACCTCGTTGATGCCGAAGCCAAATATTATGTGGATGAGCAGGTCGAAGCCGAACCATGACAGAGCCATGAGCATCAGCCGGGAGCGTCGGCCGTAACAGATGCCGATGGTGAAAAGAATGATTATCGCGCCTTCTGCCAAGTAGTTCAGCGGGCTGCGGTAGTCCACGAACACGGGTCGGGTCTGCTGCACGTCTTCAAGCAGATGGTCGCGGTGGAGCTGTATCGACTCACCGAAGAGATTGCTGCTGAGCGATTGAAAGCGCGATGTGGTCATGTCGCTCCATTTGAGCAGCGGCACATCTTCTGTCATGGCCTTGCCGTTCTGTTTCTTCACCCATTCGTCGTGGGCCTTGAACTTGTTGCCGAAATTGGGGTCTTTCTTCTTCAGACTGTTTTCTATCTTCTTTATCTTGCGCGATTGCGGCTCGACGATGGCCTCGTTCTGCCACACGACTATTCCCCCGAGCAGTAAGGCCGACACCGCCAGTGCCGTCATATATCGCCATGCGAAGGCCTTGCGTCCGTTGGCAAAGAGCACCGACAGACACGTCTTCACACCGTTGGTGAGCGTCACGCCGGCCGTGAGAAAGAACAATGTGCCGGACAGCAGCGGCGACATCCGTCTGCCTTCCTTCATCTTGCGGCCGGTGACATAAAGCGTGAGCGTGAGCAGAAAGAGCGATATGCAGAAGTGGTCGGGCACCATCGTGGCTATCAGCACATGGGCGAAGGAGAAGAGCATGGCCGTGAGCAGACAGGCGTCGCGCCGTGTCAGACCCACCAGTTCGTGCAGTGTGCGCAGGATGAACAGTGCCGAGTAGGTGGCACAGAATATGTTGACGGCCGCAATGAAGAATATGGCGCAGTTGAATCCGGTCATCTTCATTATCCAACTGTTGAGCCAGTAGACAGGCAACAGCAGTGCTATATAAAGCGGATGGCGCAGTGTGGAGAAATGGATGCGCAGGCACGACACGGCGATACACGAGAACACGTCGTAGCCCGACATGTTCAGATGGTTGTAGAACACGCTCCAGAAACCCACGTGCTCGCCCAGTGTGAAGCGGTCGAACTTGTTGTATATCAGCAGACCGTTGAACGCCACGAACACGAGGCAGGCCGCGAGGGCAAACAGTCGTTCTTCTTTCTTGATCTTGAAAATCATTTTCTCTTTTTTATGTTTGGGTGAATGACTATGCTGTGAGATAACGCGCGATGAGCGCGATGTTGTATATGAAAAGATATCCGGCGTTCAGCACCAGCGCCACGCGCACTATGCCGAGAATGCGCCTGTTCAAGCTCTTGAGGATGAAGGCCATCGCTATGGGCATGACGAATATCCAGTGGGCCGACATGATGTAGATCTCGTTGATGCCGAAACCCAGCCCGAGGTGGAGCAGCATGTCGAGACCGAACCACGACATGGCCAGCCACAGCAGCCTGGAGCGGCGTCCGCACCACACTCCCACGACAAAGAGCAGCACGACGAAGGCCTCCACCACGTAGTTGTAAGCATGGGAGTAGTGAACTATCATGGGACGGTTGCGGAACTCATCGTCAAGCAGATGCTCCTCATGCAGCTGTATCGACTCGCCGAAGAGATTCTCCACGATGGTCTGTATGCGCGAGGTGGATATGTCGGTCCATCTGAGGAACTCACCGTTGCTTATGGGCTTGCCTTGTTTCACACGCTTTTTCGCCTTTTTGACAGGTCGGGCCGGAGTCTTGGCGGCGGCAGTAGTATCAGTCTTTCTGATAGTATCCTTGCAGCCGACAGCCATCACGGCCGTGTGCAGAGAGTCCTTGCCGAACTGTTGTTCCTTCTTGGCTTGGGCCGCTTTCTGTCGCGCTTTGGCTGCGTTGCGGGCCATGTCGCGCGGCCACACTATGTGGTCGTACTCCCAGCGTCCCGTCCCCCACAGAAGCAGCGAGGGCAGTATGACGGCCGCGAGCAGATACCCGGGACGGAAGAAACGGCGACGGTTGACAAACAGTCCGGCCATGAACGTCTTCAGACCGTTGTTGAGCGATGTGCCGGCAGTGGCGATAAAGAGCAGCACGGTGGATGCCATACCCATCTCGCGACCGTCCCTCATGCGCCGTCCGGCGACGAGAAGGGTGAGCAGGAGCAGCATCATCGATATGATGAAATGGTCGGGCACGATGGCCGACACCATCACAAAGGCGAACGAGAAGAAGAATAATGTCATGAGCGTGGCGTCCCTTCTGCCCAGTCCTATGAGCTCGCGGAGGATGCGGCGGAGGAATATGGCCGAGTAGAAAGCGCAGAATATCTGCATCGCCACGACGATGAACAAGGCGCAGTTGATGCCGGTGATCTGCATGAGACCCTGATTCAGGAGATACGGCACATACATGTAGAAGGCCAACAGCGGATGGCGATACACGTTGTATCCGGCCGTCCAGTCGCTCACCACCGAGTAGGTGATGGGGTCGAAACCCGAGATGTGGAAGTTGTGGATGAACAACGGCCAGTAGTATTTGGTCAGAGGGGTGAAGCGGTCGTAGTATTTCAGCACGACCAGTGCGTTGAGGGCTATGAGCAGCAGGAGGATGACGATGGCGGTGACGCGCTCCTCGCGGCGGATGCCGAAGGTGCGGGCCACGGCGCGTATGAATGAGTTGTGTTTCAGTCGGTTCATATATGACTGTCTGTTTATGCTATTTATTTCTTTAGAAAAAATCTCACTAAGATGAAGTTCACGGGCACACAGATGGCGAACATGGGTATCGGAGCGAGATGCTTGTCAATGCCCAGCCATATAAAAAGGTTGAGTGTGACCATCTGAAGCATATAGTTGACGGCGTGGGACAGGGCGAATCCCGCTCCGTGACGGGCGTTGGCCTTCACCTTGAAGGTGTAGTGGGTGGTGGCGAAGAAATTGAACACGAAGCTCACGGCATAGCCGATAGTCATCGACACGCTCGGACTGAACCACAGCAACACGACGGCGTAGATGGCGTATTGCAGCAGTGTGGCCGATACACCTACAATACCGAAACGCACGATCTCGCCCAGTCGTTGGCGGTCGGCATCACTCAAACGGTTTAAAATATCTCTGGTCTGCATATTCAAACATTTCTTTGTCGCCCCTACTGTCGCCATAGGCCGTGAGCGAGACGTCCTTGCGGTCGGGCAACAGAGCCTCGAGGCGTCTCACCTTCTCCTCTCCGTAACAGTTAGGCGTGGCGAACCGGCCCGTCAACACGTCTCCCTTCACCTCCAAACGAGTGCCCGCCACGGTGACGGAACAGCCTGTCTCGTGCTCCGTAGGGGCGAAAAACGGCGTCACCCAGTTGTCTATGCTCGCGCTCACCACTATCACGCGGTCGCCACGCATCAACAGTTGGCGTATGTGGTTCATAGCCTTCGGGCGTATGATGTCATCGTGCAGCGAAGCGAAACCGTGGCAGATGCGGTCAAACTCGCACAGCTTCATTCCCTTGAAAAAGTGGGAGAAAAGCCGTTCCTTGCATCTGCCGTTGGAGTACAGGTGCAACTTCATCAGCACTATCAGCGGCGAGTAAAGCGCGAAACCCATGACTGTGCGCACATCGCCTGCAGCATATCGGATGAAGGCTATGAGCGAGTCGCAGCGCGTAATGGTACCGTCGAAGTCAAAGGCGTGTACGTTTATCATAAGATGTAGATTATTACGAGGAACGATAGCAGCCATGCCGCCACGATGATCTGTGAGAAGCGGTCGTGCAGTATCACCTTAGTCGGGTCACCACTTTTCTGGTCCACCACGGCTATCTGGATGTAGCGGAGCAGTCCGATGATGACAAACACGGTGGTGAGATACAGATATTCGAGGTCGAAACGTCCCAATACCTCCGGCGACACGGTGTACATGATGTAACACACCAATGTGACCGAGGCCGAGATGGTGATGGCCTGGTTGATGAATGTGATGTTGTAGCGCACGGTGTTCTTGCGCGGCGGCTCGCCCGTCTCGTTCATTCGGAGCACGTCGTCACGCCGTTTGGCGAACGAGAGGAACAGTGTGATGAGGAAAGTCATCAACACCAGCCACTTGCTCAGCACCGTCTCGCTGGCCATGCCGCCCGCCAATATCCTCAAGACAAACCCGAAGGCTATGATGCACACATCGATGATGGCATATTGCTTGAGTTTGGAGCAGTAGGTCAGATTGAGCACATAGTATATCAGGACGACCGTGAGCACCTCGTATCGGCTGTCGTCCGGCATGAGCAGCATTATCGTCAGGAGTCCCGCTGCCAGCGTGGTCATCATCATGGCGTAGGCCTTGCGTATGGAGATGGCGCCTGAGGCCACCGGCCGATGACATTTCACGGGATGACGGCGGTCGGCATCCACATCGACGATATCGTTGTAGCAGTATATCGACGATGCGATGAAACTGAAGGCGAAGAATACTACCGTGCTGTAAATGAGGGCATAACTGTTGAACAGTTCGCCTCCGAAGAACATGGGGATGAACACAAACATGTTCTTGATCCATTGTTTCGGACGTATGAGTTTCAGCATATCTTTCATATCCGGGAATGTTTTTTCTTGGTTAAATATTCTATTGCGCGCTGAGCGTAGGACACTGCCCCGTGGAGCAGAGCGGCCAGTGGCACTGTGATGGAGACTGTGATGAGGAAGGTGGGCCAATAGCCCAGGTGTAGTTGTTCGATGTAGCACAGCACGAAATGACTGTGTATCAGATAAGCCTCAAGGCTCAGCGCGCCCACCGTACGGAAACAGCTGTTGAACCACCGGGGTGTGCGGCGGAACAGACGGTTGAGCAGCAGTATGGCCGTGAGGGTGAAGGGGATGTAGAGCATGCGCTCCACGAAGAGCGGGAAGAGGCCGTGCCGCACCTGCTCGAGGTACAGGCTCGTGCCGAAGGTCATCATAAACACGATGGCGAGCAACGGTATGGCCGAGCTGTCGACAGTGCGTCTGTCGGCCACGAGCTGCCCCATGTTGATGCCGATGAAGAATATCGGCACACGGCTCCAGAATATCTCGAGATGACCAACGGCCGCGTGCAGCGGCAGCACCCACTGCACCATGATGCACCAGATGACCATCAGCAGCGGCGTCCAGCGATACACGGGGTAGCGATGGATGAGTCGGATGTAGGCAGGGGTGAACGTGTAAAGCAGCATGATGGCCGGGATATACCAGAACGTGAGCTCGTCGTGCAACCAGAAATCCCAGTTTATCAGTATGTCACCGGCCAAATCGACGAGGCTCGAACTGTGGCCGCCGTGGCGGATGAAGTCGGGTATGTAGTAGAGCGAGGCCATGATGAGCCACGTGGGATAGATGCGCATGTAGCGGCGCGAGAAGAAATGGCGCACAGAAGGATTCTTCTGCCACGAGAACCACAATCCTATGCCACTGAGAAAGAGAAACATGTCCACGCCCACATTGCCACATCGGCGCAGTCCGTAGAATGGGTCACCGCGATCGAGACCCACGTGAAAGAGGATGATGAAGAGCATGGCTGCCCCCATCAGTTCGCCTCTGTAACGACTGATATTGGCCAGTTCGATGTCGGGCACGGACCATCGGCTCTTCTTCTGCGGTGTGTTGTCGGGTGTGTTCATGCTGATAGGATTGTCAGTGTCGGCTTTGCAGTCGGTCGATAATATTTCGGGCCACCAGCGCCAGCGCCACAGATGCGATGACATAGAGCAGCAGTCCGGTGTAGACATCGCCGCGCCGGCTTATCGGGATGAATATCTTGCGTGTCAGGGGGTGTATGACGAACAGTGCGGCCGAGATGCCTCCCACCCACGAGAGATATCCGTTGATGCGCTCGGGGGTGCTCCTTGCTATGCCCACGGCGGCGGCGCATACAAACAGCGGGGCCCACAGCCACAGTTGGAAATTCATGCTGAAGAACACCACGGCAATCATCGATACCACGGCCACGGTTGCCCACGTGCTGCGTCTGAGTTGATGTCCGTAGCGCGCGAAGAGCAGACCGGCACCGAAGGGCAGCATGCCGCCCATGAAATTGTATCTGATACGGTTGAGCGCATCGCCCTCGGGGGCACACACCATCTGCATCGCCCAGCACACGGCAATGGCCGCCACTACACTCTTCCATCCCCGGCGGAAGAGCATGAAGCGATAGACCACGTACAGCTGCAACATCAGTCCGAAGAACCAATAAGGCCCGGGCCATATCACGTGGTCGGGATTGGGCAACATGTTGTTGAACATGAAGAGCTGGCCGAGGATATCTATCACGGCGTAGCGGTGCTGTCCCGGAGTGATGGCATCGACCATAGTGAAAGCCACAAAACCCACAATCATCATGTAGAATAGTTTGATGTAGTGTGAGCGTACGAAGCCGACGCCGTCCTTCCACGTCCCGGCGGCGGGCATGCCTTTCTCGTATTTCATCACCAGACCGTACGCGCTGAGAAACAGAAACACCGGTACACCGTAGTGACCGAAGAACGACAGCAGGTGGACGGGCAGATTCATGTCGGGCGAGGCGATGGCCCGCACCAGCGAACGGGCGTTGTCGATAGTGAAAGTATATTCGTTCTCCTTCACGGCGAAGCCCAGCCAGTGGCAGTAGTTGTGCAGAGCGATGCCGATGATGGCAAGGGCGCGCATGGCCGAACATTCGGTTCGCGTGAGCAGAGGCATGTTTTTATTGTTTGTCATTGTAGTGAGTTGTTGTCTGAAGATATGTTATTTGGCTTTCTCCTGTGGTTCCAGCGAGTCGTAGTCGGTGGTCTCCTTGAGCAGACGCGGACGATTCTCGTTGTAGTCGGGCGACAGTATGTTGTACTCGCTGTGATAATCGGGCGAGGCGATGCCGGCCAGATAGAGCAGCATGTGTGGCAGAGCGTCGGTCATGAGACGGCGGTTGCGCGCGGCCACTATCTGCCGGAAGACGTTGCGGCGGCGCTTGACGTACTTGCGCGAGCACCACACCCAGAACGGGATATCAAACTCGGCGTGGGCCAGACGGGCGTCTATCTTGGCCGAGTGCATGCGACAGAAAAAGTGCATGTCACCCTCGTAGCACTCCTCGCCGTGGTCGGGCACGTAGATGACCACAGCATCCTCGTTCTCAAATCGCGAAATAATCTGGTCCACGATGGAGTCGTTGTAGAGCACGGCATTGTCGTAGGCGGCCAGGATACCACGCTCGCGGACATTGAGATGGGGCTTCAGTTCCTTGTAGTCGTCGGCCTTGAAATGGCGGCGGTCTTTCGGACTGCGCTGACGATAGTTCACGTGCTGACCCATGAGATGGAATATGGTGAGGTTGTAGTCGGAGTTGTGCACCTTCAGATTGTCGTAATCACTGAGCAAACTCTCATCGAAGGCATGCAGTTTGTCGTTGCGGGTGTCAAACTGGGCAGCGCTCAGCACGGGGTTGTTGAGGAAGAAACCGCCGCTGAAATCGTACACCGCCTCTTTGGCTTTGGGCAGAAACTGGTTGGTGATGAACGTCACATGATAGCCCGCCTTGCGGAACACCTCGGGGAAGAGTGGATAGTCGCACCACTCGCCCTGCTGCCCCACGACGTGCATGGAGAAGATGTTCTTGAATACAAAACTTGTGAGATTGTGAGGCGAAACGACATCGTTGAATTTCACGAGACGTCCTCCTTTCTGCCTACGGCACTGCCGCGGAGTGGTGGGCATGACGTAACCGTACATCTGGGCGTGGTGTCTGTTGTAGCTTTCGCCTATTATCAGTACGATGTTGGGACTGAGATACGAGCAACTGTCCACCTTGACACTGTTGGCCGAGCGTATGAGTTGGTCTATCTGTCGGGCCGTGAGCGAGTTGGCATACACGCTGAAGGCCAGTCGGTAGATGGGCAGATACAGTTCGGCATGCCTGTTCTCGGTCAGCGTGTGTTCCACCTCGCCGATGGTGCGGCCGCTCATCAGTTTGTATGTGGCGGCCTTGTTGTGGAACGATGTCGATATCGCCCATACGAGCAAGGCAAGGAATGCCACCATGACCACAGGCACCGCACGGCGTATGAGAACACCGAATCGGATGAAGATGCTCCTTATCAATGCCCGCACACGCCACGGTATGGCATGCGGGAAACGCAGTTGGAGCGACCAGAAGATATGTATCACGGCCACGAGCAGCACCCATCCCATGTTGCTGAATATCACATCGGGCGCCACGCACGAACGCAGAAACTCACCGGCCTCGCGCGAATCGGTCTCGCCCACGAGCATGAGCAGCGACGGGGTGAGCGTGGACTGAAACTTCACATAGCAGTACACATCGACCAGAGCCGTGACGTAGAGCACCACATACAGCACCGCCCTCACCCATCGGCGCACCACACGGGGAATGAGCGTGAGCACGATGCACATCACATAGACGTCGAGCAGCAGTTCCAGATACAGATTGTCGTAGACGTGGGCGTTGCGGTCGGCCGGCAATATGGCCCACGAGCATACGCATCCGAGGACGTACATGAACACGAAAAAGGCCCTGTTGGTCGTTATGGGTAAGGCCACGAGCCGGAGACCTTTGCCGATGATATTGGTGATACTCATTGTATGATGTCTTTTGGGGTTTTATTTGTCGTGCAGACCGAGCAGACGGTCTATCTCCGCGGCCGCCCGTGAGGGATTGTCGAACACCACGCCGTGGAACCCGAGGGCCCGTGCCGCCTCCACGTTCTCGGCCCGGTCGTCGATGAAGAGCGACTCGTCGGCCCGCAGCGAGTATCTTTCCAGTAGGATGTTGTATATCTCGGGCTCGGGCTTGACGGTCTTTTCGATGCCCGATACGACCGTGCCCTCGAGGAGCGACAGGAAATCGAAGCGCTCGAAAGCCACGTGTATATTCTCCGCCGACCAGTTGGTCAGACCGTACAACCGGTATCCCTCGGCATGCAGACGCCTGAGCAGGGCCACGCCCTGGGGCTTCTCGCCGCGGAGCATCTCGCCCCAGTGCAGGGGAAACATGCGTATGGCGTCCTCGTACTCGGGCCATCGGGCAGCGAGCTCGGCCGTGGTCTCCGCATAGGTGCGGCCACGGTCGTTGGCCAGATTCCACTCATTGGTGCATACGTTGTTGAGAAAAAACTCCATGCGTTCGTCATCGTTGAAATAGCTGCGATAGTAGTATCGCTGATTCCAATCCACGAGCACACCGCCGAAATCGAATACGATATTCTTGATATTTGCCATATCTGATGTATTGCCGAAAGTACTGATGTCTTTAAATCTCTGCAAATTTAAACATTACTTATGACAAATACAAAAATTTTGACCTCGCTTTTTAATGTACGTGAAGGCTATGAGGCAGGCCATCGTTCGCACCGTGTGAATGCTTAAATATATGTTTGAAACCTGATGACCTATTCAGGTTAAGAAATAACGTGAAGAGAAGAGTCCTCGTGAGATCACAATCCGCGCTCCGCCCAATCGCCCCTGTCGAGATTACGGTAGCCGATGGCCTCGGCGATATGATGGGAAAGCACGTTCTCGGAGGCATCAAGGTCGGCGATGGTGCGGGCCACCTTGAGTATGCGGTTGTAGGCACGGGCCGAGAGTTTGAAGCGTTCCATAGCGGTGCGGAGCAGAGCGAGCGATGCCTCGTCGGGCTCGGCGTACCGGTGGATCATACGTTCGGTCATCTGCGCATTGCAATGGATACCTTTGTCATTGATGAATCGTTGCTCCTGTATCTGCCGTGCAGCGATGACACGCTCGCGTATGGCCGATGACGGTTCGCCCGGTTCGGTCTTGGATATGTCGCTGAAAGGGATTGCGGAAATCTCGCACTGGATGTCGATACGGTCAAGTAGCGGACCGCTGATCTTGTTCATGTACCTCTGTATCTGTCCGGGCGAGCAGACGCAACGATGCGTGGGGTCGCCATAGTATCCGCACGGACAGGGGTTCATAGAGGCTACAAACATGAACGAACAGGGATACTCGATGGTGTATTTGGCACGAGAGATGGTTATCTTATGGTCTTCGAGCGGTTGGCGGAGCACCTCGAGTGTGGACTTGTTGAACTCGGGTAGTTCGTCGGCAAAGAGCACACCATTGTGTGCGAGCGATATCTCGCCCGGCTGTGGATTGGTGCCGCCACCCACAAGAGCTACCTCGGAGATGGTGTGATGTGGAGCGCGAAATGGTCGTTGGGAGATGAGCGATGTCTCCTTGCCCATCTTTCCGGCCACGCTGTGTATCTGTGTGGTCTCCAGACTCTCGCTGAGCGATAATGGCGGAAGTATCGAGGGCAGTCGTTTGGCCATCATCGACTTGCCGCTGCCCGGTGGTCCCACCATTATTATATTGTGTCCGCCGGCGGCCGCCACCTCGAGAGCGCGTTTCACATTCTCCTGTCCGCGCACGTCGGCATAGTCCAGATCAAACTGATACTGACGTTTGTAAAACTCCTTGCGGGTATCGATCACCGTGGGCTGCGCGTCAGATTTGCCGGTCAGGAAATCTACCACATCGCGCATGTTGTCCATGCCGTAGACATCAAGATTGTTGACAACGGCCGCCTCATACACGTTGGCTTTGGGCACGATGATGCCCTTGAACCTCTCGGCACGGGCCTTGATGGCGATGGGAAGGACTCCTTTGACGGGCTGAAGGGTACCGTCGAGGCTCAGTTCACCTATCATCATGTAGTCCGCCAACACATCCGAGACGATGTTGCCGTTGGCCGCAAGGATGGCGATGGCAAGCGGCAGGTCGAAGCTGCTGCCCTCTTTGCGGAGGTCGGCAGGGGCCATATTGACCGTGATGTCGGCATGTGGGAACTTGAATCCATTGTATTGCATGGCCGAGGCTATGCGGTCACGCCCTTCTTTTACCGCCATATCACCCAATCCGGTGAAATGATACATCACACCCTTGTTCAGGTTCACCTCAATCGTAACCGTCGTTACGTCGAGTCCGTTGACAGCCGCACAGAATGTTTTTACAAGCATGGATTGTTCAGTATTTAGATTCGGATGTTTGGTCGGGTTATTTTTTCAAGACATCCTTCAACTCATTCATCTCAAGATTACGGTCGGTGATGCGTCCGTTTCTGATAATGACATTATCGGGAACATAGCTCAGGCCCAGCGCACGAAACATCTTGCCGTCGACACCTTCCTCGTCGCAAACCACCGTACAGTCGATACCGTTGTTTGTGATGATTGTCTTGCACGAATGTATGCTCAGGTCCACGCACAGACCAACGAGTTTGAAATAGTACTCATCACTGCTCTGCAGCGTGAAGAGTTGTCTGAGGTCATTGATGCTGGCAAAGTTCCATGAAGCCCAGGCACACACCACCACGGTCTTTTCTTTTGACAGATTGCTGCCCGAAACGGTGTTTCCGTTGATGTCGGTGGTGGTGAATGGCGGCAGGGTCTTGCCTTTTTGAGACGCCGCCAATCCGTTGATCTGCTTTTGTATCAGTCGCAGATAGCCGTTATCTTTTTGTTTTTCGAGCATGACGGCAATCAGTTTCTCGGCTTCGGCATAGTCGGGATTGATGGTCTGTATGAAATATTTTCTGACGAGATACGAGCCAACCGACGATTGAGGATGGTCGAGAATGAACTGCCGCGCATATTTTTTCATTTCCGGAGGCGACGCACTTGCTATCTGCTCACGAAAATCGTTCATCAGTTCATTTGTCTTCGTTCCCGTTACCTTCATTTCCTTCAGGTTGGATGCGCTACCCCTTATCTCCACCGATTTGCCCGGTTCGGCAAACACGGGTTGCTCCGTGAAATTGGGGAAGACAATCATGAGGGTCATCGGTCGGGTACAAGACATCTCGTAAGTGAAACGTCCCGCCTCCACCTTGATGGTATCGATGTTTCTCAGATTACCATCGGGAGAGTAAACATAAAACTCACCCTGGTTGAGGTGAAGGAGCCGTCCGTCAATCTTGAAATGTTGACCATCGGTTCCGCAAGACACCAAAACCAGGGTGAGCAGAATTGAATATAAGAGTTTTCTCATTTATTCAGGATAGACAGTTCCAAATCGTTATCGGCGTAAGCCTTGAACGACGGATTCTTTTCGATAGCCTCTTTGAGGTAAGAAGAAGCTGCGAACTTGTTGCCCTGTCTTGCTGCAACGATGGCGTGGAGATAACTTGTGAGCGCATCCTTGTTTGCAGTCTTGTCGAGAGTGGTTATCGCGGCAGCATAGTTCTTGTTGAGCAACTGTGCCAGACCCAGACAGTTGGTGTATTCATCGCCGAAATCCTTCTCTGCCTGAACATAATTGCCTTTTGCCACATTCAGTGCACCGAGGGCATAACCCACGCTCTCCGAACCGGCCGACTTGGCGATATTAGCCTCAGCCTCGTTGAGATCACCCTGTATGAGGTTGATAAGACCCTTGTTTGCATAAGCCTCGGCAGCCTTAGCGTCTACACGCATAGCCTGAGTGAGGTAATCGTTTGCTGTGGCAATATCACCCTTAGCAATGCTCAGGGCTGCGAGGTTGTTGTATGCGCGATAGTCGCGGTCATACAGTTCGGCTGTTTTCTTGTACACAGCCATCTGCTTGTTGATGTCCTCCTCGAGAGTGGCGGCATAGAGAAGTTCGTCCACGCTGAGTTTGGAAGCATCGGTTGCAAACTGCTCCTGTATCTGTTCGTCGCTACGTCCGATGGTCTCATAGTTGATGATGAGACGTGAGCGGCGCAACTCGGGCAGGATGCCGTCGGCGAGTTCGCGGAATACGGCTGACATGTTGCGTATCTGCTGCTCGCGCTCCTCCGGATCCTTATACATTGACAGTACGCGCAAGACAACGTCCTTGTCCTGTATGTTCGAAGCCTGAACGAGTTGCTGGAAACCGTCCCAGTCCTGAGCTGTATAATGAGCATCGATACCTGTGCTTACCTTTGTCTCCTTGAGTTGCTGTTTCACATATTCCTCAGATGTGTTCTGACGTTTGTTGGCCAGCTTGTCGTTGAAGCTCACACCACCCTCCGGCGATGCGTATGCCTGGATTTCAACGTTCTGGATATTGAGTCCTTCGCGGTCGGCATTGATTTTCTTAAGCATCTTCACAAACTCCTTAACAGAGTTGTTCTTGAGCTCGCTCTTGCGCAGGTTGGCCTGGTTGACGAGGAATTTGATATTGGCTTCCTGTTTCTGTTCTCTCACGCGTTGGAATGAGTCAGGAGCTATACAACCGCCATCCTTGAGTATGGCCGCTTTGTAAAGTTCGGATGTGGCAATCACGCCGTCGGCCACCTTCACTGCCGGCACCTTGTACACCTTGCTGCCTTTGCGAGCGTCGAAAGTGAGATACATCTCACTCTTCATCATTTCCGGCACATAGTCGAAACCGGTCTTCATGGTGTAACGTCCGCCCAGACGATAGGATATGGTACGATCGTTGCCCTTCACCTTTTCGCCCTGGAAGGTAGCGCCCTGTCCTTTGGCCACGCCGCCGTTGGCATAGCGCAGTTCGGGAGTGACGGTCACAACAACCTTTTTCTTCATATATTTCTCAGGGAACACACCGCTTACTGTTGCAGGCACTTCACCTGCGTGTGCCTCAAGCGGATTGGGGGTCACAGTAAAATTGTCGGCCGAAAGAGGTCCGAGCTTCGAACACGATGCAAGTGCCAATACTGAGCATGCGGAAATCGTGAAGATTAGATTTTTTTGCATAAATATATTAATATTAAAATAGTGCCGCGAGCGGGACTCGAACCCGCACAGCCATTTCTGGCCAAGGGATTTTAAGTCCCTCGTGTCTACCAATTCCACCATTGCGGCAGCATGCAATATTGCCTCAGATATTCAGGCTCTCTCAAACCTTTTCTCTTATATATAATAAATAATGTGGGTCGGATGCCGACCCTGCAATATTACGCTTGCAAAGATACGGTATTATATCATAACATCAAAAGAATTTACACAATTTAACCTGCATTATTCATAGAACTTCCTACTACGAATCCCAACTGACTGCACCTCAGCGAAATGCTCACTCTTTCTCTTTGAAAGTAGGGTTCACTACATTCTGCATCGGCATCATTGTGCTTTCGCTGATGCACAGCCATCTGGTATTCTCGATGGCGGAATCCTATGTATAATGCAGGTTAATACTTTCTTGTCAGTTGCTCACCACGACCACTCCCGCCGGGTTGTAGGTGGCATTATATCTCACCAGTTTGTTGCCCTTGTCACCCTTGACGATGTTTCCGCCGGTGTTCATGTTGTATTCTCGCTTGCACGAAGCGCATCGTGCCAGTCCCGAGGTCGACACGGTGAGGGGATAACTCTTCACCGGCACCACATCGGGATTGAAACAGTTGGGACACTCGGCGTCGTAGCAATAGAATATCGGCGGGATGTCCAGATTGCCGTATCCGATGTAGATGCCGTTGTTGCCGCCCAGCAGCACTGTGGTGCGTTGGTCCTCGGCGGTAAATATGACGTCGTCCTCGAGGTTCTGATTGGTGGCAAAATGGAAATGCTCCGCACCGCCTTTGATGATCTTTGTGACCTTGCAGAATATCCCGGTCGATGCCAATGTGCTCTGCAGGGCGGCCGAGTGGGCATGTGTCGATGTGTTGAAAACGAAGCGGCAGTGCCGCTTGCTGTATTCAGGAGTGGTGTCGCCGCACGATGTGGCGGTGGGTATCACCGATACCATCGATACGGCTAACAATATTGTCTTGATATTCATCCGAGCAATTCTTTTTCTGCTTTATCTACGTTATCGAAACTGAAACCGCCCATCACCTCCTGCATGAGCGCCTCGATGCGGTCGTTGCACAGATTGCCGAGGCTGCCCTCATGCGTGTGATGCAGGTCGTGACCGGCCCTGAACGAACCGTTCTCAATATCCAGACCCACCTTTTTGTAGGCGTCTCTGAACGGCATGCCCTCCACCACGAGGCGGTTGACCTCCTCCACGGAGAATATCGGGTCGTACATCGGATTGTCCAGTATATGCTCGTTCACCTCCATGTTGCCGATGATGTAGGCGGCCATGTGCAGACAGTCTTTCAGTTCGGCAAAGGCAGGAAGGAACACCTCTTTGATGATTTGCAGGTCGCGAAAATATCCCGAGGGCAGATTGTTCATTATCATCGTTATCTGCATGGGCAATGCCTGCAGTTTGTTGCATTTGGCACGTATCAGTTCGAATACGTCGGGATTCTTCTTATGCGGCATGATGGAACTGCCTGTGGTACACTCTTTGGGCAATTTGACGAAGCCGAAATTCTGACTGTTGAACATACAGGCATCAAACGCCATCTTGGCCACTGTCCCGGCCACCGATGCGAGGGCGAACGCCACGTTGCGTTCCATCTTGCCCCGACCCATCTGTGCGTACACCACGTTGTAGTCCATCGAGTCGAATCCCAACAGGCGAGTGGTGAGCGAACGGTCCAGAGGGAACGACGATCCGTATCCGGCGGCCGACCCCAACGGGTTACGATTGGTCATGCGCCACGCCGCCTGCATGAAAAGCATATCATCGGCCAGCGACTCGGCATAGGCGGCAAACCACAGTCCGAACGAGCTGGGCATCGCTATCTGCAGATGGGTGTATCCCGGCATGAGCACGTCTTTGGTCCCGTTGCTCTTGGATATTAGCTCATCGAAGAGCACCTTCATCATGTCCACCACCTCTCTGAGCTCATGGCGGGTGTACAGTTTGAGGTCCACGAGCACCTGGTCGTTGCGCGAGCGTCCGCTGTGTATCTTCTTGCCTATGTCTCCGAGGCGTCGGGTGAGCATCAGTTCCACTTGCGAGTGCACGTCCTCCACGCCCTCCTCTATCTTGAATTCGCCACGTATGCACATGGCGTAGATATCCTTCAGTTCGGCGAGGAGCTTGTCCAGTTCGTCCCGCCGCATCAGTCCCACCTTCTCAAGCATGGTGATATGCGCCATCGAACCGAGCACATCGTACGGCGCGAGATACAAGTCGAGCTCGCGGTCGCGGCCCACGGTGAATCGCTCGATGTCGCGATCCATCTCAAAATTCTTTTCCCACAGTTTGTTTGCCATTGTCTGAATCCTATTCGTAGTTTATCATCTGCAGCATGTCGGCTATCTTCTCCAGTCCCTCCTGCAACGGTTTCTTGATCATGCTCACCAGAAACGGGTTCACCTCCGACTTGATGGTGAGCTTCATCTTGCACACGCTCTCGCTCACAGGCAGTATCTGTATCCAGAAATTGAAGGGCATGGGCGACTCGGATGTCTCAAACTTGATGCACTTGGGTTCTTCTCTGTCCACTATGCGCATGGTGATGGCGCCCACCGGGGCCACCTTCACAGAGAGTGTGTCGCTGTCGAACGAGAAATCCTGTATCTTGTCTGCCGGCACACGATCTTTCACTTTCTCCAGATTACTCAGGTCGCTCAGCATGTTGTAGACGTTCTGCTGCGGATATGATATCTGGCGTATGCTGCTTTCAAATTTTGTACTCATTATTGTTTTTATACGTTCGTCGTGATATTATTTCATCCAGTTGGCCGGATCCTTGCGCCACTCGTGCAGCAACGCCACGTCGCTGTCGGCAATGTATCCGGTAGCCACAGCCTGGGCCACCACGTGCTCATAGTCGGTGAGGGTCTCGAGCTTGACATTGGCGTTGGCAAAAGCCTCGGCGGCCACGGGGAATCCGTAAGTGTAGGATGCCACCATTCCCACAACCTCATAACCTGCGGCGCGCAATGCCTCGACGGCCTTCAGACTGCTGCCTCCGGTAGAGATGAGGTCTTCCACAACCACCACTTTGGCGCCCTGCGGGAGCTCTCCTTCTATCAGGTTGCCCATGCCGTGGTCCTTAGCCTTACTGCGCACATAGACGAAGGGCAGGTTGAGCGCATCGGCCACGAGTGCTCCCTGGGCTATCGCACCCGTAGCCACGCCGGCCACTGCCTCTGCCTCGGGAAATTTCTCGAGTATCATGTGCACCAGACGCAGCTTGACGTAGTTGCGCAGTCCGGGGAACGACAGGGTCTTGCGGTTGTCGCAATAGAACGGTGATTTCCAGCCCGAGGCCCAGGTGAACGGGTCGTTGGGCTGCAATTTTATCGCTTTCACATTCAACAGTTTCGATGCGAAATCATTTTTCAGTGTATCCATTGTTTTATCCTTTTTAATTTTTATTACACCACAAAGTTAATGCAAATAGCGTGAATATCAAAGAAAAAGATGTTTTTATTGTCGTTTTGGGTCTGCTATACCCCTGCCGGTATATCGAAAAATAAAAAAGGGACCGCGCCCTGCGCAGCCCCCCCCAGGCCGTCCGAAAACGGCACTTTGAGGCATATCACAGTTGGCAGAGCCG
>CAJKQX010000022.1 GCA_905202125.1 uncultured Prevotella sp.
CATTTTTGCGATATTTCCGACCGAGACGGTTGCCCGGCCGAAATACGCCAAATTTCGACACTTTGCATAAAACAGTGTATATCAACACGATACATGATTCACGATATCTCGAAGGCCTCAAAAATTCTTGAAAAACCACGAAAATGTCCCAAAAATGTGCCCGACTTGGGTTCCGAAAGGGGCCCTTTCGCCTCCCGAAAGGGTTCCTTTCGCACTCCAAAAGGGCCTCTTTCGCAAATCAAGAGGATGAAAATCGGAAAATCGGACGGTTTTTCACATTTCCAGGTACGGTGTTTACCTTTTTTCGGCTCCGTATCCTTCTAAAACGGAAGTAAATCCTGCGAAAACGAAATGTTAAAAATTTGGATTTTCGTACGCAACTTCAAGGTATCAAAAGTAGGGCCGTGGGCCTGTTGCGGCCGCAAGGGGTGGGTCCAAATACAAAGGTTAATTTGGGTTGATTGCGGCCGCAACAGGTTGCGGCCCTACGCCGAAATACATTGATTATCTTTTATTTTCGGTTCAAATACCGAATGAACCGATTCAAGATTTCGTACTCCGCCGACAATACAACGGCACAAAAAAAGGCTGTGCCACAATCTCAACGACTATGGCACAGCACGGAAAAGAAATTTTATCAATTATTATGTAGTTTTATTTCACCACAAACTTGCGTCCTCCAACCACGTAAATGCCTTTGGGCAGACGCTGCAGGTCGGCGGCGGTGTTGAGAACACCCACCTTGACGCCGGCAACGGTGTAGATCACAGATCCCTCGGCGATGGCGTCGGCAGTCACCTTGTCGATGGAGGTGAGCGCGTTGTTGGCTATGACGAGACTCTGCACGGCAGCGGCGATGTCGTTGTTGGGCACGATGTATGCACGGAAGGGATTGACAGTGCCGTTGGCAGCAAGAGGCATGAACGAGCGTCCGCCGTCAGACAATGTGTAAGCCTTCTCGGGTGTGCACTTGACGGTGGTGCCCACATACTTGTAGTCGGTGCTGTAAGTGGAGATGCGTTCGACGGTCTCGAGCACTGCGTCGGTAGCCGAGAGGGTGATGGTCTTGCCGCTCAGGTCGAAGCTGCTGTCGCCCACCTTACCGGCTACGGCCATGATATACGGACGGTTGGCGAGTATGCGGTCAACAAAGTCGAAATAGAGAGTGGAACCCTCGGCTGCAGTAAACTCCTCGATGATGAGACTCTTGCCGGCGTCGGTGGCCGAATGGAACCAGTCGGCAGGAGCATCGTCCACGGTGAGCGTCTGCGGCTCGAAGGGCAGGGCCAATGTGGTCCACGGTGCCTTTGAAGCGTCAGCCGGCACACTGCGTTTATAGCTTATTTCTTTGGCCTCGATGCTCCGAGGCAGATAGAAATCGTGAGCATCGTCGATGACTATCTTGTCGGCCTTCGAACCCTTGACGAAATTGTAGAATCCGCGTTTGTTGAGCACAGTGATCATACGCGACGAAATGGTGGCACCATCCTCGAAATAGAACAAGGTGTTGGTGTTGGCATCATCGTCGACGGAGAATGATTTGGGCGTCTTGCCGGGAATGGATACGGCAACCATGTCGGCCGTCACCTTGAAGCCGTTGACCGGTTCGACTCCGGTCTGTATGCCATCGGCCTTCCAGTAGAGTATGCCCTGCTTGAAGGTGAAATCGCCGAGATTGGCGCTCGGGCCGCCGTTGCTGTCGGTATGGAAGTTGTAGCGGCTGCCATAGTTGAGATTGTCAAACTGATAGAAGAGAGTGGCCGTCTCGCCCGGAGCGATGTTTACATCCTGACGTGAGGATGAGCGTTTCCAGTAGTAGCCGCCCGACACTTCCCACGGCGAAGCCTCGATGTAGTTCTGATAAGGCTTGGTGGAGTTGTTGGTCACTGTGACTTGCAGACGGATGCTGTTGCCGTAGATATTACCGCCCGAAGCGTTGGTGAGCGATTTCATCTTGATGGTAAGATCGGGAGTGGCCTGTTCCTTCACATTGACGGTGGTGGTATAGAAAGCATCACTCGGGTTTTTGGATGTGGAGAGGGCGAGCTTATGCTCTCCGGCTGAAGCCGGTGTGTACTTGAAGTAATAGTCGTTGGTGCTCAGGCCGGGAATGACAATGCAGTTGCCCGATACCCACTGGCCGTCGGCTATGAGATAAGTGTCGCGATAATACTCCGACTCCTCGTTGTTGGTGATGTTGGCCTTCACCTTGTTTTCGCTGCCGGCCCCCTGTCCGATGAGCGAGAGGGAGTTGACGGTGAGATTGACAGCGGGATAGACGGTCAGTGTGAGATTGGTGCCATCGGAGATGACGGCCTTGATGTAGTGTTTGTCGAAGAGTTTGTCCTCATTCCATTCGGTGGTGCCGTTCTGGCGGCTGCGTCCTTTGATGAAATAGGTGCCGTCGGGCAGGTCTTTGCCGAAGAGCACACGGATGGTACGTGTAGGCCAATATGTGCCCGGATTGATTACGAAATTGGACTCCTTGCCAATCTCGTCCTTTATGATATTGCCATTGTTGTCATAAAGAGTGAAAGCGGCGTCGAAGTTGTAAGCATTTTCGAGACTGGTGCCGGCACTGTAAGAAATCGGGAAAGTGAAATTGCCCGACGTTGTCTTACGTGTGTAAGTGGTTTTCTCGAGACGTATGTTAGAGATGTTGATGCGCACCACCTCGGGGTCGGCGGGTGTATCGTCTACTGCCGGTTTGAGTCCCACAACGATGTTCTGGCCCATGGAGTAGCCGTCGCTGCTGGTGCTGCCGCCGATGCCTTGCTGATCAGGGAACATGACGGTGAGCAGGAAATAGCCGTCGCACATGCCGCCCCATCCCCAGTTCATGTGGAAACAGCCGTTGCCATCGTAGCCGTCGCACACCCACTCGTGACCGCCGGTGCGGTCGGATGTGTCGCCGGCCATGAGCAACGGACGTCCTGCCGCAAGCTCGGAGTAGATGAGGTCTTCCCATTCCTGGTAAGTGTAATCGTCGCTGCTGGCAAGATAACAGTTCTTGTCGTAACCGTAATAGTTCTTCAGGGCGCGCGGACAGTTGCCGGAGACAGCACCCGAAGAGGGACCGTAGCCCATGTGTATCGACTTGCCCACATAGTGCATGAGGTTGGCCACGGCGTCCTTGCTCTTCTGTGAAGAGTTGCTGTCGTAGGTATCGGTCATGTTGTCCCAATCAAAAGTGGTTGAGGGCAGCGGGCCGTATGTTGTCGTGGTGTTGTTCCATCCTGTGGTGTAGCCGGGTATCTCGGGAGTGGCTGTCTTGGGCCATTTCCAGAAATACATGATCTGGGACATGGCTGTGGCCACGCATCCGGTGGCGGCGCGCTGCTGTTTGCCGTCCTTGTCTGTATACATGGGCACCTGTTGGTTGTAAGGGTCGCCCTGGTTCCAGCGGCTGGCCACAAGCGTGGGTATCACATTCTTTGTGACCGTATGTGCCACTTTGCGCGGACCGGCGTTGCGCGATGTCGAAGAGATGGTACCGGCATCGGCAGCCTGTATCACCTCGGACAGTCTGGCTATCCATGCCTTGAACGCCTCTGGAGCATTGTCGAGATTGAATGTGCCATCATCGGTGTATCCGAGAATGGACTGTGTACGGTCGCTTGCCGAGACGAGGACGAAGCCGCCGCCCTCGACATTGAAGGCATAATAGGAAGGATTGGCCGCAGCGTCGGTCAGACGCATGGTCTTTCCTGCTGCGGGAGCCTTGCGCGCTCCTTTGCTGACACGCTCCTTGACAAAGGAGATAGCGTTGCTGCGTGCTTGCTCACGGGTGACGGGGTCGGCCTGGACCAGTGCCGGAAACAAGAGCAGGAGCAATAGTAGAAATTTGCTTTTTATCATATCGATTGTTGTTTTGGGTTGTAAGTTTTTGAGGATTATTTCGGATTGTACTACTCGAAAGGATGGCATGACACATCCGAAAAAAGGAAAAAGACCGTTGCCTCACTGGCGCAGGAGCCGGAGAGCAACGGTCTTGATGATCATGTCAAAACTTTACCTTGTTGTAAGTAATGACTACGTGATTATTCTTCTGTGGTATCCCAACCGGTGTTCTGAACGATGCTCTTGTCGCGGTTGACCTCTTCCTGAGGTATCGGCAAGAAGTTCATACGCTTGGTGAACACACGTTTCTGGGCAACTACGCGTTTGTAGAAGTTGAGTGAAGGATTGGCCTGCTGTTCCTCGGTACCGGAGTTGTTCACGTTGAAACCGACGATATCGCCGCCTTCACCGCCTTTGTGCCATGACGGATAAATCCAACCGTCACCCTGAGCCATATCGGCCACACACCAACGACGAACGTCGAAGTAGTATTTGTTCTCGAATGAGAGCTCGATGATGCGTTCACGATAGATGACCTTGCGTACGAGTTCCTGAGTGAGCGTACCGAGATCGATACGTTTTTCGCCACGTGCATCTTTGGCTGTCTGGTCGGCAGGAGCGATGCCTTTGTATTCGGCCACACCGGCACGGCTGCGGATGAGGTTGACATAATGCATTGCGGTAGAGAGGTCGCCCAGCTCGCAGCATGCCTCGGCATAGTTGAGGTAAACCTCGGCGAGACGCAGGAGGATGGAATTGTTGACACCGCTTACCGAACCGTTCATGACCTTACGGCCGATGACGCCGAAGATCGGGAAGTCATGGGTCTTGCCGTCCGAACCTGAGTTGCCGTTGAAAGACATATCGGTGTAATAAGTACGTGAGTTGTCGAAGTCCCACTGACGGTTCTGGAATGTGATGGCGAGATAGAATCGCGGCTCGCGATTGTAGAACTGTTTCATTACAGGACGTCCCGAACCCATTGAGAAATAGGTGTAACCCGAGAACTTGTCTTTGTATGCACCACGACCGCAGATATTGTTGGCAGAGGTGATTGGAACCTGCTGATTTGAAGAGTTGGTGTAGGTCATGTTCTCTGCATCGTATGTGAAGTAGTTGGGGTCGTTCTCTATGCTCAGACCATTGTTGGTGAAGAACATATCCACAAACTGCAACGGCACACTGTAAGCGCCACCGCCACGCTGTGCGTTGTCGATACCGGTGTGACGCGGAGTCATAGGATAGCTCTCATGGTCGCCTCTCGAACGATAGACAATCATCTCAGGGTTGTTGTCTGTACCCAGGCTGGCGTATCTTACACTCTGGTAAGGACATGACTTCTTGACATCGGTTGTCGGTTCGCCCGAGATGGTACGGAGCTCGAGAGAGTAACGTCCGCTGTTGATGATGGCAAGGGCGGCATCGCGTGCGTCTTCCCATTTCTTGTTGTCTCTTTCCTGCGGGAAGAGCAGTTTGCCGTCGTCATTCTTCAGATTCTTGTAGTAAGCCTCACCGTTGAACAGCTTGCTGGCACGGAAGAGATAAACCTCGGAGAGGATACCCTGTGCAGCCTCTTTGGTCATGTTGCCGCGGAACTGTGTGTCGAACTCACCCGAAGCGTTGTACTGCGAGATGAGATGACCACCGTCCATAGCAGCCTTGATTTCGGAGATGATATAGTCGAAACACTCGTCCACGCTGTTACGCGGGAGCTGCATGTCGCTCAGAGGATCATCCACGCCATAGATACGGTCGCCGATCAATGGCACCGGACCGAACTCCTTGACAAGGTTGAAATAGTAGTATGCGCGGAGCACATGAACCTCGGCCTTCGTCCACTCTTTCTCCTCATCGGTGAGATAAGGATTCTCGTCCACATGGGCAAGATAGATATTGGCGTACTGGATGGCACGGTAATACTCTTCCCAAAGACTGCGTACGAAGCCTGTCGAAGGATACATTGTGCCGAGTATGATATCCGTCAGAGGCACAGTTTCTGAATCCCAGGGCAGATAACCTTCCATTGAGGCTGTACGCCAGCAATAGGTTGTAGCGTCGGCGAAACGCATCTTGCGGCTGTCGGGTATATAGGAATATACTTGGGTTAGCCATTGCAGAGTCTGACCACGGTTTGAGAATACATCTTCAAGCGACGTGGCATTGTTTGGCACGTCATCGAAGTAATCCTCGCATGACGTGAAAGAAAATGCAGTCAGACCGCAAAGGAATATGCTTATAAACTTTCTTTTCATAGCTGATATTTTTTCTTTCATTACTTAAATGTTAAAGTTCACACCTACGGAGAATGTCCTTACGTTAGGATAAGAAATACCGTTGTCGGTGTTGAGCTCCGGATCCCACAATTTGAAATCAGAGATTGTGAAGACATTCTGTCCCTGTACGTAGAAACGACCACCCTTGATGATGCCGCCACGTGACCATGATTTCGGGAAATAGTAAGAAATAGTTATGTTCTTCAGACGCAGGAAGCTGACATCGCGTTTCCACCATGTACTGGTCTGGAAGTTGTTGATGTTGGACGGGTCGTTGGCACCCCAAGCCAGACGCGGATAGAAGACGTCGGTGTTGGTAGGATCGGCCTCGCTCCAACGGTCGCTGATGTTGGCATAGAGAGTACCGCCACCACTCGAACTGGTGAACGGACGGATACCGTTGCCGGAAAGGATGCGTTCGGCACCTGCTGTTCCCTGGAAGAGGAAACCGAGACCGAAGTTCTTCCAACGCACGTCACCACCGAAACCGTAGTAGGTACTCGGCACATCACCGTCGCTGATGAAACACTGGTCGTAGGTATCGATATGACCGTCGCCATTAAGGTCCTTGTACATGATGTCGCCCGGTTTCACGAGTTCACCAGGATATGTTTCACCAAACTGGGTTATGTTACGTTCCTTAATCTGCTCTTCGCTGGTGTACAATCCTTCGGCTATGTAACCGAGACTGGCCATTACCTTGTGACCGCGCTGGTCAAGCCAAGGATAGGCAGGCTCTGCCTGTGCGTTCTCGATGACTTTATCCTTGTTGTAAGTAACGTTACCGCGAAGAGACACGAACAAATCTTTGCCAAACTGATGGTTGTACTCAAACTGAGCCTCGAAACCTTTGTTCTCTACTACACCCACGTTGGCAGATATCGTTTTGGCGAATCCGGCGAGAAGCGGAACGTTGTTACGGTTGACGAAAATCTTCGTACGCTTCTCCTTAAACAACTCGAATGTGAATGTAAGATCGTTTTTGAGGAAGCTGATGTCGATACCGAGGTCTTGCTTACGCACCTTCGACCACTGTGCCTTATAACCATAAGTAGAATATGCCAGACCTTTGCCGTTGCCCCAATATGACGTATATTCACGACCATCGCCAATCTGTGTGAAATAGCTGAAACGGTCGCCTGAGCTGTCATTACCTACCGTACCGTCAGAATAGCGCAGTTTCAAGAACGAGATGTAGGGAGCGATGGGCTTCCAGAACGATTCGTTGGACGGAACCCATCCGATGGCGAATGCGGGGAACCAACCGAAGCGCTCGCCCGGCTCGAAGTTTTCCGATCCGGTGTAACCCACGTTACCCTCTATGAAGTAGCGGTTGTCGTAGTCGTAAGTAGCACGGAACGAAAGGCTCTGCTGCTTGTAAGGAAGAGTAGTGAAGAGGCTTGAACCGTTGGCATCAAGATAGTTGCGCAGGTTGAACAGTGCAAGACCGCTCACGTTGTGTTTCTTGGCGAATGTGCGACGATAGTCGAGAGCGCCTTCGAAATAGAATGTACGGTAAACCCACTTGTCTGACGTTACTGACATAGAAGAGTTACCTTTGAACTGCTCAGTGAGTTTGATGTTGCCTTCATCATCGTAAACGGAAGAGGCATCCCATACACCTGTTGTAGGATCGAGCACGGCTGTCGGTTTCCATGTGGACTCGTCCACCTTGTAGTGGATCGATTGGGTGGCTTTCACGTCGAATGCGACAAGGGCGCGCAGAGACAATCCCTTGCTCCAGTTGAAGAAGCCGAGGTCCTGAGTGAGTTTCAGGTTGGAGTTGACCTGAGTCTCGTTCTTTGTCTGATAGCCACGGCGTGTCAGAGTCACCCACGGGTTGTCGAGCTCACGGTTGTCCGGAGACTGGCCCGGGTTCTCGCCGTTGGGATAGACAACAGGATATATCACGGGGTTGGTGGACATGGCCTTTTTGAAGATGTCGTCGAGTTTCACCTCGGGATAGTTACCACCTGACAACCATCCGCTCACACCAATATCGATATTTGTTTTCTTGGTTGGCTTGAGGTTGATGTTGGTCAGGAAGTTGTAACGGTCATAATCAATCTCAGAGCTGTAATCCTGAGCCTTGTCTTCTTTGGTAAGACCTTTCTCTTTGTAGTAGGAGAGCGACACGTAGTAGCTGGCGTTGGGCGCACCACCACGGATATTGACGTTGGCACGTGTGTTGTAGCCCACGTTATGATAGAGTTTGTCCATCCAGTCCACGTTCGGGTAAAGATACTTGTTCACGCTGGGGTCGGCCATGATGGCTGCACGCTCCTCGGCTGTGAGTTCCGGAGTGGGAAGGCCGTTGGCCAGTTTTGTGCGGAGAATATAACCATCCGAATAATATTTGGAGCCGCGGGTGTGCATGTAAGCCTCATTGGCTGCTTCCATATACTCGATACCGTCAACCAGGTCGGGCACCTTGGTGAGAGATGTGATACCCTGATAAACGTCGACAGAGAATGTCGGTTTGCTTACCACACCGGGTTTGGTGGTGATGATGATGACACCGTTACCACCACGCACACCGTAAACGGCTGTCGAGGCGGCGTCCTTGAGCACTGTGACGGACTCGATGTCCTCGGGGTCAAGGTTGTTGAAGCTACGCTCGATACCATCGACGAGCACCAGCGGGCCTTCGTTTCTGTTGGTCAGAGTGGAGATACCGCGAATCCAGATATCCGAGTCGTCCTGTCCCGGCACACCGGTACGCTGAACTGATACGACACCAGGCATACGACCTGCGAGCACTGAGCTGAGGTTGGCCACCGGAGCCTTCACGTGTTCCATCTTCAAGGTGGACTGGGCTCCGAGCACAGACACCTTCTTCTGGGTGGTGTAACCGGTAACGACAACCTCGTCAAGTCCGCTCACATCGTCATGAAGCACGAAGTCGAGCAATGTACCGTTGATTTTCTGTTCCAGCGGTTGATAGCCGAGATAAGTGGCCACGAGCACTGCCTTTTCAGAATTACAGGTGATGGTGTAGTTACCGTTGATGTCGGTCACGGTCCTGTTTTGTGTGCCTTTTTCAGTGATGGTAACACCCAAAAGCACCTCTCCGTTGGTGTCCGACACACGGCCGGATACTTTCACAGGAGCCGCAAAGGAAGACAGCGACCCGAGCAACATGGCTACAAGCAACAGCCCCTTTAATGATTTCCGTAATTTGAATTTAAACATAATGGTTGATATTATTAAGACATAGAATTTATCAGAGCAAAGTCTGACTCTTTTAATTATTCAATGTAAACACAAGAACGGTTGGCATAAGCCGGCGTATTCCGGCTCATTACCAACCCTTCCTGTAATATATTTCAGGATTTCGAATATTCAGCCTTGCGGCATTGGTATGAAATCTTGAATGTTTTTATCATCATATTATTTGTTTACTACTTTGTAAGACTGAGCGGCACCTGCACCTGCAACCTTAACGATGTACAGGCCCTTGCCGGGCAGAGATACTGTGGCAGCGGCAGCTGCTGTCTTGACAGTGGCTACGTTCTGACCTGCAACAGTGGCTACGGTGATCACGGCGTTGCCTGTGAGTCCGGCTACTGTGAGCACGTTACCCTCGGCGCGTACGGCGTAAGAGGCATTGCCTTCACCTGCTGTCACATCCTTGATGCCTGTAACGAGCGAACCGAACTGCTTGAGCACGGGATAGAGATAACCGTCTGTTGTGTCGAATGTCCAAACGTTGTCGAAATCCCAACCAATCTGTTTGTAAATAGCATCACTCTGCAGACTTGATGCGGGAACGCTCTGAGCTGCCTCATAGAGTCCTTCGTTGCCCTCAGTGGTGAGGTTCTTGTTCGGCCATTCGGTGTCACCGTTCATCACAGCCTCGTTGTTGAAGATATTGGAGTTGAATGTAACAGTTGCGTTGGCACCGTCACCGGCGTTGTTACCTGCGATGAACGGAGCGGCTACATGAGGCGAGCCTTGTTTTGTGGCGCAATTACCTACCGATGCACAGTTGGTGATTGTCACTTCGCTATTCGACTTGTCGATAAGTCCTACGAAACCACCGGTCCATCCACGGTTGTTTCCTGTCAAATCGCCATTGAAGTAGCTATATGTGATTTCAGCACCGTTCTCGAGAGTACATCCTGCGAAACCGCCCACCTGGCTGCCGCCTACAACTGTACCGTTGATATAGCAGTTGGTGATTGAACCGCCGCTGAGGTCACCTGCGAAGATTGCGACGTGGTCGTCTCCTGTCACCTGACCGATGGCAGCTACCTGATCGAATGTAGATGTGATGGCAGCACCAATCAGACCTACGTGCTTGCAGCTTGAAGCTGAAACATTGAATCCTACGAACGCGATGTTCTTGAGTGTGGCACCGCTGAGTCTACCGAATACACCGAGGTCGCTGCCGCTGCCGAATTTCACGTTGGCATTGCGTACCACATGGCCGTTACCGTCCAATGTTCCTGTGAAGGCCTCGCCTGAGCAAGCGATACCGGGGAACTCAACACCGTTGAGGTCGATGTCGGCTGTGAGGATGTAGTCACCTGCAAGGTTCTTGTTGATGTCGATAAACTGCTGGGCAGTAGAAATTTCGGTCTTGTCACCATCCATTCCGATGTAGATTGAGAAATTGTCCTCACCGACGATATTGAACAGAGAAGCCACGGCGGGGTCGATGTTCATCTTGACCTTCACGTCGCCTTTGCCTCCGAAGTTACCATCTTCACCTCCGGCATAGATTTGGTTTAGACTTTCATCATAAAAAGCCTTGCCTGCGCCTTCTACGATTTCAGCAGCGAGCTTCTGGCCCCATGAACCGTGGATGCAATTGAGATCCAGGAATTCATAACCTTCCTTGTAGAGGATTGCCTTGTTCTGAGGCATGTCAAGGATTGTTGTGGGCAGAGGAGCGTTCATCCATGCGAGCACGGGATACATATTCTCCTCACCGCCGTCGAGGAATTTCCATGTGTTGTCGAAGTCCCAACCGAGACCTTCATAGAAAGCTTTTGAGCGGAGATCGTCTACGGTTGCGTTGGCACCTTGCATGCTTGATGGGTCAGTCTCGTTGTTCATCGGACCGGCTGTGCTTGCGCTACCGCCGCAGAATGTATTTTCGAGAACATAGTTGTCGGCGAATGTGATAGGTCTGTTGTCCGGATTACCGATACGGAAAATGTTGCCATAAATGTGAGAAGCGGCAACAACGTTGTTGTGCAGATTAGCGCTGGGGTCGGTAGTACCTTCGGCACCGTTCGACTCGTTCAGAGAAATGATACCGCCGGCTGTTGTGCTCGGACCTGTCACAGTACCTGAGAAGAGGCAGTTCTTGATTTCACCACCGTTGAACACACCGCTGATACCGGCTACCTGATAAGAGCGAGTGGCGATACGTGAATCGGAGATACAGTCGCTTATCACACCGCCCTGGCCTTCGTTGAGGGTCATGTTACCGCTGATAGAGGCAGCGTGGTCAAAACCTTCGATGTAGGAATTGATGACGGCGCAAGAAGAAATCTCACCACCGTAAGCCTGGCCTACGATTGCGGCTGAGTTGGCACGACCGATGACTTTGGCACCTTCTATACCGAGGTTCTTGATTGTGGCACCTCTTGTGGTAGAGAACAAGCCCACGTTGTTCTGGTCGGGATTGTTGAATGTGAGGTTCTTGATGTAATGGCCCTTACCGTCGAATGTACCTGTGAACTCGCCTATCGGAGCCCAATTGATACCTGCGAGGTCGATGTCGTTCTCAAGTGTGAAATTGCCTTCGAGGTCGTATTTGATGTTGGCAAGATCTTCGGCAGTCTTGATGGCATAGTTGAGAGAGCTTACGGTCACATCAACAGTCTTGGTAGCACCTGCGCTGTAAGCGTCGCCTGTTGTGCTGAGTGTGATGGTAGATGTACCGATGCCATCGAAAGAGAGAACGGTGCCGTCTACAGAAACCACTGAAGGATCGGAAGAAGTGATGGTCACGGTGCGTCCCATTGTAGAACGGGCCTTGAGGTCGAATGTCAGACCGATGGCGCATTTGGCGGGCAAGGTCTGGATGTCGATGGCGTCACCCTCGATAGGAGTGGTCATGCCTTTGAGCACGGGGTAAGAACCGTCGGTCAGTGTCCATGCGTCAGCAAAGTCGATGTCTGTGTAAGTAGCGGCTGTCTTGAGTGTGGCGTCGTCTACCACTTCACCCTGAATACCCTCAAAGTCGGCGTCGCCTTCGCCGATCTCAGCTGCATCAACGACTTCTCCATTGACCGTATAGACAGTGTTGGCAGAAGAGTAGTTGCTTGACATGTCGCCATACATGCATCCGCCTCCGTTTTTCCATCCGCTGATACCGTGGGTGCGGTTGGTCTGGCCTGTTACGGCAGCGGCAGCCGACACGTTGGATGCGAAGTTGGCCACACCGCTGTTGTCGAGCATACCGCAGATACCGGCAGCACCGCCGTTGGGAGCGGCAGCCGAACCGAGTGCCACGTTGTTCACGAATGTACCGGCGTTGGTCCATCCGGCAATTACGCCTGCCTGATAAGAGGTACTGTAAGCACCGGCAGTGGAAAGACAGTTGGAGATTACGGTGTATTCATCGTCGGTAGCATTGCCGCGGGCATCACCCACGATACCTCCGATATGGTCGTAACCTGTCACGACACCAGATGTGAACACCTGGTCGATGGTAGTGTTGATGGCCTGACCGGCAACGATACCTACCTGTTTGTCACCTTTGACAAGGGCGTTGACGAAGCGCACGTTCTGGATTGTGGCTCCCTTTGTGAAAGAGAAGAATCCCTGATTGTCAATGCCCGAAGTCACAGTAAGACCCTTGATGGAGTGTCCGTTACCGTCGAGCGTTCCTTCGAAAGGAGCTGCCTGGGTTCCGATAGGAGCCCATTCTCCACTCAGAGTGATGTCCTGTGTCAAGACATAATCACCTGTCAGATCATTGGCGATGGCCTTCAGTCCGGCCTCGTCCGAGATCTGTGTCTGCGACCAACCTGCAACAGATGCCATGAGCATCAGTGCAAGAGCCGATGACTTTCTGATTTTAAGAATGTCAAATTTACACATAATGGTTAGTTTTAAAAAGTTATTAATAATAAAAAAAATAAATATAGTTTCTTCATCTTAGTAACGGGCTTCGGTTTGTATGTCCGTTCGTCACACACATATATAAAATATGGTGCGAGAAGACATGATTTTCAACGTTGCTGCAGCCTGCGTACATTTTCTAAAAGCTAATACACGCGAAACTCGATTTGGTACACTGAAAAAGCGAAAATTTATGATATTTTGGCCGAATTTTACATATTTTCACTGTTTTTGAGGCGTTTTGTCGATTTTCGAATGATTTTTGTGTGGAATATACGGTTGCAGGGTTTAGGACGGAGGTCAAAAAATGATGATTGAACAGGACGCAGACGACGATGACGAAAGGTCGGTTGTGCAACTACGATTTTTTTGTATTGTATGTCTGTTGAAACAAAAAATCGACCCTGTATCATCACCCGATTTTTGATGCCTTGAGATTGCGTATGAAAATCCAAATATTTAACATTTGGTTTTTGCAGGATTTACTTTCGTTTTAGAAAGACACGAACCCTTGAAATGGAAAAAACCATACTCCGAAACGTGAAAAACTGTCCGATTTTGCGATTTTTATCCTCTTGATTTGCGAAAGGGGCCCTTTTGGAGTGCGAAAGGAACCCTTTCGGGAGGCAAAAGGGGCCCTTTCGGAACCCAAGTAGGGCACTTTTTGGAGGCATTTTCGGTGGTTTTTCAATGTTTTTTGAGGCCTTCGAAGATTCATGAATCTTGTATTCTGCTGATATACAAAGATTTATGAAAATGCCGAAAATCTGGCGTATTTCGGACGGACAACCGTCTCGGTAGGAAATATCGCAAAAATGGGACGGATTTTTAACAGTTACCCCCTGAGATAGTTGCGTATTCTTAATTATCTCACAGAATTCGGGTGTCCAAAATTAACATTTCAATCCAAATTTCATAAATGTCAACTAATAATATCGTTCAACCGGATGTAGGGCCGCAACCTGTTGCGGCCGCAAGAAGACCTCCGCAAGAAGACCTGTATCTTGACATTCAATCGATCCATACCTGGACGAAATAAATTCAAGTCAATTACCCCCTTGCGGCCGCAAAAGTTTGCGGCCCTACACCGACTTGTAAATATCTATCATGTTTATCAAAGGTTTTCGTTTTGTTACTCCAAATGTCGCATCATTCAAAAAATTGGTTGTTCAATCGGATGTAGGAGGGTGTGTCAAAATAGAGACATATATTATTACCTCTTGCCGTGTGAACACGTGATTCCGCCAAATGTCAAAATATTACATAAATAAATCAATTATTACTTTTCAAAGCCGTCATTATCAATTACTTTTGCCACCGGAATTTATTAATACACTAAACGAAATAAATATGAAATACCGTTACAATTTCCTGATTACCGCGTTTGCCTGTTGTCTTACGAGCGTGAGCGAGGCAAAGACAGCGGTTTATAATGATGATTTACTGTCGTGGCGCTCGCCCGTCGCCCAACCTTACGCGTACGTCTCGGGTGGTGCCTTCACGGGTGCGGGTACGGCTTTTTCGCCCGATCCTCTTGTGGACTATGTATGGCAAGACCCCAAAGCCGACAATCCTCTGCAGGTGTTTGTCGCGCGCCCGGTGAGCGCCGTGGCTCTCGAGGGAGAATCCAATGTGAGCGGACTGTCGACGATAAGCACCGACGCGTGTGACATCAATGTCAATGGCGATTGCGTGATACGTTTCGACATGGGTGCGGAGCTGCCCGCATGGATAGAGATGGACAGTCCCGACCTCTATGGCGATGTGGAGATGGCTATCAGCGAGTACAACGTGCCGGAACTTATCAACAAGACGCGCAAACCCGTGAAATACGGCAACTCATACCGTCTGGAGCTCAACTCCGAATTGTACGAGGGCGTGAGATACGGGTTAATCTATGTGAGGAACTGCCGCTCGCCTTTCCATATCACTTCCGTGCGGGCCATGACACAGGTGAAACCCACCAACTATACGGGCCGGTTCGACTGCGACAATCCCATCATCAACAAGATATGGTATGTGGGTGCGTGGACGGTGAAGGCCAATCTGCGTGAAGACTGTTTCGGAGCCATCCTTCTCGACCGAGGCGACCGATTCTCGTGGACAGGCGATGCTTATCCGGCACAGGCCGCATCGCTCGTGGCCTTTTCCAATTATGACGCGGTGTTGAAGAATCTGCGCTGGACCGAATCCCATCCCAACAATATCGAGAGCTACGAGATGTATTGGGTGGAAAGTCTCATCGACTACTACATGTACTCCGGCGACGAAGAGGGTTTCAGAAGTCTCATACCCATGGCCGAGAAGCGACTGAAGCACGCATGGAGCATATTCGACAGTCCCACCAATCTCGAGTTTTTCGGTTGGGGCGAGCGCACGGGTCGTGGATTCGACAATCCCAATATAGCCGACAACCGCGTGGCCTACAAGATGCTTGCCATAGGAGCATGGAAACATTTTGCAGCCGCGTTGAGAACCATAGGCGAGAACGACAAGGCCGACACCTACGACAAATATGCCAGGGCAAAGACAAAACTGTTCACACAATTGCCGGGCAATATAAGCAGTCTGGAGATGCACTCCTCGGCCGATGCCATCAACGCCGACCTGATAAGCGATCTGCAGAGGATCTATCATCCCGACTTCGGCGACCGTCTGCAACGTCTGTCTTATTCGCCCTTCAATGAGTATATGGTCATCAACGCCATGGCAAAGGCCGGACACTACGACGACGCCTTCCGGGCGATAATGGACGAGTGGGGCGGACAAATCAATTATGGCGCCACATGCTTCCTCGAGGTGTTCCGTCCGGCATGGCTCGATGTGACAGGCAAGAACGGTCCGATACCCTACACCCAGACCGGATTCACGAGTCTTGCCCATCCCTGGGGAGCGGGGGTCACGGCGTGGCTCACACGCGAGATGCTCGGTATCCGGCCCACAAGCCCGGGATTCAGGACCTTTGAGGTGAAACCCCATTTCGAGGGTGTGGCCACACGCGTGGAAGGAGTGGCCGATACTCCGTCCGGCGCCATCAAGGCCTCGTTCAATCTCGTGACCGGACTCAATACGCTCATCGTGCCGGCCGGAACCGTGGCTACTATGGCCATACCAAAAGAGGGTATGGAAATAACGAAACTGGAGCTCAACGGCAAGACACTCGATTCTCTGACCGAGGATGACGGCTTCGTGTATATACACAATCTCGCCGAGGGTGAACATCACGTGAGGGCATACTATTCGGGCGAGTGCAAGCAACTGCCCGAAGAAGATTTCGAATACGCCGTGACCGACATCAGGACCGACTATGACACCCACGGCGAGTGGTTCAGAAAATACGGCAAGGACGGATATTTCATCGTAGGCGGCGGTGCCGACAAGCAAGACCTCGTCAGTCTGCCCGACTATGTGGAGTCGATAACATTCGATTTCGGCCGCGAGAACATCAACCAGCATCGCTCCACCATCATCAAGCCGATAGACGAGCGGGCCATGCTGCCCGTGTCCGACGAACCCGGAGCGCAGAAGGCTTTTGGATGCTACTACTCGGGAAGCATGCAGAGCGTGCACATGTGTCCGGCCGAAATCAGAGTGAAGAAGAACAGCCCCTACACGCTGGCCGTTTATATGGCCGACTGCGACAAGGGTGGCCGCGAACTTCTCATCGATCTGTTCGACCTGGAGACAGGCCGCATGATCGCACCTACAAAGAAAGTGAAAGACTTCAACGGCGGCGTGTATTTCGTGTTCACTTACGACCGTTCGGTGCGCATACTCGGGGGCAACCTGCGTGGCGACAACGCCGTGGTCAATGCCTTCTTCTTTGACAACGGCCCGGTGAACACAAGCATCGCCAATCCAGTGACCGCGAAGGACGACGGCAAGCTATACACTCTCTCGGGTATCTCCGTGGACAGACACAACACGCCCGGGGGCATATATATCGCCGATGGCAAAAAGATTGTGATAAACGCAAGACAATAAATCAAAACCATATATATAATGAAACTCAAATCCATATTCTCCGCATTGCTCTGCCTTCTGTGTATCAATGCAAGCGCATATCGCGTGGACATCCCCAATTACACTGTGGAGACCCGCTTCAAGGCCAACGCCATCAGTGCGAGTATCATGTTCTCGTATCAGACTCTGAGCAACTTCTACATGTTGCAGTACAACATCGAACAGCCGGGCAATCCGCGTCTGCGTCCGCACCATTGGAACGGCGCTCCGGCGCTCGATGCGGAAATCAATCTCAACGACTTCATTCCCGGCATCGACCTTACCGATTGGCATACCACAAAGGTGGTGGTGACCAATGCCAACCACTATGTCGTATATCTCGACGACGTGCAGATATATGAAAGCGACGAACGCGGCGGCGAGACGCTTGCCTTAGGTTCCGTAGGTACACGTGCCGCATGGTCGGGAAACGTGGGCGAGTCGGCCGACTTCGATTATTTCAGGATAACAAACGACGACACGCAGGAGACTGTCTACGAAAACGATTTCAGCGACGAGACAAAGGCTTTCCTGAACTGCACGGTGAGCGATGGCGTGTTGCATGCCACAGGTGGCGTGGACAACGAGAGAAGGGGATTGCCTTCCGACCCGATGCAAGGTATTGTGAAAGAAATGCACTATGCCGTCGAGACAGACATGACAATACAGGAAAACGCCGCGTCGATAATCTTCGGACGCACGAATGAAGACACTTACTACATGTGGCAGTTCTGCTGCGACGGTGAAAACGCGCACGTGAGATATCATCTGGCAAACGGCAACGAGAGATGGAAGGCATGGGGTGACGGACCGGCTTTCCCGGATTTCAAACCGGCCGACCTCGTGGGCTCCACCCATCATATAAAGATAGAAGTCGTTGGCAACATGGTCAACACTTATGTGGACGACAAGCTCGAGGACTCTTTCATACAGAACGATATGACCGACCTCGCACTGCTCAACAACGGCGAGGTGGGTCTCAGGGTGGATGGCAACAGCGGCTCACAGCGTGTGTGGTTTGACAATGTGAAGCTCACGCAATATTATGCAGACGGATGCCGGAACATACTCGTGGACGACGATTTCGAGAATGTGTACGGTCTGGATGAGTACACCAAGTATTTTTATATCGATCCGGCCAACGCAGGATATGCCGAGGTGGTGGACGACGGCACGGGCAACAAGGTGATTTATCTTAATGGCGAAAAGGGAAGCGACACCCAGCTGACACGCATCGTGGAGACCTACAAGATGGATTACACCGAGAACGGCAATAATTATACCGGTGCTATGGAGGACATGCGTGCCGTGGTGGACCGCCATCTCTATGCCGACCGTTGGAACGCGATATGTCTGCCGTTTGCCATGGACAAGGCCTTGATAGACCATGTGTTCGGCGAGGGTACGCTCGTGACAGAATTGAAGAATGTGGAGAACGGGACAATGATATTTGCCGATGCCGACGGCATGAAGGCCGGAATGCCTTATCTTGTAAAACCGTCGCGCAACGTCCACAACGGTTTTGTGGTGCCCAATGTGAGCACCACGGCCGAGCAGCCTCTGAAGGCGGAAATGGGTGAGTATGCGTTTGTGGGCGTTTATGACCCTGCGACATTGTCGACGGACGGTTCGCAGCGCGTGATGAACGAAACGACACTGGCTCTCGACAGTCCCGAGGCGGACAATAGCGAACTGAAGGGTCTGCGCGCTTATTTCCAGGTGCCGGCCGACAAGGATGTGTTGGTAAGCATCAACGGTGTGACAACAGGCATCGATGATATCGACACAGGCGACGCATCGGTGAAGGTTGTGTATAATCTCTCAGGTGTACGTATGAAAAATGAAAATCTTGCAAAAGGCATATACATCGTCAACGGCAAGAAGGTTGTAGTGAAATAAGGTCTGCGCAAGGATTTTTTACAGCGTTATAAATAAAGCAAATTCCCGGAAGTTTTTGGCACAGCTTTCGGGAATTTCTTTGTATATGGTGTAGTGGAACGGAGTGTACGGTTCTTTGCGCTAATTTCGGTCGGGCTATCAGAAATATTGTTGACGGAATTCCTGAGGAGTGACACCGATGCGGTTTTTGAATACTTTGGTGAAATAGGAAGGCGAATCGAAACCTAATTGAAAGGCCATCTCCTTGCAGGAAATGTCCCCGTTGAGCAGCATGATTTTGCTTTTTTCCAGTTTTATCTCGATGAAATATTGGTTGGGCGACAATCCCGTTATCTGTTTGAACACTTTTCTGAACTTAGAATATCCCATGCCCACATGCATGGCCACGTCTTCCATCGCTATGTCGTTGCAGATATTGTCGTGCATGAAGTTCTTTGCCTTGTTGATGGTGCTTATTATCGAACTGCATCTGAAAGGATTGCCTTTGCAGGCCGAATACACCGTGCTGCAGATCATATTCACATATCCGGAGAGCATCTGCTGGTATGCCGGCGGCTGTTGCTGTGCCACCTCGTAGGCTTTTTCATAAAAATCCATCAGTCTGTTGCTGATGCCGATATTGAGTATGGGGCTTTGTATATCAAAAAAGCGGTTGTCTATCCATAGCTGCGGTATCGTGCCCTTGCATCCTATCCAGTACTCTGTCCATCCCGTTTCGGTGTCGGGTGCGTAACTGTGTCTTTCGTTCGGGAAAATAAGACACACGTCTCCCGCCTTTATCCTTGTTTTCCTGCAGTGGGAGGAGGCAAACCATCCGCTGCCTTTGGAGATGTAGAGAAACACGAATTCCTGCAATATACGGTCTTTGTTGGAGGAAAACCGATAGGAGTCGGGATGCTTGTTTACGGGGTAGGAGGCTCCCGGCTTCACATCTTGCCGGCCGACGGTCGTTGTGACTAATCCCCAACGATAATCATTGTCGTTGGCTATGAGATATTCGAAATGGGTCATGGATGAGGTGGTTTTTGTTATGTGTCGGCTGTCATGTCCTTTTCACAGACGAAGAGGAGATGGTCGTTGCCTGCGGTTGTGGCGAAGATATATGTCGGTCCGCCGTCCTTGAGCCTGAGCTTGCGGCGTAGGTCGGCGGCCGTGATAGGGAAGTTGCGCACGGCGATATTTGCGCGGTCGATGCCCTGGAGGGCAGTGCGCAGCTGCTTCTTGTTCATCGTCGTAGCGGCAAGTATCCTGAACTTGCGTCCGGGAAAATCGGCTATCGGTGCGTCGGAGAGGAACAGGTGGCTGTTGACGCCTACTGCCTTCACGTCGAAGCGCCGGGTGATGACGGCGAAACATCCCGCCTTCATTATCGACGGATTGGGTTCGTAGAGATAAGCGGCCGATGCGGGCCGGGCGTGTATGGCGAGCGGCGTGTCACGATAGTCCGAACAATCGAGAGTCTCGTGGCCGTGGGCGGAGCATACGGAGCAATAGAGACGTGGCCGGTCATGTGTAAGACCGGAGGGCGGGGTGCGCAGTATGAGCAGCATCTCCTTGCATTCGCCGTCGGTGGAGACTATGTGCACTTCGCTCACGAGTCCGTGCAGATCGTCCACCGCCTTGTGCCAGTCGAGCATGGGCGAGAGTTTGACCATCACCACGTCGGCCTTGACCGTGAGCGTGTGGCACAGTGCCGACACATCGGGAGTGCAGTCGGCTATGGCCACCGTCTTTCCGCCGTTGGCGTCGCGCCGCGCAGGGTCGATGAAAATGAATGTGGAGTGGGGCATGGACTGCAGATAGTCGGCGGCGTCGGCACACACTATCTGTGCGTGGGAGAGTCCGAGCAGAGGCATGTTGTGGCGGGCGATGTCGCACAACCCCGCATTGCGTTCCACGTACACGGCACGTCCCGCGCCTCGGGCCATGAAGGAAAAGTCGACGCCGAAACCGCCCGTGAGGTCGGTGAGCGATATCTCCTCCCGGTAATCCCGGGCGATGCCCTCTGTCAGACGGGCCATGAGATCGGCCTTGTAGCGCGCCGTAGGTTCGGACGAGCACTGCTCCATCGACAGCCGCGGAGGGTAAATCAGACCCTCACATGCGGCCCACGACGGCAGTTTGCGCACGGCCGTCTGCCATCCGGCAATCTGTTCGAGAGCGTATGGCAGGTCCACATCAGGGTCTTTGCCGTGTGTGAGGGCCAGAGAGCGAATGTCGTCGCCACGGTGGGCAAGGATGAAGTCGCGTGTCGTCATATAATGTCTTTTACTTGAAAATCTTCTGTGCCCACATCGTGAGATAGATGCGCCAGTTGCGCCACAGATGTCCGCCGTCGTTCTCGTAATACTCGTAACGATAGCCGTTGTCGTCGAAGAAGCGGCGCAGGTCGCGGTTGGCGTTGTACAGGAAGTCGTCTTTGCCGATACCAATCCAGAACAGGCTCGGGCGGCTGTTGAAGAGCGCTTTCAGTTGGGCGGCCGATGCGGTGTCGGCCTTCAGTCGGTCATAAAAATTGTCGAGGTTGCGGTCGCCGTTGATCCACGGTGCGGCCGAGAACAGTCCGTAGTATCCGAACGTTTCGGGATAGAGCATGGCGATGCCTAAGGTGTGGCCGCCGCCCATCGACAGGCCGGCCACGGCGCGTCCCTCACGACGGCGTATGGTGCGGTAGTTGTTGTCCACGTGGCGCACGATATCCATGAAACTCTTCTCCATCGACGTGCGCGCTTCGGCCTTGATGGTCCAGTGGCCAGGGACGTACATGCCCGCCTTCCACTCGCCCGGGGCCGCCTCGCAGTTTGGATTGCCGTTGGGCATTACCACAATCATGGGCTCGGCCTTGCCCGAAGCGATGAGGTTGTCCATTATCTGTGCCGCGCGTCCCAGTTCGCTCCACGCGTTCTCGTCGCCGCCCATGCCGTGGAGCAGATAGAGCACGGGGTAGCGTCGCTTGCCGTCGTATCCCGCCGGGGTGTAAACTGTCATGCGGCGGCGCATGCCGAGCGTGGGACTGTCGTACCACACTTTTGACACATTGCCGTGAGCCACGTCGTTCACGCTGTACATGCTGCCTCGGTCGCCCTGCTTGTCGGAGCGTATGAGGATGCTTGTGTAGGTGGTGATGTCGCGGTTGAGATAAGCGTTGGACGGGTCGGTCATGCGTATGCCGTCCACATTGAACGAGTAGGAATAAAGCTCGGGAGCGAGCGGCGCGGTGGTGGCGCTCCACATGCCCTTGTCGTTACGGGTCATGGCGAGTGTGGAGTTGCTTGTCTGGTTGAAGTCGCCCGTCACCTCCACCTTCGAGGCGTTGGGTGCGAAGAAATTGAAAGTGATGGAGCCGTCGGCATTCTCAACGGGAGATACGGCTGCCGAACGGTCCCACAGAGCCTGTTGGCAGAACGCTGCCGCGCAGGCACAGCAAGCGATGAGGGTAGAGAAAAAACGTTTCATTGTTTCTTTATTTTAGTTATCGGATATAGTTGATGGTTGAGGCTTTCCTTTGCCGAGCATCTCGCGGCAATGGTCGAGTATGTCTGTGAGTCCGTCCACAGTGTCGGCGCGGAGCATGGCAATGCGTGTCTGCCGGAAGTCGGGTATTCCCTTGAATATCGGAGTGGCAGCCAGGTGGCGGCGAGTGTGGAGTATGCCGCGGTATTCGTCGATGCGTTCCACGTTGATGCGCAGCTGTTCCTCGAGGATGTCGAGTTTGCGGTCGAAGTCCAGGGACGTATCCTGAGGGCGTCCGTCGAGATAGTCGCGCATCTCCTTGAATATCCACGGGCGTCCGAAGGTGGCCCTGCCTATCATCACGGCGTCCACACCGTAGCGGTCGAAAGCGCTTTTCGCTTCCTCGGGAGTGGTGATGTCGCCGTTGCCGATGATGGGTATGTGTATGCGCGGGTTGTTCTTCACCTCGCCTATGAGAGTCCAGTCGGCCTCTCCGGTGTACATCTGTGCACGGGTGCGGCCGTGGATGGTGAGAGCCTGTATGCCGCAGTCCTGCAGCTGTTCGGCCAGAGTGGTGATGACGAGGTTGTCGTGGTTCCATCCCAAGCGTGTCTTCACGGTCACGGGAGTGGATACAGCCTTGACCACCTCGCGTGTGATGTCGAGCATCAGCGGTATGTTCTGAAGCATTCCCGCTCCCGCTCCCTTGCCGGCCACCTTCTTGACCGGACATCCGAAATTGAGGTCGATGACGTCGGGACGTGCCTGTTCCACTATACGTGCGGCCTCCACCATCGCCTCCACCGTGCGTCCGTAAATCTGTATGCCTACCGGTCGTTCCTCGTCACTGATGTTCAGTTTGCTGACGGTCGACTTGATGGAGCGGACCAGCGCTTCGGCACTCACAAACTCGGTGTAGACCATCGCCGCGCCGTAGCGCTTGCACAGATGGCGGAATCCGATATCGGTCACGTCCTCCATCGGAGCGAGAAAGAGCGGACGGTCGCCATATTCTATGTTTCCTATTTTCATTTTCGATTATCCTGTATTATGTTTTTCTTATTCCTTATTATGTTTTCAATGTATCGCCGAGGTCATTGCAGCAGATGACAAGTGCCACCGGCGTACATCCTCACGAGCCCCTTCATCTCGAGAGAGAACAGTGTGGCCGATATCTGCTGTATGGCTATGCCCGTGCGGACGGAAAGGATGTTGGTCTGGAGGTCGTTGGTCTGTTGCAGCAAGGCGACCACACGCTGCTCGTCGTCGGTGAGGTCGGGGAAGAGCTGTCGTTCTATTCCCTCTTTGCGCGATGATGCGATGACAGCATCATTTTGCCACCCCATGGCGTTGACAAAGTCGTCTGCGCTGCATATCAGTCCCGCCACGTTGTCGCGTATGAGCCGGTTGCAACCCTCACTATAAGGCGACCCCACGGCCCCGGGAAAGGCGAACACGTCGCGGTTGTAGTCCCGCGCTATGCCCGCCGTGATGAGGCTGCCCCCTTTCTCGGCGCTCTCTATGATGATGGTGGCGTCGGCCACGCCGGCCACGATGCGGTTGCGGCGCACGAAATTGATTTTGTCGGCATTGGTGTTGGTGAGAAACTCGGTGAGCAGACCGCCCCGGGCTATCATCTCTACGGCTGTGGAGCGGTGGACGGTGGGATAGATGTAGTCCAGTCCGTGGGCCAGCACGGCCACCGTGTCGTGTCCCGAGGCGAGCGCCTCCCTATGGGCGCAGATATCCACACCGTAGGCCAGACCGCTCACGATGAGCGTTTCGGGGCAGAGCATGTGCAGACGTTGTATGAAATTATGGATGAGGTCGCGTCCGTAGGCGGTGCATCGGCGAGTGCCCACGATGCTTATCACCCGTGTGCGGTTGAGCTCGGCCGACCCTTTGTAGAACAACATGAGTGGCGCGTCAGCGCACTGCCGCAGACGCTCGGGATAACACCCGGAGCTCATCACGAGCGGACGGATGTCGTGCTTGGACATATACTCCATCTCCGTCTCGGCCCTGCGCATGTATGAAGACATGTCTTGGAGTGTCGCGACGAGCCGTGGCGAGGCATCGGGAATGACGTCTCTGATATGGTTGCGGTGGTCCATCACGGCCGTGGCCGAACCGAGTCGGCGATAGAGGTCGAGCAGTCCCGGCAGACTGAAATGATTGGTCTGCGTCAGGGCGATGGTGTTGAATATTTCTTGTGAATCGGTCATGAGAACGGTTTACAAGGATTTCAGATGAATTTGGCGAATGCCTTGTCGTAGTCTTCGCTGTTGGCCAGACGTCCGTTGATGAGACACACAAGCTCGGTCGATGCACGGAAACATAATTTGTTGTCCTCCTTGCGGAAGATGTCCTGGTCGAAGATGTAGCGCAGTCCCTGCTTGCGCAGCGCCAGACGTGAGACGAAACGGTCGTCGCAGCGCAGCGGAGTCTTGTATTGCAGGTTCATGCGTGCCACCACGGCATCCACGCCACGGTCGTGCAGACGGGCGAAACTCACGCCGAGCGACTGCAGGAACAAGTGTCGCGTGTGCTCGGTGTAGTGTAGATAGTTGGCATTGTTGACTATGCCCTGGATGTCGCATTCGTAGTCGCGCACATCCATTTCGGTTTCGAAGATATAGTTCATTGTCGTTCTGATTTCAAGTATTCGTAGCCTATGCGGCACCGCAGGCAGTACTTGCGGTCGCAATATTGTTTCTTGAGCTGGATGAGAGCCTGACTGTCGCCGGCGTTTTGCGCTTTCAGTCCGCACTCGTTCCACATGCGCACCACGTTGTTGTCCTCCGGTTGCAGTTGTTCGAGCATGTCCGTGGCACGCCGGCAGAGCCGTTCGTCACGTCGATGGCGGCCGTAGGCGAAGAGTGTGGGTATGGCCGTGTTGATGATGAGCAGGTCGATGGAACGGGCTGAGAGATGCTTGGCGTTGTCCTTGCCTGCCAGTCCGAAGGAGTAGTGCGTGCGCCAGTAGGGCGTGACCGATGTCTGCATGAGAGCCCTCAGGTCGTCGATGGACTCACATTCGGCCATCCGGCTTATCGATGCCCTTCGCGAGTGGTAGAGCGAAGCGAGCTGCGCGAGACGTATATGAGGAAAATTCTGAGGTCTCATCCTCAGGAATTTCCATATACTGTGGTCCATCGGCTGCAACGCGAACTTATTGGCGAGAAACCGATATTCGTTTCTCAGACGGTTGAAATAGTCGTCCTGAAGGGCCGCTTCGCGCCGTCGTTCGGGTATCGATTCCGGGCAGAGCAGTCCCGCCTGACCCATGAACAGAGCTTCTATCTGGAACAAGTCGTCGCGGTGGTGTGCGGCATGACGGAGCCAGTTGCCGGCCGTCCATGTCTCGAAGGCGTCGCCGTTGGTGCCGAATCCGTAGTTGCGGGCCAACGTGATGAAGAATGCGTCCTCCCATGAGCCGTTGCAAATCATGGCTCGTTGAGCCAGCGCCTCGGTCTTCTGCTCCAGACGTTCGGTCTGCAACGCGCTCATCCACGAGTGGATCATTATGGAGGGAAGGACCGGTATGAGCCTGTGGCACGGCGGATATCTGTCGGCCGAGAGCAGTTCGTCGTAGTTGGCGGCTACGTCGGCCGGCACGCCGATGACTGTCTGTGTGACGGTATGACCGTTGCTCGTGGTGACCGTGGCGTCGTCGACAGCCACCACATGGAGTATCACATTGTTGTAGCGCGGGTCCTTGTGATGGCCGTGCGCGAACCATTCCGACGCTTTGCAGTGTATCTCCACGTTGCCCACCCACAACGTGCCGTCAATCTTCACCTTCGCGTTGAAGAAATCGGGACCGGCATCCGTGTTGTGCAGACCGGTGTCGATGACCTCTATTTGCGTGTCTCCGGCAGTAGAGGTGGTGCGAAGCGGAAACAGTTTGTGTTTCCATACATAGTGCAGAAGTTGTTCCATGTTGAGGCTGTGGTTGTGCAAACTACGCAAAGCTACACAAAAAATCCCGAACTCGTGGTGTGAGTCCGGGACTTTTTTGAATTATAAATGATAATTGTGTGTGTCGTGATGTTATTTTTTCAGCACCTTGACGGTCTTGCCGTCGGCCTTGCGAATGATGTAAAGACCTTTGGCGTTGGTGTTGTTCACACGCTGACCGTTGACGTTGTATATCTTCACCGCGCTATTGCCGGCAATCGTTTCAGTCTTGCTGATGCCTGTTGTGGCGCCTTTGACGTTGATGGTGTAGACGTTGGTGTCTTTCAGATCGTTGGATGTCACGGTGACGGTTGCTTTCACACCGCCTTCCACAGCTTCGATTGTTTTGCTGACGTAAGCGCCCTGTCCGTCGGATACGGCGTCGATGTCGGATGCCTCGACGGAGCCCTCACCGTTGATAGTGTATTCGTAAGTGTCCTTGTCGAATCCCTCGACATCGCTGCCCTTCACTTTGAGCGAAGCCAACTGAGAGTTGTAGATGAGTTCGAAATCGTCAACGAAGATCTGGTCGGGCTCGGGAGAACCTTTGATGGCTCCCACACCGGGTTGTGCATTTGTTGATATAGTGACGAAGATGGCTTTAGCCTGAACGTTTTTCTCAGCGTATGTGGCATAGTCGAACGGCACGGTCAGTTCCTGCCAAGCAAAGTCGTTGCTTTCGATTGTGGCGTTCTGTGCGCGAGCTGCCACATTGGTGTACTCTTTGTCCATCGGCTCCTGATAACGGGTGCCGTCGGTGAGAGCTGCGCTCATTGTAGCATATATGAAGTCCTTTTTATCATCAGCGAGTGTTCCCTGTTTGAATTTAGTCCAGAACTTCACAGCATCCGGTTTACCGTTGATGATGGTGTAGAAAGGATCGCCGTTGCCATCGACGGCTTCGTTTGACATATCGAGGAATGCGCAGTTTTTAGGGTCTTCCGCTGAAAATCCGGCAGCCTGAAGCTGTCCTGTGGTGAGCGTGCCGTTGGCAGGAATAGAGCCAAGTGCCAATGCTGAAACAATCTTGACGCTGCTTTTTCCGGTTGAGCCGGGGCGTACATCGTCAGAGATATAAGTATGAGTGTTCTTTCCGACAACTCCGGCAAGAAATCCGCTTGCGCTCATGAAAGAGTGCCAGGAGTTGGGCTCATCGCTCTCGTAAGTATCCTTACCGCTTTTGACTGTTGCTTTGTGGAACAACTCGAAGTCGGAGTTGGGGATCTGATAGCCGCCGTTGCCGAACACCACTTTGATGGTCATGCTCATGAAACTGATGTTGATGACGGTATAGAATTTATCGCCGCGTATCTCGCCGGCCATGTTGATGGGCACATTCTTAAGAGTTGAGGCGAGCCACCAGGGACTTACGTCAGGATCGCCTTCCTGAATATCTATGTTCTGTTTGGTCTGCAACGATACCATGCCGTCCTTTTCTGTGGCGTTCACGTTATCCAATATAATGGTACCAACAGGCATTGCGTCTGTTCCCAATGTGAGGATAAAGTTTTTCAGAGCAAGTTTGTAAGAGCCGTCAGCGTTTTTGTCAACGGTGATGGTTGTTTCGCTCGGGACAGCTGCGTTGCCGTCGATGGACACATTCAGCACATCCTTGTAATCGGTTGCGGATATGGTCAGAGCCATGAGCGCAACCGCTAATGAAGTAAGCAATCTTTTCATTTTTTCCTTTCTTTTTGATTATTTGTCTTATAATTTATATGTAATACCTATTGTTCCGTAAATCGGGTACATTGTCTGTTCGATGGTCTTGAAATTGCGTTTGAACACGCCTGTCAGTCCCCATGCTATGTCGAGATATCCTCCCACGCGGTTGTGGAAATACCAGTCCACGCCCGCATCGAGGCCGAACTGCCATTTGCGCATGTCGTCCGAGAAATCGTATGTGCCGCGCGAAGCCTCGTCAGTGCCCATCTCCACCTTAGTGCCTGTGGGGTCGCCCACGCGCAGATATCCGTCGTAGGCATATCCCGAGAACTTGTTGGACGTGAGATACGAGAAATACGGACCCATCTTCAGTCTCACTTTCGGACTTATGTCGTATGTGGCCTGCAAGGGCAGTGTGAGCATCCATTCCTCCACCTCGGTCACCACCTGTCCGGTGAACACGCCGTTGAGTGTCTCGCTGCCCTGACGCATCTCCATCTTGTAGTTTTTCACTCTCGCGTCGGTGCTCATGCCTTTGCTTTCGAGATGGAAGCCGGCCATCAGTCCCCATCCGCCTTTGATGGGTTTGTAGGCATCGAGTGCGAAGGTGGTGTTCACCTTGATAGTGTATCTGGACAGTGAGCGGATGGTCTCGGGCATGCCGATGGGTGCTGTGCCGCCGAGGTTGTAGCCCAGTCGGGCGTAGTATGTGAGATTGTCGAAAATGCCTTCGCACCGTGCCGGCACCGTGCCGACGGCGAGCAAGAGCATTGACGCCATGATTTTGTTTCTGATATTCATTGTCATTCTATTTTTGCGCAAACGATTCTTACTTTGTCCACCATCATCCGGCTGCCTATGGCACCCTGAAACGATGCTCCCTCTATGCTCGATGTGAATACCACGGCGAGGTTGTAGCCGTAGTTGTCGAGGCGGTCTTGGTCGAGTTCCTCATTGTAGTCGAACAGCAGTTCGAACTTGGTCCATTGGTCGGTGACGGCCACTTGGTCGAGACGCGCCATGCCCACTATCTGCTTGCTCGACAGCACGTTGTCGCCGTAGAGCACCACAGGATGGCCCTCGTCGTCGGTGTTGCGATATATCACGGCGTAGATGTCGCCCGTGTCAGTGCGTCCCGGCACCGGTTTGCCTTTGACATCCTGGAATGTTTCGCCCGGAGTGTACTTGTAATAACCCATGAACTTGACGGGCCTGCGATCGATGGGCAGACCGAATCGGGTGGCTTTCATCGCTCCGCCGGGCATGATGGCCTGTGTGGCGTCAAAGCTTCCGAGAAACAGGTTGCCCGCTGCCAGACGCATATTCTTCAATGCTCCGAAGGCACCTGTGTCGCGTGTGGTGAGCTGCACGGCCGCACCGTCCAGACCGTCGGCTACCGGCACCGACGGATACTCGTCGGGCTTGGCGCTGCTCTTGCTTATGGCGAATCCGGGGTTGCCTGTGGCCCAGTTGCTGTCGTCGCCATCGCTGCCGGTGTCGTCCCATATATAATATTGCTGACGGGCATTGAGCTTGTAGCTTTCGAAATCATAGTAGATGGTATCGTTGACCGTGCGTGTCTGTATCTCCACCGACACGAGATAGTCGCGCGTCCACTTGCCGTCCTCGGAAGTGACCGTGTATCTCACCGGTCCGTGCGAGAAATCGTGTACTGATCCGTTGGCCGGCGTTATCGTGGCGCCCCCGGTGATGCGGAAGCGTGGCGCGAGAGCCGTGAGGTCCGTTTCCTTGCGCACCTTGAAATTTATGGCGTTGACATTGTACAGCACCTTGATCAGCGAGTCCGATTTGTTGAAAAACATATCCTCGGGCACGTCGGCATGGATGTAAGCCTCCTCTATGTCACATTCGCTGTTGAGCGGCTCGTCTTTGAAACAAGATGTCATCGTCCCGGCGGATATGGTAGCTATTATCAATGATAAAATGTATTGTCGTTTCATTTTGAATGAGTAAAAACGGCGTAAAATTACGCAAAAAACTTATTACGGCCAAAAATTTTTGTAAAATATGTTTTTTTTTGGTTTATAAGTAACGATTATGGGCACAAAACGATAATTAATTAATACCTTTGCACGATTATAAATTATTAGAAGACATGAAAATAGCATTGATAGGATACGGCAAGATGGGCCACATGATTGAGTCCATCGCCACGGCTCGCGGACACGAGATAGTGAGCATCATTGACATAGACAACCCCGAGGACTTTGACAGCGAGGCGTTCGCTTCGGCCGATGTGGCCATCGAGTTCACCTCGCCCACGGCAGCCTACGGCAATTACCTGAAGGCCTTCGCCCACGGTGTGAAGGTGGTGAGCGGTTCCACGGGATGGATGAAAGAGCATGCCGACGATGTGCGCCGTATGTGCGAGGAGGAAGGCAAGACCCTCTTCTGGGCCAGCAATTTCTCTGTGGGAGTGGCCATATTCTCGGCCGTCAACAAGTATCTGGCCAAGATAATGAACGGTTTCGCCCAGTACGATGTGCGTATGGTGGAGACCCACCACGTGCACAAGCTCGACGCGCCGTCGGGCACGGCCATCACGCTGGCCGAGGATATCGTCCGTGGTCTCGACCGCAAGCACGACTGGACTAAGGGTGAGCAGCATGCGGCCGACGGAACTGTCAGCGGCACCAACGATGTGCAGCCCGACCTCCTGCCCATAGAGAGCATACGCCGCGACGAGGTGCCCGGCATCCACAGCATAATCTACAACAGCCCGGCCGACGCCATCACCATCACCCACGATGCCCATTCGCGCGAGGGATTCGCATTGGGTGCCGTGCTCGCAGCCGAATACACCGTCGGCCACAGCGGACTGCTCACCATCGACGATATGTTCAAGTTCTGATGCGCGGCCAAATGTTGCGCCTGATGTAATTGAAAAAACAATACGACAATGATAGACAAGACAAAAGCTAAAATCAATATGAAGGTGCAGTGGGCCAAGTTTGCGGTCGTCACTGTGCTGTATCTCGCATTCCTGATATGGGTAAGCAGTTGGTGGGGACTGTTGGTACTGCCGTTCATCTTCGACGTGTACATCACCAAGAAGATACGCTGGCAGTGGTGGCGCGACGCCGAGACACCGGTTCGCGTGGTGATGTCGTGGGTCGATGCCCTCGTCTTTGCCCTTGTGGCCGTGTATTTCATCAATCTGTTCTTCTTTCAGAACTATGTCATTCCATCAAGCTCATTGGAAAAATCGTTGCTCACGGGCGACTATCTCTTCGTGAGCAAGATGAGCTACGGTCCGCGCAAGCCCAACACACCGCTCACCATGCCCCTCACGCAGCACACCATGCCCGTCTTCGGCTGCAAGTCGTACGTGGAATGGCCGCAGTGGGGATACGAGCGCGCCAAAGGATTCGGCAATGTCAAGGTCAATGATATCGTGGTGTTCAACTATCCGGCGGGCGATACCCTCTGCACTGCCGACCAGTGGCAGGCGCAGGATTTCTATCAGATGGTCTACTCCTTCGGACAGCAGATCTACGAGGAACAGTATCCCGAGCCGGTGGATGTACGCACGCTCAACAAGGCACAACAGCTCGAGTATTTCGACAATATCTACGCCATCGGCCGCCGCTACATCGCCAACTCGCCGCAGCTTTACGGCAATGTGATATCAAGACCTGTGGACCGCCGCGAGAACTACGTGAAGCGTTGCGTGGGACTGCCGGGACAGACGCTGCAAATCAAGAACCGCATCGTCTATCTCGACGGCAAGGCCAACAAGGAGCCGGACAATGTGCAGTACACTTACTACGTGAAGCTGCGCAAACCGATGCCCGAAGAACTGATGCGCGAGGTGGGCATCTCGATGGAGGATCTGGCCTCCCTCAACGAGCGCGGATACCTGCCGCTCACAGCCGAAGCCGTCAAGACGCTCAACCGCCATCGCGACGTGGTGGAGAGCATCACCATCAACAACGACGCCACCACAAGCGACATCTATCCGCTCAACGGCGCCACGGGATGGACACGCGACAACTATGGTCCGGTATGGATACCCAAGAAGGGTGCCACCATCGACCTGACACTCGACAACATAGCCATCTACGAACGGCCCATCCGTGTGTATGAGGGTCACGACCTCAAGATCACCAACGGCCAGATATATATCGACGGACGCCTGGCCCAAAAGTACACCTTCGCCATGGACTACTACTGGATGATGGGCGACAACCGCCACAACTCGCTCGACTCGCGCTACTGGGGTTTCGTGCCCGAGGATCATATCGTGGGCAAACCCATCTTCATCTGGTGGTCGAGAGACAACGACCGTCCTGCCTTCTCCGGAGGCATACGGTGGAACCGTCTGTTCCGATTCGTGGATAATATAAAATAAGGTGACGGCCATCACGCAATGAGAAGAGCTTTGCTTTCGTCCGCTTATTTCGGTCCGGTGCAGTGGTATCAGAAACTGCACCGCTACGACCGTTGTACCATCGAACGTCACGACAACTACGTGAAGCAGACCTACCGCAACCGTTGCGTGATAGCCACCGCCAACGGGCCGCAGACGCTCACCGTACCCATCGAGCGATACGACGGCGACAAGTGCCCCATGCGTGACATACGTATCAGCGACCACGGCTCGTGGCGCCATCTCCACCGTAACGCGCTCGTGTCGGCCTACGGCGAGAGTCCGTTCTTCGATTATTATGCTGACGATGTGCTGCCCTTCTTCGAGCGAAGATGGACATATCTCTTCGATTTCAACATGGAGATAATGTCCACGATGTGTTCGCTGCTCGACATCGAGCCCACGGTGGACGCCTCCGACGAGTATCTCACCGATGCCGATGCCGACGACTATCGCGACGCCATACGCCCCAAACATCCGCTCGACGACCCGTCGTTCGAGCCACGTCCGTACTATCAGGTGTATGCCCTGCGCCACGGCTTTTTGCCAAACATCAGCATTCTCGACCTCCTGTTCAACGAGGGACCCGAGAGTGTGCTCTATCTCTGAGAACGAGATTTTTCACCGGTTCATTCGGATTATGAACCGAAAATAAATGATAATCAATGTATTTCGGTGTAGGGCCGCAACCTGTTG
>CAJKQX010000023.1 GCA_905202125.1 uncultured Prevotella sp.
TGACATTCAGCAAAGCATTATAAGCTCAATCCAAACCGGACTGGGTAGGGGCTTTATGTCGTTGTTGTATTTTTTAAATGAAAGAGCCGTGTCCCGGACCCTCTATCCGCTCTTCTCCACGTGTGCATATAAGAAAGCGGGACATGCCCGTGGGTTCAGGCATATCCCGCTTTCTTTGGGTTGTCTTGTGATTATTTCTTTATAACTTTGGATGTATCCGAGCCGTTCTGCGTGGTCACCGTAAGGAGATACAGTCCCTTGCCTGCCGACGAGATGTCGAGCGTGTCGCAGTCCTTGCCTGCTGCCATCACTGTGTTGCCGGCAACATCGTTGAGCACTACGCTCACCACCGGTTCGCCGCTTTTGATATACAGCTGTCCTGATGTGGGGTTGGGATAGACGGTGATGTCATTAGTCACCTTTATTTCGTCTTTGATGTCTGTTGTGACATTGGTGCTGAACGAGTAGCTGCCCGACCCGAGCGTGAACACTGCCTTTCCGTCGGTTGTGCCCTCATAGCTCACTCCTTCGGCCTCGGCTGCGGGAGTACCGCTCTCATACACGTCTCTTCCTTCGCCTGTCGGGATGATCAGGCGTGCTGTCGTATTGGCCGGCACCGTGACGTTGTAGCTGAAGCTGCCGTCGCCATCGAGTTTCCATGCGCTCTTTATGTTGCCATAGTTGGATTCCACGGTAGCGTCTACGCTGGTGATGCGCTCCTGTCCCTGAGGCAGCTCTTCGCGTGTGTCGGGGAAGGGTTGCAGGATGATGTTCTTGAATCCGGCGTTCTTTTCATCGGCCTCGATTCCTGCCATGTATCTGTACATCCACTCGGCCACTGCGCCATAAGAGTAGTGGTTGAACGAGTTCATGCTTATATCCTTGTGGAATCCGGTCTCCTTTGTGTATGAGTTCCAGCGCTCCCATATTGTGGTCGCTCCCTGATCCACGCTGTAAAGCCATGACGGACAGCGGCGTTGCAACAGCAGGTTGTATGCCTTGTCGTTGAGTCCCACCTGCGAGAGAGTGGTGTTGATGACACCCGTACCCACGAATCCTGTGTTGAGGGTTTCGTTGTTGTTGGTGATGGCGGCCTTGAGCGAAGAGATGGCGCGTTGCTCTGCCTTTTCATCGGGGAGCAGCCCGAAGCGCAATGCGAGCAGATATCCTGTCTGTGTGCGCTGTGTCAGTCGTCCTGATTTCACGTATCGTCTTGCAAACTCTTCCTTGATGTTGTTGTAGAGTTCCTCGTATTCGGCTGCCTTGATGGCATATTCGTCGCCCGGCGCTGTGCTGAGGGCCTCGGACATCTTGCTCATGAGCATGGCGTCGTAGGCATAATAGCACACGCTGACATATCGTGAGTCGGTAGGTACGAACGACACCCAGTCACCGTATGCCGTGCCGGCACCCTGATACTTGTATGCGTCGCCGGTCTGTGCGGCGAGCCATTTCATGTATTTCTCCATCGACCGGTAGTTCTCCTCGATGATGCTCTTGTCGCCGTGCATGAGATATGTGGTCCACGGCACGATGATGCCCGCGTCGCTCCATGCTCCGTTGCCATAGCCCACCCATGCTATTGGCGCCACGTCGGGATAAGCGCCGTCGGGACGCTGGCTGTCGCGCATGTCGCGCATGAACTTATGGTAGAATGCTGCCGTGTTGGCGTTGTAGGCAGCCGTGCGGCAGAATATCTGTGTGTCGCCGGTCCATCCCAGACGCTCGTCGCGCTGCGGACAGTCTGTGGGCACACTCATGAAGTTGCCTCTCTGTCCCCAGATGACGTTGCTGTACAACTGGTTGACGGCGTCGTGACTGGTCTTGAGGCTTGAGCCTTCCTCGTTCTCGGCTCCTACCACGAGACCTTCTATGCCGCTTATCTCAACATCGTCGGTGGCGGTAAGTTCGCAGTAACGGAAACCGTAGTATGTGTTTGTGGGACTGTATGTCTCGCCTTTGTCCTTGCCGCTGAGCGTGTAGAACATCGACGCCTTGGCCGAACGCAGGTTGATGAGATACAAGCTTCCGCCGGGACCGTCGTCGCCGCGTCCCGTGTCGCCGGTGTCGTTGAGCATCTCGCTGAAACGTCCTCTGAGTGTGACGCCGGCATTGCCTTTGACATTCACCTTTACCCATCCCACGATGTTCTGTCCGAAGTCGTAGATGACGGTCTGTCCTTTCTTGAGAGTCACTGCCGTATTGGCGTCTGTCTCCGACACCACGTTCACTTCGCCGTAGGTGGTGCCCGTCTTCTTTATGCCGTCGTACACGGTGATATGCTGCGGTGTGCGTGTCAGTTGCTTGCGTATGCGTGTCTGCGGACCTTCGAAGGCGCTTATCTCGCCGGTGAAATCACGGCTTGATGCCACGGCTTTCCATGTCGACTGGTCGTAGCCGGGCTGTGTCCATCCGTCCTCGAGCATGGCGTTGTATGTCTCGCCGTTGTATATGTCACCCTTGCGCAGTGCACCGTTGTTGGATGTGGCCCATGAAGCGTCGGTCACGATGGTTTCTGTGGTGCCGTCGGTATGTTCGATTACGAGTTTTGCTATGAAAGCCGTCGGTTTGTCGCCATACTGTCCGTGGGCTATGCCTCCGGCCCAGTAGCCCGATGTGACGGTCGCTCCGATGGCGTTGGCGCCTTCCTTTATGAGCGAGGTCACGTCGTGAGTGTTGTAATACACGCTCTTGGCATAGTCGGTCCATCCGGGTTTCAGCTCGTCGTATACAGTAGTGCCGTCGTCCTGCACATGACCCACGCGGGTGCCGTTGATGTAGGCATCGTATATGCCGAGAGCCGAGGCGTAGAGGTGAGCCGATTTCACAGGACTGCTGACGGTGAACTCCTTGCGGTACATCTCGGCCGCGCCGATGGTGCTCTCCATGAAACGTTGCTCGCCGTTTGCTACGCTCAGATTGAGCTGTCTTGAACCGTCATGCTCCTCCACGGTGCCCTCGAACAGCGGCGATCCGCCCTCGAAATCTTCCTTCAGGCGTGTTGTCTCCGTATTGTCCGACGCAATGTCGTTCACTGTCACATTGTCCACATAAGCCGGACCGCCATCGTCGGCGTGTGTGCGGAAGCCCACATATCCGTCCGTGATATCGCCAGAGGCGGTATAGGTGTCCACGAGTGTGCCGTCGATGTAGGTCTTCACAACGCTGCCGACAACCTCTATGCGCATGCGGTGGCGCTTCCCGAGAATATCTTTCTTGCTGAAGGCGTCGACACGGGTGTCGCTGTATGACGGTGTGGTGCTGTTGACATAGACATGGCGGCGGATGGCCGGATAGTCATAGTCCTTGCAGTTGAGCGCCCACATATAATAGTTGTTAGAAGCTGTATAGGCAAAAACCACGCCCACGTTGCCGTTGATGAGTGTCACGTCGGCTTCCACGGCATAGCCTTTGTTCTCGGTGGCAACTGTCTGGCGCTGCCATGAGTATATCGAGTTCTGCACACCCTGCAAGACCAGACGGCCGTCGGTCACGCTTCCCTTGCTGAAACTGAAATCATCGGTCTTGGAGAAATCCTCGCTGAAAAGCGTCTTTCCGCCGGACGTCACCTTGATGTTGTCCCACGATGCTATTTCCGGATCGTTGTTCTTCTCGCCCATATCGGCGCGGAAACCCAATTTGCCATAAGCGAAATCGCCCTCGCGGTCGTCTATCAGCACATTGTTGATGAATGTGCGCGCACGCCGGCAGTTGTCATACACCTCGATGCGCAGATTGTACTTCTCGTTGTTTTTCAGGTCGACAACTCCCGTGAGGTCGATATTGTCAAGACATGCTCCGCCCGGATTCCAGCGGTGCGGACGGAAACGCGGGAAATCGCCCTCGGTGTTGAACTGCCACATATAGTAGTGCTGTTCGTCGGGTGCCGCGAAGCAGATGCCTGCCGCCACCTGTGTTATCTCGAAATCGGCCGTAATGGTGTAGGCGGAAATATCGCCGTCTGCCTGTTTTTTCTGCCAGCAGTACTCATTGTTGTTCGAGCCTTCGAAATAGAGTCTTCCGTCCTTTACGGTGCCTGTACCGAACGTGTTGTTGCCTTCGGCGAAATCCTCCGCGAACACCGGCATGCCGGCCACGCTCACGTTGACGTCGTCGTAATAGGCTGCCTCATACAAGTCGCGCGTATATTCGGAAGTAGATGCCCTGAATCCGAGTTGTCCGAAGGGAAAGTCGCCGCGACGCTCGTCTATGAGCACATTGTCGAGATAGGTCTTGGCAAGCATTCCGTTGTCGGTGATGTCTATGCGCAATGTGTACTCCTTGTCCTTCTTGAGATCTACGATGCCTCTCAGATCGACATTGTCCAGACATGCGGGCGAACCGTTGAGCCAGCGGTGCGGGCGGAAACGCGGGAAATCGCCCTCGATGTTGAACTGCCACATGTAATAGTTTCTGTCGTCGGTCATGCCGAAGCACAGTCCGGCTGCCACCTGGGATATCTCGAACTTGCAGCTGATGGAGTAGTCGTCGATGTTGCTCTCGTCGATGTACCCCAACGGGTTGTTGGTGTGTTTCAGCCATTTGGCCCCGCTCCATCCGGTGTTCATGAGCCCGGTCTCGAAGAATGCTTTCTCCGAGGATGTGGCCTCATTGCCCTTGTTGTCGGTCACGGTGACATGCCAGTAGTAGCGTGTGGATGGGGCAAAAACGAAATTCGGAGTCACCATGACCGACTGGTCAGACTCCACGATGCCTGAGTCCCACACTATGTCGGAGCCGTCGGCATCGGTGCTCACCACGATGCGGTAGCTCTTCTGCATCACTCCCCTCTCGTCGGAGTGCAGCACCCAGCTGAATGTCGGGGCCTTGTCTATTCCGACCGGATTGGCAAGCGACAACGTGCGCAGTCTGTCAACGGTCAAGGCCTGGGCCATGGCCGCAAAGAATGCGCAGAACAGCAGCAGCCACAGCCTGTGGCCGCCAACTGATAGTTTTCTTGTCTTTTTCATAAATTAATGTTTTTAGTATAAAACTGATTTGTATAAAATGATTCTCAATTATGCATGCGGAAAGCCTGCCGCTCTCTCTCTGCCGGACGAATGATGACCGGTTTTGACGTGTACACGGCCCTGATTATGTTCATGTGTGCAAAAATAATGGTTTCGCGCATAATGGCAATCCTATTGTGTGCGGCAGTATCAAAAACGCAATGATTTATATCAAAATACGTATCAGATTATAAAAAAAATCATTACTTTTGCCAATATTCACCATCATTGCCGTCGGACCTGATAAACAAAAATCCTGATTATGACAAACATATACAACAATCCTGGTGTAGGATTCAAATATCTCATCGTGAACGAAACCGACAGAAAATTCGGCCTGTGGGTCAACACGGTAGGGGTGCAGTCCATAGTCCCCAACTCTCCATATCCGCTGAAAGAACATCCTTCAGGCTATTTTTTCAATACGGACAAGGGGCGCGTACTTAACGAATATCAGCTGATATACATCACGAACGGTTGCGGAAAGTTCTCGTCAGAGACCTCAGCCGGAACACATATATGCAGCGGAAGGCTCATTCTCGTCTTTCCCGGCCGATGGCATAACTACGGACCTTACCGCAACGTGGGATGGAACGAGTATTTCATCGGGTTCAACGGTCCCGTGGCCGACAATCTTCTTGCAGCAGGATTTTTCGATGAGCAGCAGCCCGTCATCAACATAGGACTCAACGAAGAACTCGTGTCGCTCTACTCGCGCGCCATCCATATAGCTGAAAACGACTCTGTGGCCACACAACAGCATCTGGCCGGCATAGTGATGCACATCATAGGATTGGTGGTGTCGCTATCGCGTAACAGACAGATCGAAACAAGTGACATAAGCCAGAAGATAGAGAAAGCGAGAATATACATGAAAGAACATCTGCGCGATATTGTCAGCACCGAGGATATGGCCGACGACATGAACATCGGTTACTCATGGTTCAGAAAAGCATTCAAGGAACACACCGGATACTCACCCAACAAATATCTGAACGAACTGAGAATGCAGCAGGCAAAACAGATGTTGACCGAAACCTCCGACTCTGTCAAGACAATAGCCGCAGCACTGGGATTCGGCACGACGGAGCACTTTTACAGCATGTTCAAGAAATCCACGGGACAGACGCCCGGCGATTACCGCATGTACGGTTGCAGGCAGATAGTGCGGGAGAAGTGACGTAAGGCGTTGACCGGCGGCGGCTTGCAAAAGTGGCTCGTTCGGTTTCATATGTTTTTATCTTAAGGTGGGTCATATAAATTACCACCATAAAAGAGAAATTCGCCGAGTCATCAATCAAGGACTCGGCGAATTTCTTTTTTTTATACCAAATCTGATGAAAGCCTTCGGGATTTATACGGGGCAAGGCATGTTACTTGCTCTTGTCGGTAAGTCCCTTCCAATCGTCGGTACGGAAAGGCGATGCCGGCAGTCCTGCTCCGTTGTAGAGATTGCATTCGGGGTTGTTGGCCCAGGCGTAGCGCACGGCCACGGGCAGAGCCACCTCGGGTGCCGACACCACGATGGTGTTGCCCTCTATCTTGGCATCGGCCCAATAGAATTTATGGTCGACACCGGCTATGGTGAATCCGCGGAGCTTGCCGCCGTCGTTGGTCTTGAGTCCCTTGTCGGTGTGGCTGAAATAGAGACGTATCTTGCCATCCTCGATGCTGTATTTCTCATACATCGGGCCCGAATAGCTTATCTTCTCGCCATAGGTCCGGGCGCGTGCGGCCAGAGCCAGACGGTGGCCTACCTCCTGCTTGTTCTTGGGGTGTATGTCGTTGGCCTCGCCTATGTCGATGATCACGGCCATGCCCGTATTGTCGAGATGCAGCGTGCGGGCCTGAGCCTCACGCAGTTCGGCCCATGCCGATTCCTCGGGTGCGGTCTGTGGAGCCATGAAATTGGCCAACTGCACCATGTAGAACGGGAAATCGTAGCCCCACTGCTTGCGCCAGTCGGCTATCATGAGCGGCATGAGGTCGCGATACTCGTAGGCGGCATCGGCATTGGCCTCGCCCTGATACCATATGGCACCCTTTATGGCGTAGGGCACCAAGGGGCGGAGCATGGCGTTGTAGAGCAGAGTGGGGCAGTTGGGAGTGTTGGAGAGGTCGGCCGGTACGGGGTCGAGGTCGCGCAGATGGCACGACATATTAAATTTCCAGTTGCCGGCCACCGATATCTTGTCGCTATCCGACAGTTTCAATACGGTATTGGCCTCCTCGCCGTTGATACCGGCCAGTCCGCCGGTGTCGGTCACGCGTACTGCTATCACGGCCTTGCCCTCCTTCACGAGTTCTGCCGGCACCTTATAGCTGCGGCTGAAGAAGCAACCCACGGTGCTGCCAATCTGCTCGCCGTTGAAGAAAGTCACGTCGTTGTCGTCGATCAAACCCAGGTCGAGTGTGAGTTCCTTGCCCGCCCACGATGCGGGAATGTCTACGGTGCGGCGATACCATAGCAGACCGTTGGAGTCCTGTATGCCGTGGTCCTGGACGATTGCGGGCACCTTCATCTCCTGCCATGCGCTGTCTTCGAAGTCGGGAGATGCCCACAGCGGTTTCTCGCCTGCCATGCCCTTGTCGGCCTTGTTCACGTTTACCTCCCAGAGCTTGATTTCGGCCTCATACTTGGCGCGGCGTTCCTGCTCTGTGGCGGGCATGGTGGCCACCTGTTCCAGGCGTTTCTTCATGGAGGGCACACCCTCGAGCGACTCGCGGCTGGTCCATGTCTCGATTATGGTGCCGCCCCATGATGTGTCGATGAGTCCCACGGGCACATTGCGATACTTGTTGAGGTCGCGACCGAAGAAATAGGCTGTGGCCGAGAAGTCGGCCACGGTCTTGCCCGAGCACACCTGCCATCCGTCGGCCGTAGCCTTGATGTCGTCCTGCGGCGATGGAGCTATGGCTTTCTCTATGTGGAGCAGACGTATGTCGGGATAGCGGTTGGCCTCTGCTTTCTCCTGCTCATAGTTGAGCACCTTGCCCCAACCCTCTACCTGCATTTCCATGTTTGACTGTCCCGAGCACAACCACACCTCGCCAATCATCACATTGTTGAGTTTCACGGGAGTGCCGTCGGATATGGTCACGGTGTATGGTCCGCCCGCTTTGGGTGTGGCCACGGAGGTCTTCCAACGGCCTTGGCTGTCGGCCTTGGCGGTATAAGTTTTCTTGTTCCACGAGGTTGTGATTTCCACGGTCTTGCCCGGAGATGTCTCGCCCCAGATAGGAGCGTCGGTACGCTGCTGAAGTACCATGTTGTCGGTAAACAGCGGCAGCATCTTCACCTGGGCCTGCATGGAGGAGCAGGCCAATGCCAGTGACATAAGAATAGCTGATTTCTTGTTCATATTGTTTGTATGTTTGTGTCGGTTGTTGTTTTTCGCTTTATCTTGATGAGGGTTTGTGGTTTGATAGTCGGCCAGCCAGCGGTGGCCATGGCTTTTGCGGGCGTTCGTCCAATTAGCCGTAAAATTAACAAAAGAAAATGATTCAAGGCTCATAATATTTGATTATTTCTTTGTGGAGCGGAACCCAAAACGGGCCTGCCCGGACAAATTGTCGGCACAGACCCGTATAAGAAATAATGTATTACCTCTATGATCGGTCGTTTTGTCACCATGACGGACTCGGTGAAAGACTATTTGTTGATGTATTTGCGTCCGTGGCTGATTACGATACCTTTGTATGAATCGTCGACGCGCTGTCCCATGGTATTATAGGAATAATCATCCGTGGTGTCGGGACGGGCGATGGTGCCGATGCCGTTGGTGATAGTGCCGTAGGCATCGAAGGCATATATGCGCACGGCGTTGTCGCCATCGGGGCGACGGACTAACAGACGTATGTATTTGGCGGCAACAGGACTGATATTGTCAATCTTGATGTTGTCGCAACGGCGGGCGTAGGTGTCCACCACATCGGTCCATTGATTCTTCTCGGGCTCCTCTGTGGACACGCTGATGGTGTAACGGTCGATGTTCTTGTCGTTCTCACGTGTCTTGCAGTCGCGCAAGACGAAGCGGTTGATGTCGTAGAGCGCCGGCAGTTTGATGATCACCCACGGCATGTCCGACGAGTTGTCGCACCATTTGGTGGCATCGTCGGTATCGAGGAGGCGGACCGGCGACTCGCTGTCGTTCACCTGAGCGCTGAAAGAGTGGATGCTTCCGCCGTTGGCTGTGGTGCTGACAGCGTCGGATGCCGACTGCTCGGGCAGATGGGCGAAGGTGGCCGAGGCCATGCTTCCGAGGATGTTTCTGGTGTTGTCATCATCGACGAAGACACGCACGACATAGTTGCCCGGTGTCGACAGGTCGGCTTTGGCGGCAAAGGAGTAGTTGATGGTGGCTCCGGCAGCGATGGCGGGCAGTGTCTCTGTCACCGGCTCACCGTCGTTGACGGTATAGGAAACGGTGGCACCCTCGATGTCGTTCATGCCGTTGTTGGTGATGGATGCGGTGATGGTCTCCTCGGCGGTGTATCCCGTGCGGTCGGTCATACCGTCGATCGAAGCCACGTTTACCTTGCCGGGAAATTCATCGGCGGCGAAAACCACCAGACGGTCGATATTGGGACAGTCGCCGTTGTCATTGCCAATCTCGATGGTGTTGTCGCCGGCAGTCATCTTCACGAAGATTGTCTTGAAGGCCAGACCGTCGCTACCCCATGAGAATCCGTTGCCCTGGAAGGAGGTGACAGCCTTTTCTCCGTCGTTCACTTTGAAATATGCGCTGCGGGTGTCGCGTGTGATATAATATACGGTGATGCCGTAGACGCCGTCGGCAGGAGCAGAGTAGTTGAGCTTCAGGGTGCGTCCGTAGCCGAGGAAACCCACGAACTTCTTGCCCGAGCAGTTGCCGTCGTTGTCGTTTTCGAGGGTCGTGCCGTTGCTGCGGTCTCCGTTCTCAGCCTCAACAAGGGTGAAATCGGGCTGATGGTGCGGTTTCTTGCTTATTCTCACGGTCACGCCGCCCGTAGCCTTGACAGGCAGCCGGAGGGTGGATGAGGAGTTGACGGTGGAAGAAGAGTAACTGATGTCGGACGGACATGAGCCGTCGGCATATATCTGGGCTGTGTATTCGCCCTCGCCGAGGAAATCGAGCGGCAGCTGCACGTTGCGCGCGTCCTTGCTGATGGAGGCCACATACCAGTCGTCGCCGGAGCGGCGCGCCATGGTGACATACTCGTCGGGTACGGCTTCGAGGCAACGGGTCTCGTCCCATGCGGCCGGCAACACCTTGAGCAGCGGAGCGCCCACGCTGTAAATCACGTTCTCGGGCGAGTCGCCCATGGTCTGTATGCCCGACTCATAGAGGGTTGCCAAAGCCAGCTGATGGCTCCATGTGGTGGTATGGCGTATCACACCGTCGCGGCGCGCAAACTCGGTGGGCGTGTAGTCCATCGCACCGATGACGTTGCGTGTGAGGGCAAGCGTCACATTGTGATGGGCCTGTGTGGACAGATGGTCGAAATAGTAGTGCTCGCCACCCCACACTGCCTCGCTCGTGATGAGGTTGGGATAGGTGCGGCGCAGGCCCGAGGGCTTGACGCATCCATGCAGGTTGACCATCATCTTCAGTTCGGCTGCGGCGCGCAGTATCTTGTCATATTTCTCCATCATCTCCTGCGAGTCGTCCTCGAAGAAATCCACCTTTATGCCCACAAAGCCCAGGTCATGCCAGTGGGAGAGTATGTCATACACCTGATCGTAGTCGTTCTTGAATCTGTTCTGGTGTGACCAGATGAACACGTTCACGCCATGCGAGGCGGCGTAACGGGTGACATCCGACAGCTGGTAGGAGGATGTGGCCCATCCGTCGTCGAGCGTGTAGTAAGGCCATCCCATGATGTGGGCCATGTCGATGAATCCCTTGATTACATTTATGTCGTGTGTCTGGCTGCCGTCCATTCCGCCCCAGTCCCATGAGGACAGACCGGCATGCACCCAGCTCCAATCTTCGGTAGCGGGAGCGGCGTTGAGGTTGTCGTTGAGCGAAGACTCCACGATGTCGTTGATGGAGCCCACGTAGATCGTGCGCCAGGGCGAGAGCCACGGCAGTTGTACCACCGGCTCGCCCTTGACGGCGAACGAGAAGGTGCCGTGAGCGTTGGCGTCGGCAGCCACAAGGGCCGAGGTGCAGAACAGACCGTCGTTGGCCGACTCGGTGACGAGGCACCAGTCGTCGGCTCCTGTGGTCTTGACGAGAGCCGGCGCGCACATGCGTCCGCCCTCGAGAGCCGTCATCTGCTCCCATGTACGAGCGGGATAAGGCATCGAATAGTCGGCCGAATATTTCTGTGCCCAGCAAGTGGTGAGCGACGGGATGGAGATGGTGCTGCGGTCGGCCGATACTGTTAGCGTGCCTTCTCCTTTTATATTGTATCTGAAAGCCGCACCGTCGTTGTAGACTCTGAAGATGATGTCCATCGCGGTGCCATCCTTGGTGCAGCTCACTGTCAGTTCGTTGCAACGGTTCACATACTCGTGACTCTTGCCCGTGGGCAGTGTGTAGGTCTCGTCAATCTGGTTTCTGGACGTGCCCGAGACGGTCAGTCCAGCAGCAAGATCGATGTCGGGAGAAACAATTCCGACAGCGGACGGAGCAATGAGTGCAACGCCGTTGCGTGTCAGCGAGTAAGAGAGCGAGCCGTCGTCGGCCGCAGTCACCGTAAGGATGTTTTTCTCATCGGGCGACTTTACTGTCGCCACGTCATCGGCATAAGCCGCGGATGCCGTCAAGAGCAGTCCTGCGAGCATTATCCTGAAATTGAAATTAATGAATTGCATATCTGTTTGATTTTGATTGATATTCGGTTTTCGATATTTTTATCAGTTTTGACGATGCAAAGATAATGCAACAATAAAATATACAATGTATAAATTTGTGACACAATTGTATAAAAACTTGACAAATATTCGTATATTTGCAAATAGTCCAACACCAAGCTAAAAACAAACCATACAGCAAAACGAACCAAAATGAAACAAGCCTCACTCATACTCATGGCGCTCATACACACACTGAGCGTCACGGCCTACAATCTGCGCATGATCACCACCAAAGACGGACTGTCGAGCATGTCGGTGTTCTGTCTGCATCAGGACGCCGCCGGATACATGTGGGCCGGCACTTACGAATGTCTGAACCTGCTCGACGGCGACAGGATAAAGGTGTTCGGGGCGGGACGCAACGGATACGACCAGATATCGGGCGACATCATCGAGAAGATACATGAGGGACCGGCCGGTGAGCTGTGGATACACTCCAACCACGGTTTCGACAAGTACGACCGCAACAGGGGCAAGGTGGAATATCATCCCGAGATCAACGGTTCGTACAAGAGCACGGTGACCCCTGCGGGCAATGCGATAGCCGTCACGGGCGACGGCAAATGGATGTGCTACGATAGGATGAAGGGCCGCTTTGTCAAGGTGGACATGCAGGGATTGCGCTTTCCCCACATCAAGATGATGGCGGCCGACAGTCATGACAACATCATCATAGCCACGCAGGAGGACACCCGCGTGTACACCCTGACGGGCGAAGGCACGGACAAGGGCATGTCGCTGCGCTTGAAGAGCACGAGACCCAATCCGCAGAATATGATATATGCCGGCACGGACGGTGACGACATGTTCATCGTGGACAAATGGTACAACCTGTACGTGCGCCGCAAGCCCGACGCCAATTGCACACACATATACAAGATGACGCCTCCGCGACGGTTCATAGGACTGGTCTCGGCCGTGGTGCGCGATGGTGCCGACTACGTGGTGGGATTCAAGAGCGAGGGCGCCATGCGACTGATACGCGACAACGCCACAGGTACATACACACAGGAGGAAATCGACATACCGTGCGGCGTGTACGACGTGTGCAAGGACAAGAATCAGGACGTGCTCTGGATGGCTACCGATGGTGGCGGCATATACAGTTACCGCCGCGAGGCCTACGACTTTGACAACTATGCCGTGGGCGACAGACGGTTCAAGACCTACAAGCAGGTGAGGGCCATATACAAGGACGATGACGGCACACTGTGGATAGGAACGAAGGGCGACGGCATCTATCGCATACAGGGCGACGGACCGCATCCCGCCATATCACAATACACCACGGCCAACAGCGGCCTCAACCACGACATGGTGTTCAATCTCGTGCCCGGCAGGAATGGGATAATATGGATAGGCACGGAGGGCGACGGACTGAGCTACTGCCGCCGCGGCGACGGCACGATAAGGACGCTGCGCATGCCCGACATGCCCAAGTTGCGCTGTGTGCACTACGTGGTGGAGACGGACGACGGGGATATGTGGGCCGCGTCCAACTGGCACGGCATATTCCGACTGAAGATGGGTATGCGTGACGGACTGCCGTACATAAAGAGCTGCCGACGCTATTTCGGCAATTCGGAGAAGTCGGGCGCGTCACAGTTCTTCACCATCCGCCGGCAGGCCGGACGCTACCTGTGGTTCGCCAACAGGGAGAACGGAGCCTATCGTCTCGACCTCAAGACCAACACACTGATACACATCCTCTTCGTGCGTCCGCGACAGTCGGCCATCAACGACGTGCATACCATCAACACCGACATACCGGGCCATCTGCTCTGCGGCACCTCGGGCGGCATGCTCGACGTCACCATCACCAATGACGGCACGATGATGTATCGCAACATCAACCGTCGCGCCGGGATAGGCGAGTGTGCCGTGAGGGCCATACTCCACACGGGCGGCACATCGGTGTGGGCCAGCACGGCGCACGGACTGCTGCACTACGACGTGAGCACGGGCGAGTCGTCATACCACACAGACATGAGTGGCATCGATATCGACGAATATTGCGACGGAGCATGTTTCTTCGACAAGACGCAGGGCACGGCCTATTTCGGCAGTACGGACAACATAGTGACCATCTCGTCGTCGGCCGCATCGGCCACGGCCTATCGCCCGCCGGTGATATTCACATCGGTGAGCGCCGGCGGACGCGACTATGCCCTGTCCGACTTCATGCGCGGCGACAGTGTGCTGCATCTGCGGTACGACCAGACCTCCTTCACGCTCAACTACAATGCCGCCGACTATGTGAACGACCGCAACTACATGTTTGAGTATCGCATACCCGAGATATCGGACACGTGGCAAGTGAACAAGCTGGGACGCACCCTCTCGTTCAACGGTATGGCGCCCGGCGACTACACCTTGCAGGTGAGATATCGCACGGGCAACTATGTCAGTCCTTCCTATGAACAGCGTATGGTCATCTCGCCGCCGTGGTATGCCTCGGTATGGGCCAGGATGGTGTATGCGCTCATGATGGCGGGCGCGGCGGCACTGTGTCTGCACGTCTATAATCTCAGACGGCGGCGCCGGCAGCAGCTCATGCTCGAACGTCTGGAGGAGAAACGCAAGGAGGATGTGTATGAATCCAAACTGGGATTCTTTGCCAGCATCACAAAGGAGTTTGCCCAACCGCTGATGCTCATCTCGGGCTCGTGCTCGCAGATACTGAGGTCGCAGTACACCGACAACCACACCAAACGCTACGCCACACTGATAAAGCGCAACTCCACACGTCTGGGAGCGCTCACGCAGGAGATCACCGAGTTCAAAAGGATACACTCGGAACGCCGCGAGCTCATAGCCGAACAGGTGGATGTGGCGGCCGAGATGACGCGGATAGCCGGGTCGTTCGCATCGATCACGGACATCAAAAGGGTGGAATGCCGACATCTGCCGGCCGAAGGCACACTGTGGACCACCGACCGCAAGGCGCTCGGCACCATCGTGTCCAATCTCGTGTCCAACGCCCTGAAACACTCGGATGCCGACAGCATCATCACCATCTCGGCAGCGACCGATGACGATATGCTGACCATCGACATATCATTCCGGGGCAACGGCATGACAAAACAGGAAATGAACGACATGAAGGACCATTACCGCATCATCGAGATGCTCGAAAACAGAGCTACCGACACGGGCACGGCACTGGGACAGCTGGGACTGGCCATAAGCTACGGACTGACTCATCTGATGAGGGGTTCGATCACGGTGGACGAGCAGAATGGACGTCTCAGTATAATGAGAGTGAAGATACCGGCCCTGCATGCCGACACCACCTCGGCGATAACGACCTATCTCGCCGGAAAGACCGACAAACCCAAAGACATGGACATCACCCTCAGCCAACGCAAGAACGTGCCCTCGCGACAGACCATAATGATAGTGGACGGCAACACGGAGATGCTGTGGCTCATGGACGATTTCTTCGCTGCCGAATACAACGTCACTCCTTTCCATACCACGGCCGAGGCCCTGCAAAGCATGGAGGAGGGGCATCCCGACCTCGTCATTGCGGATGTCGGCACGTCACGGAATAGCGGCATCGACCTGTGCCGACATCTGAAAGGGGACAAACTGACACGGCACATACCTGTCATACTGCTCTGCGACGCCGACGACAACGGCACAAGACAAACGGACAACGATGCCGGCGCCGACATATATATCACCAAACCGTTCAACGAGGACGACTTCATGTCGGTGGCCTCGGGTCTGCTCAAACGCGCCGACACGCTCAAGGACTATTACGAGACATCGCTCAGCTCGTTTGAACTGATAGAGGGCCGCATGCTGCACAAGGAGGACAAGGCGCTGCTGCAACAGATGACGGCGATAATCAATGCCAACATCGTCTCGCCCGAGCTGTCCACCAAGTTCGTGGCCGACGAGATGGGACTGAGCGTCCGCAGCCTGTACCGCTCTCTGAAGGATATCACCACCGACACGCCCACCTCTATAATAAAGAAGGCAAGGCTCGAACGCGCACGACAACTGCTCACCAAAACCAAAATGACAATGGAGGAGGTGTGCTACAACGCCGGATTCACCAACCGCAGCACGTTCTACAATCTCTTCACCGCACGATTCGGATGCTCGCCCAGGGAGTATCACGACAGACAGAGCAAATCGGTGAAGGAAACCCCCTGAAGCCACCCCGGGGGGAAGACTATCGGAGATGATTGGAACGGATAATCGCGAGTCGGAGTGAGACCACCATTTCTGTATATTTATACGTTTTTCCGGGATGAAAAATGAATAAATATACATGCCAACCTTCAAATGCTTGCGTTATTTTGAAATTATAATCCCGCGGTCGATTTTACGCGAGTTTTTGAGGGGTTTAGTTAAACCATTGATACATAATGACTTATCCGATTTCGCCTTCAAAAAAGGCCGGTTCGAGTTGCAAAAGGGCCCCTTTTGCACTCCGAAAGGAACCCTTTTGCATGCCGAAAGGGCCCCTTTCAGGGTGCAAGTCGGGCTTTTTTGAAGAGCAAATTTTGAGTTTTGGAGTCGAAAAATGATAAATCTTTAACCTTTATTAAGGTTAAATCCCAAATATGTGCATATTCCTTGCATAAACATCCGTTTTTGCTCCGTGTTCCGGATGGGCATCTTTCTATTTTGCAAATTTATTTTGTCAAACTTTTTTACTTTTCATTCTGCATAATTATTCATTTTCGGAAAGTTCTTGATATGAAATATTGATTCTCCGGTGTGGGTCTGCATGAGCTTGCGGTCCTTCACCTGCTGATTGATGAACCCAAAAGGCTTCACAATTATGAGCGACGAACCCTCCCACGACAAAGGATTTCACGAAGGATAGGCAAACAAGCGCGGGGAATGTCGGACAAATGAGAAGAAGGAATTATGGAATTCCAAAATCGCATAAATTTTCTTATAAAATATAATTACAATAAAAAATTTTAACTATCTTTGCCATATTATATACGTTGTTTTTCAGTTGATGCATCAACAAAATTTATTTTACATATAAATTCGACAATTATGAGATGTAAAAATTGTGGCTGGCCCAATAAACCTAATGTGACTACCTGTGTGAAATGTAATTCGCCATTGACATCCGACGATGCCGATGCCGGATATAGTGCTCAACCTCAACCTCAACAAGCAGCGGCTTCGGCTCCGCTGAACAAGACAGTGCTTGAGGAGGATGTGTTCGGCGGCAACAATCGTCAGGGCGGACAGACGGGCGGTTATCAAGCCAACGTGCAGCAACCCGAGACAAGCACATGTCCCAAGTGCGGATATCCCGTGCGCGCCGGTAGCGACAAGTGTCCCAACTGCAAGTTCCAGTTGAACGGACATGGCGGATATGCCCCGCAAGAGGAGTATCGCCGTCCCGACCCTGTGCAGGAGACGTCACGCCGCCCCACACGCATGGCCTCGGCCGATGGCTCGCAGCCTAAGTTCCGCGGAACCATCAATCCCTATATGATGAATCTGGCGGCCGAACCCACATTCGTGCTCAAACCTCTGAAACGCATGGAGGAGCGTCACGACTTCGACGAGCAGGAGTATGAAGGCAAAGAGGTGGTGCTCAACCGCGACAATACCGAGCCCGGCAACCCGTCCATCACATCACGCCAGCAGGCTGTCATCACCAACGTGGACGGCCATTGGTACATCGAGGACAAGAGCGACCAGAAGACCACCTTCGTGCAGGCCGCACAGAAGCTCGAGCTGCACGACGGCGACATCATCCTTCTGGGCAACCGATTGTTTGAATTCAAGAAATAACACAGACAGATGGCAGAGGTTGCGCAACGATGCAGTTTCGCCATTGGCGATCAGGTGGACGGCCGCTACCGCATAACACGCGTGTTGGGCGAGGGGTCGTTCGGCAAGGTGTATGCCGTCAAGGACCAGTATGGCGACTTGATGGCACTCAAACTGCTGAAGCTGTGGGAGGTGCCCTCGGAGATAAGGACATCCCTGGTGGAACGTTTCGACATGGAGTTTGAGACGGGCCGCATCGAAAGCAACTATCTCGTACACTCGCTGTCCCACGGATTCGTGGCCGGCAATCCGTATATCGTCATGGAGTATTGCCCCAACGGCGACCTGCTGGCCATGGCCAGTCAGGAGAACGTGGATCTGGCCAAAGCGGCCACGCATATACTCTTCGGACTGAGAGCACTGCACGCACGGGGCAAGGTGCACCGCGACCTCAAACCGGAGAACGTGCTCGTCAAGCAGAACGGCGATTTCGCACTGACCGATTTCGGCATCTCCGGCGACCGTAACAAGCGCATGACCGAACGCAACATTCTGGGCAAACCCAAACAGATATTCGGCACCTACGCCTATATGCCGCCCGAACAGCTCAAACCCAACAAGGATGCCACGGTGCTGCCCACGACCGACATATTCTCGTTTGGCGTGATGATGTTTCAGCTCATCACGGGCGACCTGCCTTTCGGACCGTTGGAGTCGGAGCGCGATCTTGTGCCCTACATGCGGCGAGGCAAGAACGGCGACTGGGACCGGCAGCTTCTGGCGGCGGCTTATTCGGGCAACGACTGGGCCCGGCTGATAGAAGGATGTCTCACGCCCAACTACCAGCAACGTCTGCAGACCGCCAACGACGTGCTCAAGCTCGTGCCGAACACGTTCATGGCTACACAACCGGTGGTGGAAGAGAAGACGGATTTCCAGACACGGATAGTCAACGGTGTGCTGCTCCGTATCATGCAGGGCGAGGACTATGGCCGTGTGTACATGCTTGACGACATGCTCCGCGGCGACAGCGCCATACTCAGCATGGGCCGCAAGGACGAGGGAGTGTACAACGACATAGCCATCGTCGAGAACAACAGCAGCTACATCTCACGCAAACATTGTACACTCGAGCTGGACTACGAGCTCGGCACGTGGGTCATACGCGACGGACAGTGGGACAGATACGACACGGGCGGATGGCGACGCTCTACCAACGGCACTTACGTCAACTCCAAAGAGGTGGGCATCAACGGACTGCCATTCAACCCCGGCGACATAATATCGATAGGCGACACCAAACTCAGGGCGGAGGCTTATTAACAGACGAAAAAACAAAACATACACCTTATTAAATATAAAGAACGATGACAAGCAGAACAACCAAAGCATACAAGAAGACCCTCTCCGGCTCGATAGGTGCCGGCATGGGTTCGCTCTTTGCACCCGGCGGAAAGAAATACTACATCCTCGAGCACAAAGTGACAAGCAAGTATCACCGCGCGGGAGAATCGCAGGAGATAATAGTGGACAACATCGAACTGGGTCGCGACTCGCACTGTCAGGTGCGCTTCGACGAGACGTTCCGCACTGTCTCGCGCCGCCACGCCGCAATCGTGAAGGATGGCGACATGTGGAAACTGGTGCAGCTCTCGAAAACCAACACCACATTCCTCAACGGACGACCCGTCAAGGACGAGTGGTATCTGCAGAACGGCGACGAGATACAGCTCTCGGTCAACGGCCCGAAGATGGGATTCATCACTCCCACAGGCAAGAAATCGACCGTAGGCTCGATAGGCCTGACACGTCGTCTGAGCCTCTTCCGCCAACAGGCACTCCGTCCCTACAAGACAGCCATCACCGTGCTGTCATGTGTTCTGGTGCTGGCCGTGGGCGGACTGGGCACGTGGAGCTTCTCACTTAATTCGAAACTTGTCGCTCAAAGTGAGGAACTGGCAAAACAGATTGTACAGAATGCAGGCAACAAGGAAAAATTAGCAAAGCTGCACAAAGACCTGGCTGCCAGCAACAAGAAAATCGCTGATTACGAGAAAGATATAGAAAAAGCCAAAAATGATATAAAGAATGCCAAGACGGCTGCCAACAGGGCGGTTTCTTATGTGAGCAAAAGAATAACAGTCGATCCCGGCAAATCGGACAATACGGATATTGAAAAATGTTTCCCCGATGTATATTTCATACAAACGATTCCTTATTACAATGGTAAACCTCTGATGGACGGTTGCTTTATTGGAACCGGCTTCATGCTGAGCAACGGCTATTTTGTCACAGCTCAACATGTTGTCAATATCTTCTCTGAAGTTGATGTGAAAAGAAATAGCCAAGGCGAAGCTTACATCGACCCTTCCGGACAAAACACGTTGCTTAATGCTTTTTGGAACACTCTGGACATTCATGTGAAAATGGTTTGTACTTCCACGAAAGGCTCGTTCACGATAGAATATAGTTCGCAAAACATCCCGTTCAGAATGGGAAAGGCTAAGGAGGCTGCCGGAACGTTCAAAGACGAAGCCGGCCGTACATGGGCATACAGACAACTCAGTTTCGGAAGTGGAGATTGGGCATGTATCAAAGTGAACAATTCAGGAAATTTGAATTATGCCCCCGGTCTTTCCAAAAGTCTGAAAGCCCAGACAACTTTGAATATCGTAGGTTTCCCAAATGGATTGGGTGCTGATGGTGATAGGATATCTCCTGTCTGTTCGCAGGCTATCGCCGCACAGAGTGGTTTGAACAGTGACGGCTGCATCCTCACATCCAACAACAATACTGACGGAGGAAACTCCGGAGGTCCTGTGTTGGTAAGGGATGGCGAAGGTTACAAGGTGGTTGGTATCCATGTCGGCATCTACGGCGGCCGCGACGACACAAAAGGCCGTGTAGTGCCTATCGGCAATGTTTTTTAACGAATAAATCATGAGACAATGAAAAAAACAATATTGATATTATTCCTTGCCATAAATTGCGGATTGGCAAAAGCGCAATACCATATTGGCAAATCTGCCTATCAGCTGATGATGGAGAAAGCCTTGAACGGAGCGATGTGTATTGTTGAGCAGGACTATCTGGTGCAGGACACCGTCAGCGGCAATTATTTCGGCAAGAACAATAAACCGCAATTCAACACCATAATATCTTTGGGTGTATTGGCCAATGACAAACTGATATTGAATGAGCGGGCAACCAACCCTTCAAAATTCGACCCCGATTTCGAGAAATACATAGGAAAATACAAAGCGGCATTGTCAACCACGCAGTTTCATTTTCTTGATGATACGATAAAATACACCTACAAGGACAAAAAACTCCAGGAAGGCTTTGTCGGTCTTGAAATATGTGATCCCGAGTCTACGGAGAGCGGATGGATTGTTTTTGTCACACAATCTCCCAACAAACAGAAGTTTGACATAACCATTTACAATAAAAATTATAATTGCAAATCTGACACTTTGATAGATTCATCCGAGTGGAATCATCGTAATCTGATAGGCGGATTTTATATAAAGCCGAGCTATCCGGTTTCCGGTTCAATCGATTTGAAACTCTGCGGAGTGTTGACGAGCGAGAAGCAAGGTAAATGGTTTTTAAGTCCTGTAAATATTGAGAAGGAAGAGATAAGTGAAAACAAAACCGATGTTGCAGTAGACGATGATGTCCTGACTCCGATTAAAGACACTTCCAAAAACACTAAAAAGAAACGGAATAAGAAATGACTAACATAAAATTCAGACTTGCAGCCAAGACCGACGTCGGACTTGTAAGAACCAACAACGAGGACAATTTTCAGGCGGCCTCCGACCTGTCAAACGGTCGGATGAACTGGGTGAACAATGAGATTTGCTCGCTCGGCTCGAAGGGTGCGCTCATTGTCGTGGCCGACGGTATGGGCGGCATGAACGCAGGAGAGGTGGCCTCCGAACTTGCCATCGAGACCGTGCGCGAGTATTTCGCTCCCGAGAATCTGACCGACGATATCCTCAAGAACCGTTTCACGATAGAAAAGTACATGAACGAGGTGATTGTGGCTGCCGATGCGCGCATCAAGAGCAAGGCCAAGAACAATCCCGAGACACGCGGCATGGGCACAACCATCGTCATAGGATGGGTGCTCGACGGCAAACTGTACGTATCGTGGTGCGGCGACAGCCGGGCTTACATCTACAATCCCGCGGCCGGTCTGCATCAGATATCAAAAGACCACTCCTACGTGCAAAGTCTTGTGGACAAGGGCACCATATCGCGTGAGGACGCATTCGATTTCCCCGACAGCAACATCATCACACGTTGCCTGAGCGACGGCGGGTCCAAAGCCAAACCCGAATCGCTGCTCCGCCCCTACGACTTGTGCGACAACGATATCATCATGCTGTGCACCGACGGTCTGAGCGGAATGATAAGAGACAACGAAATGGAAACCGTCATCCGCGGTTGCGAGAACGATATGGATGCGCTGGTGGACAATCTGATACAGGCTGCATGCGATGCCGAAGGCTCCGACAACATCACCATCTGTCTGTGCCAGATCCTTCAGGGCGGACAACAGTGCAACCCGTCGGTCTTCGATGAGTCCGAACGACGCCTGAACGGCAACCAACCCAAATCGGTCATCCGCACCGTCATAGGCAACACTTCGGAGGGCGGCGGCTCGAAAAGCAAGATATGGATCATCAGCATCGTCTGCGCCATAGTGGCGCTGGCAGTGGCCGGAGGCCTGTATTGGAAATTCGCGGTGAAAGACAAAAAACAGGATGCCAAGATAGAGAACAAACAACAGACAGACAGCATCAACAGCGTCGGCAACAATCCGACCGATGTGACGGACGTGACGGACACGAAAGTGACTCCGGAGGAGAATGTGCAGACCGCACCCGAGAATACAGCAGCCAAACCTGCAACAGGAAAAGAGGCCGACAAGAAATCTATCTTCGGCAAAGAAAAGAATGACGAGGACAAAGCCGGAGCGTCGGCCGACAAAAACAAAGGGAAAGATTCCGACAAAGACAAAGGAAAAGGCAAGAAAGAAGAGCAGCCGCAGCCCGAGAAAGAAGACGAACTGACACCGGTGGGCAATCCCCCAGCCAACAATAAAGTGCAACAGGAGAATGCCCAAAAAACGACCGCTCACACATACACGGTGAAAAAGGGCGACACGTATTATGGCATCGCCAAGCGATTCGGCATCACGCCCGAAGCTCTGCAAAAGGCCAACGGAGATATCACAGTCAAACCCGGAATAAAATTAATCATTCCTAAAAAATAATTGGTTTATGAACAATAGAATAACAATCGGGCGCGATCCGCGCAACGACATCAAGATAGACGAACGATGGGATATGGTCAGCAACAACCATTGCGACATCACACGCAGTGGCGACAGCCTGGTGTTCATAGATCATAGCTCAAACGGAACGGTCATCAACGGACAGAAGATACACAACACCTCCGTTGGCATCAACCCCGGCGACAAGATTATGCTGGCCAACTCGTTCGAGTTGCAGTGGACGGTCATCAATACTTATTTCCCCAATCAGCATCGTCCCACCGTCACCAAGAATATACGTGCCGGCGAACAGGACACGGTGGGCCGCAAGACCGAACAGCTCGTCCCGGGCACCGGCGGCAACAGAACGAATGACGGCGACAGACATGATCATGACTACGGCCGGAACTCCAATTTCGGACAAGCCAATGAGTACTCGCAGTCGGAAATCGACAAGGAACTGGAGCGATGGAACTTCGGCGCCTTCCTCGGCAGCTGGCTGTGGGCTCCGTTCAACGGCATGCTTTGGCCGCTGTTGGTCCTCATCGTCATGGCCGTGCCCTATTTGGGACAGGTGTGCGGCCTGTGTCTGTGCGTGTATCTGGGACTGAACGGTTCGAAGATGGCATGGCGCTCGGGCAAGTATCGCGATTTCGGTGATTTCAAACGCATACAGCGCCTTTGGATCTACGCCGGAGCAGTGGTGTTCGTGCTGACCGTCGTGGCACACATCTATTTACTCAAGCTCACATTGTCATTATTCTAAACCCTCCGCTATGTCTACATTAAGAAAAGGAGAAATATTCCACAACCGATACGTTTTGGTAGCCGCTCTCGGTCAGGGAGCCTCAGCCGAGGTATGGAAAGCCAAAGACACCCGTGCCAACAATCTCCTTGTGGCACTCAAGATATTCTCCGAACACTCGGAGATGGACTCTTATGGCATGCAGAACTTTGAAAGAGAGTTCACCACGGTGTACAACATGAAGCACTCCAACCTGCTTCCGCCTACGGGATATGATGTCTGCGACGGTCGTCCCTACCTGGTGATGCAGTATTGCGAGAACGGCTCGTGCAGCAGCATGGCAGGACGCATGGAGGAGGAAGACATCATCAAGTTCCTTCACGATGTGTCGGCCGGTCTCGAATATCTGCACGACCACAACATCATCCATCAGGACATCAAGCCCGACAACATCCTGCTCGATGACAATTGCAATTTCATGGTGACCGATTTCGGTATCAGTGTCAACTCCGAGGGCGACTATGCCAACTCCAACGGCATGTCGGGCGGCACACGAGCATACATGGGTCCCGAGCGGTTTGAGGGCGTGACCAACAGCGCGTCGGATATGTGGTCATTAGGTGCCACGGCCGTCGAGCTGCTCACTGGCAATCCTCCTTACGGCGAGCATGGCGGACTGCTCCAGGCCGAAGGCGAACCTCTGCCGCAACTGCCGCAGCTGCAGCCCGAGGTGAAAGACCTGATCATGGGCTGTCTGGCTCAAGACCCGGCCAAACGTATCAAGGCCAACGAGATACGCCAGAAGATAGAACTCTATCAGGAAACCGGCTCGTGGGTGAAACACTCGCAGAAAAAGCTCATCGCACTGGTAGCCACCGGTGTGGCTTGTCTCGTGATGTGCGTGGGCATATTCCTGTGGGATTACAACCGCACCAAAGTGTATTATTATAAGGACTATGCCGAGTATTGGGGTGTGCCCGACGGTATCGGTCGCCTCAGCAAGAACGATGTGGCCCATCGTGAGATGAGTTATAAGTTCGAATACAGCAAGCACAAGCTCAGAAGAATGTCGCTCGTCAACGCCGCCGGAAAGATTGTCAAGCACAATGATACGGAGCATATCAACAGCCGCTATTCCGACGTGAGCTATTTCTATACCGACGACGGCAAGATCGATTACGCCACCGTGTCCAACGAGTACGGCTGTCTGCTCTACAAGATGGACTATGACGACAATCTCAAGACCGTCACTTTCAAACAGAATGACGAGTATGGCACGGAGATGAATCTCTATGCCAACACCAACCAACTGTACAAGAACGGCAACTCGGTGCTCGACGAGAAGAGCCGCATCTCGCGCTATCTGCTCACCTACGATGACGACGGACTGCTCATCGAACGCAAATATGTGGGATTGCAGAACGTACCGGCGGGCGACAAGGACAACATCTACGGCTCTAAATTCAAGTACGACAGCAAAGGCCGCAAGATCGAAGAACAGTTTATCGGAGCCGATGGCAACGTCACGAGCAACAGCGACGGACTGGCCATTCGCGAATACACCTACGACGATAACGATGACTGGGCCTCGGTGACTTACCTCAACGCCGAAAGAAAAGGCTCGCACGACGGCAACAACTGCAGCCTTGTCAAACTGGCGTACGACAAGTACGGCAACCGTATCTCCGAGATGTATTACACCTTAGACAATACGCCGGCGATACGCACCGACCAAAACGTGGCCGGATTCAAGTATGAGATGGATGACAAAGGCAACCGCATCACGCAGACATGTATCGGTGTGGACGGTCAGCCGGCATACAGCAAGTCCGGATTCGTGACCATGCGCGACAGCCACAACGACGACGGATTCATCGTCAAGCGTGAGTTCCTCGACGAGCACGGCGCTCTGACCACTTACTCCAGCGAGGGCGAGTCTTACAGCTACATGACTGTGGAACCCGGCCCCACGGGCCTGCCTCTCAAACTGAGCTATTTCGATGAGAACAAGACACCGATGGAGCAAAGTAACGGTGTGGCCGCTATCGAGAACACATACGACAAAAACGGTAACATCACCACACAGAAACTCTTCGGCAAGGACAGCAAACCCGTGCTCGCCGACGGATACTATCACGAAGAGAAATTTGAGTACGACGAATACAACAAACTCGTGAAGGAGTCCTTTTTCGACATCTCGGGCAAGCCGGCCACAGGCGACGGCAACGTGTCGGCATACCTCATGGAGTACAACCGGCAGGGAGCGCTCACGAAGATGTCGTTCTTAGGCACCGATGGCAATCTCGTGGCAGGCTCCGACCTGTTTGCAGGTTACACCATAGAGTATGACGAAATAGGCAATCAGAAATCGATGCAATATTTCAACACCGGTGGCAAACCCGTGATGGCAAGTTATGGATACTCCAAAGTGGACTATGTCTACGATGCGAAGACCAATTTCCTAACGGCCATCAAGGACTACAACACCGGCGGCAAACTGGTGTATGACATCCGCTACAAGTATGACAGCCGTGGCAACAACATAGAGTCTTTCACCCTTGTCGACGGCAAGTTGCGCAGTGGAACGGCAGTGGAGCATACCGAGTATGACGTGAACAACAGAGTGGTGAAGCAGTGGTACACCGACCTCAGCGGCAAGAATGTGAGCAAACCCGGAGCCTCATACTCCATGGTCAAGAACGAGTACGACCAGATGGGCAACTGTGTGCAGAGCACCAACTGGAACGCTGCCGGCGGACCTGGCATCGACGAGCAGAAATCACACAAGCGCGTCAGAAAGTTTGACAACATGAACCGTGTCATCGCCGAATACAATTATGGTGTGGACGGCAAACCGCTCACCGGCAAGGACGTGAATCCCGAGGGACATGCCAAGTACGACCAGTGGGGCAATATGACTGAGATATCGTGCTATGACGGATACGGCAAGCCGCGCCTCTCGTCCGACGGCTATTTCCTTCTCAAGACCGAGTATGACAGAAGGGGCAACATCCTCGTCAGCGAGTATTATGATGTCAACCGCAAACTCGTATGTGCAGGCGAGGGCTACGCCAAACTGGTAAACACCTACGACAACCACGGCAACAAGACCGAGGGCAAATATTACGACACATCCAAGTGCATACGCATCGAGAAATTCATCTACAACGACAAGAACCGTCTCACCGAGGAGCGCATCTGCGACGCCAACGGTAAACTGTCTGACAAGTTCTACGGCATATCACGCGTAGTCCTCGAATACGATGCTGCCGGCACCACGCCCAAGACCCGCAAATATTTCAACGAGAAGGGTCAGTTGCTCGGTTCGCAGACATGGAACTCGGCCAAGAGCGACTGGAACGACATGAAGGCCACAGGAACCTATGCGGCACCTGCCTCCTACTCGGGCTCCTCTTCGTCATGGATGTCGGCCGTGCGCAACGACGCCAACTCGTGCCCGCAGAAGATAGCCGACGGCGTGTATGTACAGTCCATCGATTGCAACAGCAGTTCGGTGACGGTAACTCTCAAGTTGAGCGAAATGTCCAAGTACGACATGGGTGAAATGAACGAGAGCACCATACGCAATGCCGGCAAAGAGATGAAGGCTCAGTTCCGCAAGGTATGGGGCATCCCGAGCAGTGTGAAGATGTATGTCGTCATAGCCGACAAGGCCATGCGGGCAATATGTACGATTTAAAAAATAAAAATAAAAATCAAAAGTAATATGAGATATTCCAAATTCATATTGATAGCGTTTCTCGCTTTTGTTTCTTCATTGACGGTCAATGCCGACGGTATCTCACCCGAGCTGGCCCGTTTCCGTTCGTCCATCAAGCAGTTTCTACAGGAGGAAGGATTCATGCCGTCGATAGACGAGCAGAGCAACAGTCTGAATTTCAAGAAAGAGGGTGTGCCCTACTGGATAGCCCTCGATGGTTACAATCCCGTGTACGTGGAGTTCCATCGCTCGGGGCTTGACGGCAGTGAGACCGAAGAAGGTTTCCTGCTGAACGTCATCAACGAGGTCAACAAGAACATGCGTTGTGCTAAGGTGGTGGCCGCCGAGGACAAGACCATCTCGATTGCCGTCGAGATGTATTGCCATTCGGCCGAAGAGTTCAAATACGTCTTTTACAAGAACCTTGCCGAACTGGAAACGGCCAAGAACATGGTGTTGCAACTGTACAACGACACCGAGAGCGCCGATTCCGCGTATGCCGATGAGTCTACGGCGTCTGCGGTCAGCAGTTCGTCCGCATTGAGCCGCTTCTTCCCCGTCTACGGTATGATGCTCGGACAAGCGTCCGTCAAAGACATGAAAACCAAAGGCTACACTGTCAAGAAGATGGATTCGGGATCACAATATTGCGACATCAAAGGTCTCACATTCTGGGATCACGACAAGGATAATGTCTTTGAACACATTTACATCACAAATAGCGACATCATGCCCGACCAGTGGGAGACTCAGGGATTGACCTGGAGCCTGAGCTACAACCAGATACTGGCCAAGTTCAAGTCGTGGGGCTACTCCATCAACATAGACAAGGCCCCGACCACCAAAACCTACTCCGGACGCAACACCCTCTCTGCCGACGTGACGGCCACCTCTGCCGACGGACATCTCATTTTCGTATTCGATTTCGACTATGGCAACGACAACGGCGAGGGATATACGACAAGCTCCAAAAACTCTCTTTATAGTATAACGATCAAGACTGAATGATATAAACACAGAAATGGAAGAAAACAATCTCTTTAATGACAGATATTTTTTGGAACGGCTGCTCGGACGAGGCAATTTCTCCGAGGTGTGGCTCGCCAAAGACACCAAGACCGACATACACGTGGCTCTGAAGATATACGCTCCGGCCACGGGCCTCGACGACGAGGGTCTCAACGTGCTCGCACGTGAGTTCTCGCTCGTGGTCAACGCCAACCACAAGAATCTGCTCAAACCCCTCTACTACGACTCGTGCGACCGCAAGCCCTTTCTCGTCCTGCCATACTGTCCGCAGGGCAGCATCATGAAACAGGTGGGCACCATGTCCGAACATGAAGCATGGCGCCTCCTTCGCGACGTGGCCAGCGGACTGGCATGGCTCCACGGCATGAATCCGCCCGTGATACATCAGGACATCAAGCCCGACAACGTGATGATAGGCGAGAACGGCGACTACATGATCACCGATTTCGGCGTGAGCACTCACGTCAAGTCCACGCTCCGCAAGAGTCTCAGTTCGGCGTTCAGTTCGGCCGGCACGATAGCATACATGGCACCCGAACGCTTCAGCTCCAACAACAAACCCATCATGGCCAACGATATCTATTCGCTCGGTGCCACCGTCTACGAGATGCTCACGGGCGACACTCCCTTCGGCGATGATGGCGGACTGATACAGATGAAAGGTGCTGCGGTGCCCGAGCTCAGAGGCGATTTCTCCCATCAGCTCAAGGACGTGATAAGCCGCTGTCTGCGTCTCAACTCCTGGGAACGCCCCACGGCCGAACAGCTCGAGCAGTATGCCGAGGCAGGCATGAAGGGTGAGAAGATTGTGTTTGCCGGTGAAAAGAATTCCTTCCAGAAAAACCGTGTCTGGATCATTGCCGCCATCGTCCTCTTGTTTGTGGTGGGCGTTGTAGCCGGCGTGGCCACGTTCAACCACAACAAGGCGGTTGCCGAGCAGCAAGAGCAACAGCAGATCGCTCTGCGCAACGACTCCATCAAGTCCGCCGTCACCCGATCCGTAGCCGCTGCCGACGCCCTTGTGAGCATTGGCGACGCCCACGATGAGAATTTCGAAGAGTCTTATCTCGAGGCTTACCGACACTATGAGACCGCATTGGCCGCCGCCTCCAAAGCGGGTGCCGGCTGGCAGGCGAAGACGGTGAAGGAAATCCGGTCCAAGATGGACGCCACAGCATCCAAACTGGCACAGGCCTACGCCTCGTTCCGTGAGAAAGCCAAGCTCTTTGTCGACGATGCCGATGTGGGCCGCGAGTTCAACGACCGAGCCTCGAGCATCAGCAAGATTGTGGATGTGAACAAGTATCTGAAACAAAAATAATTTAAAAATCATAGGGTGGGGAGAGATTATAAACAACCCCCACCTTATAATAAAAATAGAAAAGACATGAGAATTGTAAGATTTATTCTTTTATTGACGGTTTTCTGTGCCTCCATCTCCACGGCCCATGCACAGGCCTCGTGCGACAAACTGTTTGCCACAGGTGTGAAACTCCAGCAGACCATGACCGTGGCCTCGCAGAAGAAAGCCATCACCTATTTCGAGAAAGCCAAGATATGCTATGACTCCAAGACCAAGAAGAATCTCTGCGACCAGCAGATCAAGGCTTGCCGCAACATCATAGCCCAACTCTCCAAGAAGGTTTCCACCAAGAAGACTGCCCCGGCCACGGCCAAAGAGAATGAAGAACCGGCTCCCGCAGCCAAAGATCCGGAACCCAAGAAGGTGGTGCGCGACGTCAAACTGTCGCTGGACTGCACCTATCTGAAATTCAAAGGCAAGGGCGGAGAATTCAAGAAGGCGAAAGTGACCTGCAACTATCCCGACTGGAAAATCACCGAGATACCCGAATGGGTGAACTGCTCTCGCAACGAAAACAACGAGATTGTGGTAGAGGTGACCAAGAATCCCAGCACCAAAGAAGAACGCTCCGGCGTCGTCAAGATAGAGTGCGACCAAGAGTCGGTGAGCCTCACCATCATTCAGGAGAAATTCAAGAAATTCATTATCATTTGATCCCGAATCGGTCATTAGAGTTCATGACTGTTTTGGATTTAAAAGCCCGAATAGACCGGATGGATGGTTTGTTCGGGCTTTTTTATGGTTCAACCGACGACCTTTGGCGAGATGATTATTGTGTCCGATGTCTCATCGCGACAACTGAAAAAACGTTCTCACACCCTTGCCCGTTACAACAATTTTCCCTATCTTTGGCAATTGAAATCACATAAAAGCCAAAATCATGAAACACCTTACTCTCAGCAATCTCAGGAGCATGCTCTGTCTTGCCCTCATCGTGGCCGCCTCATGCCCGGCTGTGGCACAGACCTTGAAATTCAACGCCTCGAAAACCATAAAGATAGTGCAGTTCACCGACGTGCACTGGAAGCCCGGCAACCCCGAATCGTCCGCCGCCGCCCAGTGCATCAACGCCGTACTTGACGCCGAACGTCCCGACCTCGTGGTCTACACCGGCGACATCGCTTTCGACAAACCGGCATTCGAAGCCCTCGACAGCGCTTTCGCCCCGGTGATCAAGCGCGGCATCCCCTTCGCCTACACCTTCGGCAACCATGACGACGAGCAGGACCGCACCCGTCAGGAGATTCTCTCCTACGTCATGAAACAACCCGGATGTCTCACCACCACAGCCCCCGGCGTGAGCGGAATGGCCAATTTCGCCCTGCCCATCAAGTCGGCCGACGGCCGTCGCGACGCTGCCGTCATCTACGTCTTCGACAGCAACTCCTACTCACCCATAAAAGAGATAAAGGGTTATGCGTGGCTGAATTTCGACCAGATTGACTGGTATCGCAACCGGAGCGAGGCCTACACACGTGCCAACGGCGGCTCACCCCTGCCCTCGATAGTGTTCCAGCACATACCGGTGCCCGAATACAACTACGCCGCGCAGGACGAGCGCTCACGCTTCATCGGCAAACGTTTCGAAGAGGCCTGCGCCCCGAAGATCAACACCGGTGAGTTTGCAGCCATGCGCTCGGCCGGCGACGTGATGGCCATGTTTGCCGGTCACGACCACATCAACAATTATTCCACCCTCTACCACGGCATCCTCCTCTCCTACGGCCAATACACCGGCGGCCGCACCGTCTACTGTCCCCAGCGCAACGGTGCCCGCGTGATAGAGCTCACCCAGGACAGCCGCACCTTCACGACGTGGCTCCGCATGGCCGACGGCGAGGTGGTCGACCGCATCACCTGCCCCGATGATTTCACGAAGGAATAACGATTCCCGCCTTTCGGACGCAGTTCTCGATATGTCGGAGACACATGATTTCATATATCTGACAGGCGCGCCCGCGAATCCAAATTTTTAACATTTCGTTTTTGCAGGATTTATTTCTGTTTTAGAAAGATGTCGGGCCGAAAAACGGGTAAAATCGTTCCGCGAAACGTGAAAAACCGTCCTATTTTCCGATTTTTATCCTCTTGGTTTGCGAAAGGGACCCTTTCGGGGTGCGAAAGAAACCCTTTTAGAGTGTGAAAGGGGCCCTTTCGGAAACCAAGTCGGGCACTTTTTGGGGCCATTTTCATAGTTTTTCAAGATTTTCTGAGGCCATCAAAAATATGGATATCGCGTATCCGGTTGACGCACAACAACTTTTGAAAATGCCGAAAATTTGGCGTATTTCGGCCGGGCAACCGTCTCGGTCGGAAATATCGCAAAAATG
>CAJKQX010000024.1 GCA_905202125.1 uncultured Prevotella sp.
GTTAATATGGATTGATTGCGGGCTCAACAGGCCCACGGCCCTACACCGAAATACATTGATTATCATTTGTTTTCGGTTCGAATTCAGACGATGTTATTTCTGCGGATTATATCTTTTTTACGTCAGACAAGAGAATAAATTTCGGGCATGGACATCACCAAAACAAGTCAAAAATTTAAAGATGTGGAAACATATTCGTAACTTTGCAACTGTTATGGCAATATTGGCACCACATCGTTTTTGGCGTTACCGTATATATGTGACGGCATTCTTGCTCATGATGGCATTCCCGGCAATGGCCGAGCGTGCCGACAGCATCCGTCGTATGGGTTTGTCGCTGGAGTTTGTTCCCGGTCGCGTGATAAACATGGACAAGTATCAGACCAAGTACATGAAAACCCACGACAACTATTCGATGGCCTTGAAATTCAATTTTGTCAGTCTGCCGTCGGACAGCAATGCCTATGCCGCCAAGTTCGGATATCCCGAGTTGGGCGCCGGCATCCGTTTTTGCTATAATAATAAGGTGACCATGCACCGCGGGCTTGACCCTGACTGGGGTCAGGCGCTGCCTGTGGATTATGACTCACATCTGGGCAATACCATCACGGCCTACGGTTCGTTCTCGCGCGCCTTCTTCCGTTCACGACGGTGGGAGACAAGCTATTCGTTCGATTTCGGAGTGGGCTACTCCCACCGCAAATACAATCGGCACAACTCGATAGACAACGACCTCGTGGGCTCGCGGTGGCTGATATATTTCGGAGCGGGCCTCTATGCCACATATCATATATCAAACGACTGGGGTGTGAAGGCCGGGGTGAGCTATTATCATCACAGCAACGGAGCGCTCAACCGCCCCAACAAGGGGTCGAACATGGTGGGGCCGTCCGTTGCGCTATGCTATACGCCTTATTACAAGGAGCTGGTGCAAAACCGAAAGTCTTTCCGCCCGGCCGCTTTCGAGAAATTTTGGTACTGCGATGTGGCTCTCGGCATCGGGGCGAAAACCATGAATGAGGATTGGCTCAAGACCCAATACAACATCGCCCCGGAGGATAAGGATTATCGCACGGATAAATTCCGTCTGTACGCCGCCTATTCACTGCAGACCGACATCATGTATCGCTACGAGTATCGGTACGCCTCCGGCATCGGGCTTGACCTGTTTTACGGTACGTATGCCGACCACGTGAAGGAACTGGACCAAAAAGACGGTTTCACCTGCAAGCATAGTCCGTGGTCGTTTGGCGTTGCGGCCAAGCATCAGGTGTTTTATCACAACATCTCGCTGGCAATGGCTTTAGGCGTGTATCTGCATCGTGAGATGGGCAACAATGCCAAAGAGATAGAAAAGCCTTATTATGAGCGCATTGGTATTCATTACTCCATTCCGCAGCTTCACGGTCTCACCGTGGGGTGCAACGTGAAGGCACATCTCACCAAAGCCGACCTGACGGAACTGGTGATTTCCTATCCCATAAGATTAACAAAGGCCAAAGGCTCAACCCAATAGAATCGTTCGGGCCTTTGTTCTGTTCTTTTACGTACATCTCAGATTATTCCTTCTGCTACCTTGCATGCTCCCAACGCCGCTTCCTCGGCACTCGATGAGAACACGACGGGCAATCCGAACTGCTCCAGAAAAGCCTCATGTATCAGATGGTTTTTCTTCATTCCATTGCCCGAAGCCACGATGTGGGTCTTCTCCTCTTTGATTTCCTCTGGCAAAGAGGCGTAGTAACGATGGAGAGCCTCGCTGATGCCACGCGCAAAACCTCGTACAAGTTCTTGCGGAAGAAAGTTGGATGTGGATATGCCCGTGATTTCGCCACGCTTGTCGTGGGCCTGTCTTGTACCGTCGAAGAGGGTGCTCACGGTCAGCGGCGAGTCGCTTTGTAGCGACGGGACGGATGTTATCGCGGCGTAGATGTCTTCGTCCGAAATTTCCTTACCGCAGATGAAACGTATCGTTTCGGCAAAGAAATTCTTGAGCAATGTGAATGCGTAGCCGCCACACAGTTCGGCTCCCACGAGGATGTATCCTCCGCCCGGCAACGGACGGGTGTCTATTCCTTCCAGTTCGACATACGATGGCGTGTAAACGGAAATCTGACTGCTCGTGCCCACCGTCACATGTATGGCCTTGTTGCGATCGTTGACCGTGCCGAGGAAGGCCGCCTGATTGTCGCCGATGGCCGGAAACACGGGTATGCCGTTGTATTGGCCCAATGAGGACGTGGACGGTCCGGTCCGGGGCAGGATGCCGGTGTCTATTCCCGCTTTGTCGAGAGCGACGGTGTCGAATGCCAGTTTCTCTTTGTCGAAGAATCCCAGTGCCGCGGCGTTGGAGTATTCGGTCACGGGAGTATGGCGGTTGGTGAGACGCATGGCGACATAGTCCATGATGGTGCATATCTTGTGTGCGCCCGAAGGAACAATATTGTTTTTCAGATTATAAAAGTGGGTCACAAGTCCGTATCCCGTCGAAACATGATGTCCGCATGTGTCACTCAGATATTCGGAATAGGTCTGATTCCCGGTGTAAGGGCAGTTGCCTCTGCCGTCCTGCCATGTGTAAAGCGGGCTGACAGCACGTCCTTCACGGTCGATATAAAGTATGCCGTGCATCTGGCCGCTCAATCCTATTCCGCCGATTTCATTATGGAGCGATGTGAAATGATCGAGAATCTCGGTCACGCATCTGAATATCATGTCCGGGTCTTGTGCTTTTTCGTATTGGAAAGATGATGTGAGTGCAGCCTTGTTATCCTTTGTCAGCGATTCGCATTCGCCGGTATCTGGATTGTGCAGGACGCCGCAGATTGAACTGGTGCCTATGTCAATGCCGATGTGAAACATATATTATTGGATTTATTTTTTGAATTTGGTTGATTCGCGTACAACGATCGAACCTGTCAGAGTGACAGTCAGTGTGGGCGATGCGGGTGCAGACAGTCTGCGCATCATCAGTTCGACGCTTGTGTCGGCCATCTCGACGCATGGCTGGCGGAATGATGTGAGTGGATAGCGGAGATGTGATGAATATTTCATATCATCGTATCCGCAAATCAGAAAGTCGGTGGAAACGTCATGTCCGGCGTCGCCAAGTGTAGACATCAACACTGCGGCTGTGGAGTCGTTGGCGCATATTATACCTGTCTTTCCCGACTTTATGTTAATAGCTGCTGCTGTTTCGGGGTCTTCAGGATTGACGCAATGGATGTTGTTTTCGGACAATGGAATATCGTGACGGAGCAAAGTATCCCTGATTCCGGCCAGTCGCAGTCTCACGGAAGCGGCCGAGTCGGGACGGTAGACGAAATGAATGTCCGTGCATCCGCACTCGACAAGATGTCGGGCCATTGTGCATCCGGCACTGAAATTGTCGAGACTGACAAGATCGTGCTTGCTCCGTGAGGGAATGTCGCATACGTCGCGGTCGATGAGTATAATGGGGATCCCGGCCTCTTCAATCTTTTTGCATATCTCATTGTTTATGATGTGGGCGTCGTTCACCCTCTCCAGAGGGGAAAAGAAAATTCCGTCGACACCTTGTTTAATATAATTGTTGCAGCAACTCTCTATCAGTTCGCGTCTCGTGTCGGCGTTGCTGGCCGTAGCACCTTCCCAAAGGCAGTCGAACCGATCTTCCTCGGAGAATCTGAGCAAACAGTCGTTGATGATAGAAAAAATCTCCGATTCACCGGCACCGGGTAGCAAAAGACCGAACCGGGGCTTGTCTTTCTGCTTGCGGGATGGGTTTATTATGGTGCCCATTCCTTTTTTCTTTGTGATCAGTCCTTCTTCCTGCAACTTGTTGTAAGCTTTGGCTACCGTCGGGCGTGACACTCCGAACTTTTCCGACAGGACAGATTCTGTGGGCATGAGGACCCCTTCGGCATAGACACCCGATAAGATATCCTTTCTGAGAAGTTCGTAAATCGACTTGTACGTAAGCTTTGTTTCCATTGTGTTTGATTGTTGAGTAGCGCAAAAGTAAATATTATTTAGCGAATAACCAAATAAAAAAGTAAACAATTGTCGAAATGAATGTAAAATTAATGTAAATCGAAATGAATATCATATTATTTACATTTATATTTGCAAATATAAATAAAAAGTTGTATGTTTGCACTCGTTTCGTGCTGATAAATATAAATTCTAAAATATTAAACCAATGAAGTTAAAAGTTCTGTTCATGTCGATGATGGTGGTCTTGGACTGTGCGGCACAGGTCGTAAAGGATTATAATCCGTCCATCCAGCGCACGACGTCCCTTCAATATTTCAAACCGAAGGAGGCGCATCTGTTCACAGGCGATTGCATGCCTTATTTTCATAATGGTACATTTTATATTTACTGGCTTCTGGACGAAGGTCATCATGCCGGTCTCGGAGGCCTCGGCGGACATCAGTGGGCGTTGAGCACATCGAAGGATCTCGTGAACTGGACCCATCATCCGGTGGCGGTAGCCATAGAGGAGGACTGGGAAAAGTCGATATGCACAGGTTCGGTGATTGCCGATAAAAACAGATTTTACGCATTCTATTCCACGAGAGTGAAGGACGACAAGGGCGTTCACGAGCAGTTGAGCTACGCCATGAGCAAGGATAAGGGTCTGAAATTCGTCAAACAAAAACCCAATCCGTTCTACTTTCCGCCCGAGGAGTGCGTGAGCCGCGATTTCAGAGACCCGAAGGTTTTCAAGGATGATGACGGCACATACCATCTGTTCATCTCCGGATACAAGAAAGACCCAGTGATAGAGGGTCACGGCGGATATCTCTGTCATCTCGTGTCGAAAGATATGAAAGACTGGAAACAGATAGAATCACCGCTTGCCGGACAGGTGGGAACGCCCGAGTGCTCGGATTATTTCAAGTGGAACGACTGGTACTATCTGCTTTACAGTATCGGTGGCGACACATATTATGTGATGTCCAGAAATCCTTTCGGACCGTGGCAGTATCCCGCCACACAGTCTTTCGTGGAACAGTGGGCCAGCGTCTACAAGACGGCGCCATTCGTAGACGGACGCCGCATAGCCGTGGCATATATGCCGTGTCGTAGTCACGGTAAGGATTTTGATGGAGCGATATGGGGTGGAAACATGCTTCTCAGGGAGGTTGTGCAGGAACCGGACGGTACGCTCAACACCAAGTTTCTGAAAGAATCGCTGCCCGAGATGACCCCAATGACTCTGCAGACATTCACCACCTCCGGCGACAATGCTACCGGATCGGTGGCAGACAGGACCGTTTCCATCGACGCTTCAAACGGAACAGGAATAGCTGAAGCCGTAGGACTGCCGGTGAATTATCGCATCACATTCAATTTTGAACCTGACGGTAACTATGATGAGGCGGGACTATTCGTGAGAGGTGATGACAAGAATCATCGCGGATACAAGGTCGAGCTGAACTCCAACAAACAAAGTGTTTTCATTTATAATACAGGAATAAACACTGTGAAGGACCTTGACAAAACGGTGAATGTGGATCTGATACTCAAAGACGAGTTCATCGATATGAACGTGAACGGTAAACGCTCGATCATCAACCGACTCCCTGAGAAGAAGGGAGACAGACTCTTCTTTTTCCTGAAGAACGGCAAGGCTAAATTCAAAAATATTGTAATAAGCAAATGGGATGAAAAAATATGGTAACGATGAAATGTAGAATAATCCACGCGTTTATATTTCTCGCGCTTATGATAACGGCAGTAAATGTATCCTGTCCGGCTCAAAACGCAGGGGAGAGTGCCCAAATCAAATTGTTGCCCAACTCGTGGGTGGTAGCAGACAAGGTTGCTCCGGCATCGGTTCTCAATCAGTCGAAGGTGACGGATATACTGCCGAAAGTGGCTGATGTGAAGAAAGGGTTCACAGTGAATTTCAAAGTACAGTTGCAAAATCCTACTCAGGAGCGCCGCCTGATAGATATTCCCGGAGTGCTCGAGGTGAATCTCAGACCCCACAATCCGCTTGATCGCGACCGCCAGAACTATCCTGCATACCCGATGCCCGACGGTTCGGTGCCGGTGTTGGAGGCCAGACTCTATCTCGTATCTCCGACAGACGGCAACGTGACTCCAATGCCTGTCGGTATTCCTCTTGCAATGCTTGACATTCCTTTTGGCAAACATGATGTGGCACTCAACTTTGATGGAGTGCGTTGGACGATGTATGTTGATGGCCGTTTGCTTGACAACGATTTCCCGTTCGGATATCCCGATGCGTCCAAAATAGAGTCGTGGAAAATAGATGACGACTTTGTGAGTGAAGCCGAAATACGCTTTCCGGCGTCCACTTACGACAGGACAGCAGGCACAAGCGAATTTGCTCCCGTGCAATATTGGTCACCCTTCGGTCACAACAGTTGGGTGGGGGATGTAGTGAGCCTGTTTTACGACAGCACGTATCATCTGTTTTACCTTTACGACAGACGCGGCCATCAGAGCAAGTTCGGTCGTGGAGGACATTATTTCGAACATCTCAGCACGAAGGATTTCATCCATTGGACCGAGCATGAGGCCGCCGTGCCTATCGAGGAGCAATGGGAGACGTTTGGAACGGGAACTCCCTTTGTGTCCGACGGTAAACTTTGTCTGAGCTATGGTTATCACACCACGCGCCTCTATCCGCGCGAACAGACAGCCCTGCCCGAAATGTACGACTATCTGGAGCGGCACGGCCATGCCGGCACCTTCGACCGTCACGACTTGAAAGGTATTGCTGCCGGTTCGTCATATTCGGTGAGTGACGACGGTGTGAATTTCAAAAAGACCGGTCTGCTGTTCCATCCTTGCGAGAATCCGAGTATTTATGTCGATCCTAAAGGCGAACTCAAGATGCTCGCCAATTATGGAGCCAAAGGCACGTGGACAGCTGATGCTGTGAACGGACAATGGTACTGTCTGGACAAGGATTTTCCTTCGGGCGGTGACTGCACATTCTTCTTCCATTGGGGAGAGTATGATTATATAATAGGTGGATTCACCAATCTGTGGTCGAGAAAGTCGGATGGCACGGATAAAAATTATCGTGATGTGGTGGCAGCTGGTGAAGATTTCTACAACGGACTGTGTGTTCCGACCATCTCAAAGATCTATGACGACCGTTATGTCATGGCCGGTTGGACATGGCTAAAGGCCTGGGGCGGAACGTTGGTGGTTCACGAACTGGTGCGGATGGACAACGGTCGCATCGGTACAAAGTGGATGAAAGAACTCGTGCCTGCCACATCCGGGGCAATTCAGTATGTCACTGCGCAAGATGATGTTGTCACATCTGTTCCTGAGAGTTCTTTTATGATCACGTTTGATGTGCAACCCGGAGAGTCTCGGGACAACAGTCTGAGTCTTAATCTCTATCCCGAAATAAATAAGGGTACGCAAAATAGTTGCGAGTGGAGCATCCTTGACGGAGGCATGAGGGCGCAGTATAGCGGCACAGGCTCGAAATCTTCGCGTGAGAAATCTTTGCGCGAAGGTGGTGAACCCCACCGTGGCGGCAATTACGCAATTGAGAATCTGATAAACACCGAGAAACCTTTCAAGGTGAGGATGGTGGTGAAATATTCTCGGAAATACGACGGTTCGATTATCGATACGGAGATTGCGGGATGCCGAACGATGGTCACTTACCGTGAGAAACTGGAAACAGGCCGAATCCAATTCAATACCAACGGCATGACTGTAAGCAATATCTGTGTCACGCCATTGGCTGACTGAACAAGAGTAAACTAAAAACGCCGGCGATATCATGATAGTGTCGATATCGCCGGCGTTTTTGTATGAGCATCTGTTATTTCATTTCACCTGTATCACAAGGTATTTGCTTGTCGACCAGAATATGTCAGGATTGTTGATGCGCAGTACGTATTGGTTGCTTGCGTTTTTCTGTAATGAATAGCTGCCAGACGGGTGCATGGTCAGGATTTTGGCGTACTTGGAGTACAGCTTGATTTCTTTTTCCACGCGGATGTCTATTTTCGTGAAATAGTTTTTGTTGAAATTGGACTCCAATACCTTGTTGCCATCGATGATTTTTTGTTCCTTCAGTTCGTTCTTTGTACCGAAGACAAACCATGCGGTGTTGAGCTGCTTGTCTTGCACATTTATCGTCTCGCTCTTCTGTGTATTTTCTTTCGTTAGTTCGTCCACGTTGGTGTGCAGATTGTCGATGGTCTTGTCAAGTTCCGTGATGTGAATGTTCTTTGCATCGAGCTCTGCTCTGAGCTGTTGCAACTGGCGATCTTTAGCCTCGAGTTGGAGCACAAGGTTGTCGATGGTTTTCTTCAATTGGTCGCCCTTGATGCTGCTTCCGCGCAGTTGTTCACGCAGTTTCTCGATGAGTTCCCTGTTTTGTCTCATTGTATTGGAGATGAACTGGATATTCTCAACGAGCCTTTCCTTGCGGTTGGCACCCTCTCCGTTTTTCATGATGCTTACCCGGTTTTCGGCTTCGTTGATTTCTCTGAAACCATCCTCGATACGATTGAGCGTTTCCAACATATCATTGATTTCATTGTCTTTTTGTGTTATTATCTTCTGCAATGAATCGTTTTGATGAGTATCTGTCATCTCGGGCGCTTTACGTTGTTCCTGACAACCGCTCAAAGCAAACACTGCAAACGCAGACATTAAAATAAATAGGTTTCTCATATTAGTCGTTTTTTGATTTCTTGTTTTTATTGCTCTTTCCCGCAACGACAATGACTATCTCGCCGCGAGGTTCGTTTGTGGTGAAATGTTCGATCAGTTCGGCTATCGTGCCATGCACACACTGTTCATGTATTTTGGATATTTCCCTGCATACGCAAGCCTCTCTGTCCGTGCCGAAGGCCTCTGAAAACTGGGTCAGCGTCTTCACCAGACGATATGGCGATTCGTAAAACACCATCGTGCGGCACTCCTCCGCAAGGGATGCCATGAACGTTTGCCGACCTTTCTTCTGCGGAAGGAATCCTTCAAAGCAGAATCTGTCGCAAGGCAAACCTGACGATACGATGGCCGGTATACATGCCGTGGCTCCGGGCAGGCACTGCACCGTGATGCCGGCCCGTGTGGCCTCGCGGGCCAGAAAGAATCCCGGGTCGCTGATGCCCGGCGTACCCGCATCGCTGATGAGGGCTATGTTCATGCCGGCCTTTAGCTTTTCGACAACGGAGGCCGATGTGCCGTGCTCGTTGAATTTGTGGTGCGACATCAGTTTGTTTTGAATGTCAAAATGCTTAAGCAATATTCCTGATGTTCGCGTATCCTCGGCCAATATCATATCGGCCTCTTTCAGAACACGTATGGCACGCATTGTCATATCTTCCATGTTTCCCACCGGAGTGGGTACAATATATAAAATTCCCATATCAAGGACAAATATAAGGAAATATTTATCACTTACAAAAAAAGCACTTAATTCTTTGCAATTTTTAAAACGTATTCGTACTTTTGCATCTATCATGATGGAATATTTATCGGGCGAGCAGCGTCGCCCAGGCAGAATAGAAGTTATCTGTGGCTCAATGTTCTCGGGCAAGACCGAGGAACTTATCCGGCGAATGAAACGTGCCAAGTTTGCCAGGCAGAAGGTCGAGATCTTCAAACCGGCCATCGACACCCGCTATTCGGATGCGGATGTGGTGAGTCACGATCGCAGTACGATACCTTCGACACCGGTCGACTCGTCTTCGAGCATCTTGCTCTTGTCATCCGACATCGACGTGGTAGGCATCGATGAGGCCCAGTTTTTTGATTCCGGTCTTGTCGATGTGTGTAATCAACTGGCCAACCGTGGTGTGCGCGTCATCATTGCGGGTCTGGATATGGATTTCAAGGGTGTTCCGTTCGGTCCGATACCGGCCTTGTGCGCCATTGCCGACGATGTGTCTAAGGTCCACGCGATATGTGTCAAGTGCGGCAATCTGGCTTACATCAGTCATCGTATAGTCGACGGAGACAAGAGGGTGATGCTCGGTGAGGAGACTGAATATGAGCCGTTGTGCCGCGAATGCTATCAGAAAGCAATTCAAAACAAAGACCGGAACAATCCCTGAGCATCGTTTCGGGCTCTTATTATTATAATAATGTTGGAACAAAAAATCACTTTCGACAAGTTCATCAGAGGAACACTTGTCACACTTCTAGTGCTGACCGTCCTCTTTGTCTTCAATTATCTCAGCGGAGCCCTGCTGCCGTTCTTTATCGCGTGGCTCTTTGCCTACCTGCTTTATCCGTTCGTCAAATTCATTCAATACCGGCTCAAGGTCAAAGTCAGGGCCTTGTCCATCATCCTGGCCATGCTGTTTGTGATATCGATCATAGGTGCAATGATATATTTTATCATTCCTCCCATGTTTGAGCAGTTTCAAAAACTGTATGATGTTCTTATGCTTTGGTTGCATCAGACCACCCATACCGACAGTATCTCCGGCATCGTGAAACACTGGATTGAGGACAATCAGCAGGAGATAGAACGATTTTTCAAGAGCAAGGATTTCAGCGATACATTGAAGGTGGCCATGCCCCGCGTGTTCTCCGTGCTGGGTCAGACGGCTAACATCATCATCAGCATCGTGGCCTCTTGCATCACTTTGCTGTATATGTTTTTTATTCTTCTCGATTACGAATACCTCACAACCAACTGGATAAAGATCTTTCCCAAGAAGAACCGACCGTTCTGGCATGAGCTGATGAGCGATGTCGAGCGCGAACTCAACAATTACATCCGCGGTCAGAGTACGGTGGCTCTGTGCATGGGAATATTGTTTTGCATCGGATTCACACTCATGGATTTCCCTATGGCGATAGGTCTGGGCATACTCATCGGACTGATGGACCTCGTGCCATACCTCCACACGTTTGCCATCATACCCACAGCCTTCCTCGCGATGCTGAAGGCCTCGGAGACAGGACAAAACTTTTGGTATATATTCGGAATGGCTGTCGGACTGTTCATATTGGTACAGATAATCACAGAAACGATTCTTATTCCCAAAATCATGGGCAAGGCCATGGGACTCAACCCGGCCATACTCTTGCTTTCCTTGTCTGTATGGGGAGCCACACTCGGATTTCTCGGACTGATTGTCGCGCTGCCTCTGACGACTCTCATCATAGCTTATTGGCAGAGATATGTGACCAAAGAGTATGAAAACGATAAAATTCCACAAAAAAACACGAAATAATTTGTGGGTTAAGAAAAAAATATATACTTTTGCACTCGCTTTAGAACAATAAGCAATAACAAACGGGAGATCCGCTAGCTCAGCTGGTAGAGCACAACACTTTTAATGTTGGGGTCTTGGGTTCGAGCCCCAAGCGGATCACTTGAAAAAGCAAAAAGCAGTCTGATTTATTTCTGACTGCTTTTTTATTTGCCCTATATCGAGGTTGCCATGTGAAGTTGAAGATGAATGATATACTGTTTCCCGGATACCATAATTGCGGTATCACAGTCAATTTTCATCCGTGCGACCCGAATCAATCAACAGATTTCAAAAACCGGATAATGAGAACGACACGTGGGCAGAGACTTTAAGTCTCAGACTCCACGTGTCGTTTTATTCGTATTAAGGGGATAATGGCACGGATACAGGCTAAGTCAGTCCTATCCGAATAATGGTGCCATGTATTTGGCGAGGAGATATCCGCCTCCCATGAGCCAGATGAAGAGGATGAATGCAAGCAGGAACGGCTTGAAACCGGCTTTGCGGAACTTGTCTATGCTGGTCTCTGCGCCGAGAGCTGTCATGGCCATCGTGAGCAGGAATGTGTCCACATTGTTTATCAGTTCGGCGACTCCGGCAGGTATCAGTCCGGTAGAGTTGACACCGATCATCACAAGGAAGAGCAGTGCAAACCAGGGAATAGATACTTTGCCGCGTTTGCTTTCATCTCCCGCCGCCTTGCGCATGGTGACATAACTTATCACCAGCAGCACCGGCACGAGCATCATCACCCTGATCATCTTTGTGATGATGGCCGGGTCGGATACGGGCTTGCCCATTGCGTTGCCGGCTCCCACGACGTGGGCCACCTCATGCACTGTCGCGCCCGTGAATATGCCCATGCCCTTAGGCGAAAGGTCCAAAATGCCGCTGTTGTATATCACCGGATAAAGAAACATGGCGATGGTGCCGAATATCACGACCGTGGATACAGCCACGGCCGTCTTGTATGGCTTGACCTTGACCACCGACTCGGCGCCCAGGATGGCTGCCGCGCCACAGATACCGCTACCCACGGATGTGAGCAGGGCGATGCCCCGGTCCATCTTCAGCAACTTGCCGATGAGCACACCGCCACAGATGGTCAGCGTCACAATGATGGCATCGATGCAGATGGCGGCCATGCCCACCTCTGCCACATTCTGGAATGTCAGTTTGAAACCATAGAGGATGATACCTATGCGCAGTATGCGTTTGGAACAAAATTGTATGCCCGGAACCCATGTCTCGGGCAGATTGTTTCGCAGACTGTTGGCATAAAGCATACCGAGCACAATGCCCACAATCATCGGACTGAGCGACATGTCCTTGATGATTTTCATGTCGCCAATGTAGAATGCAGCGCATGAAAACAGCGCTATGAGTAATACACCGTGCAGCATACTGCTGCGTTTTTCACTTAACATATTATTAGAATTTTATTGTTGTGGTCTGTTTCTCTGTCGATACGGTTTTTATCGCTTTGCCGAGGTGTGGCTTATCGCTTCTGTTTGAAAAAATCCTGCATCATCTGTCGGCATTCTTCCTCAAGCACACCTGCCGTGACCGTGGCTTTGGGGTGGAGTGCCTGTGGTGCAAAGCGTCGGTATCCACGTTTGTCTTCGGGTGCTCCGTAGACTATGCGCGAGAGCTGTGCCCATCCCGCTGCGCCCGCACACATCACGCATGGTTCCACAGTGACGTAGAGGGTACAGTCTTTCAGATATTTGCCGCCGATGGTGTTGGCGGCCGATGTGATGGCCTGCATCTCGGCATGTGCCGTCACGTCGCCCAGGGTCTCGGTCAGATTGTGGGCACGGGATATCACCCTGTCGTTGCACACGATGACGGCTCCGATGGGTATCTCGCCCGCCTGCATGGCTATTTCGGCCTCGTCCAATGCCTTGCGCATGAAATTCTCGTCTTTGATTTCCTGTTCGCTCTTTGTCATAAGTGATGATGTCGGATCTGTAAATCCACATGCAAATTTAATATGTTTTTCTCAAAACATGATCTTATGAGTATAAAAATATGTGTCAATCGTTGATCGTACGACACACTTGTGCCGACAAATGACGGAAAAAGTAACAACCGGCAAATGTTAAATTTTAACTTAAAATCTTCTTCCTGATTTTCTCCACTTTTTTAGTCGTTCTGTGTTTTTGACTATAAAAAATACTTTCAAAAACCATCAAAATTCCTCCAATCTCCACATTTTTACCCATCGGTTTTGCGAAAGGAACCCTTTTGTGATGCGAAAGGAACCCTTTTAGAGTGCGAAAGGGGCCCTTTCTTAACCCAAGTAAGCCACTTTTTTGAGTGAATTTGGCATTATTTTTAATATTTGGAACGCATATTTAATATGCCGTATTTTGTATTGTCTTGATTTATAGGTGATTATAAAAACAGCCAATTTCTGCGATATTTTGGATCCGCATTTTTTATTTTCAAAATACGCGAAATATGAGGCTGTAAATTTTAACATTTGCCCGATTGTAGTTCATTATATGAACTTATCTTCTGCTTTCGGATGTTTACAGAAAGGGATTCAACAATTCTTTTTGGCCGACAATTTCTTTCACGTTGATAGTCGTTTCCAAAATAAGTGGCTAATTATTTTGTGTTTCGTCCGATTTGCATTATTTTTGTTGAACGATTTTGATGCTGGCATAGGGTAAGAGTCCCGTGCTCCACACCGGATTAATATCAAATCATCAGTATGGCACGACACAATGAGTTGGGACGATGGGGCGAAGATGCCGCAGAACGCTATCTTAAAGACTGCGGCTATGTAGTCCGTGAGCGCAACTGGCGGTTGGGGCATCGCGATATCGATATCATAGCCCTCGCTCCCGATGGCGTGACGCTGGTGTTTGTCGAGGTGAAGACGCGCGCCATCGATTCGGTGGTCGATGCCGTCGAGGCAGTGGATGTAAACAAGATGAGAAACCTATGCCGCGCGGCGGATGCTTATGTCAAGCAGAACGATGTGGAGGAGGAGTTGAGATTTGATATCATCACGGTGGTCGGCAGCAATCCCGGCAATATGCAGATCGAGCATGTGGAAGATGCCTTCAATCCGTTGCTGTTGTTCTGAAAAGATATGAAAATAGAATTGATAAGACTTGACGAGGTGGACTCCACCAACAATTATATGCGCCAGAATGTGATGCCCGGACCTCAGGAGTTGATAGTGGTCACGGCCCGTCATCAGACCGCCGGGCGCGGTCAGGGCACGAACACATGGGAGAGCGAAGAGGGCAAGAACCTTCTTCTGTCATTGGGCATATGCAGCCCGGGTGTACCTGTAAGGCGACAGTTCGTCCTGTCGATGGCCGGTGCGCTGGCTGTGAAGGCCGCTCTTGACCATTATACCTCCGATATCACTCTGAAATGGCCCAACGATGTGTATTGGCGCGACCGCAAAATCAGTGGTACGCTCATTGAGACATCGGTCCGCAATGGCGTCATAGAGCGGTGCATATATGGCATCGGCATAGATGTGAATCAGCAAGTGTTCGTGAGCGATGCTCCCAATCCCGTGTCACTATACAATATCTTGGGTCATGAGGTGGACATCGACCAACTGTTGCACAAACTGATACAGTCCTTCGCCCGCTATTACGACATCGTCTCGCAGGGCGACTACGACACGATCATGCGGCTCTATCATGCGGCCCTTTACCGTCGCGAGGGGGTGTATGGGTATGCCGACCGTGACGGAACGTTCGTAGCGCGCATCAGATCGGTGGAGGATAACGGCACACTGGTGCTCGTAGATACGGCCGGACGCGAACGCAGATATATGTTCAAGGAAGTGAGTTACATTATATAATAATAAATATGGCTAAATTCAAAAGAATACTTTTAAAGCTCAGTGGCGAGAGCCTCATGGGCAATCAGCATTATGGCATCGACCCGCAGAGACTGAGCGACTATGCCCGACAAATCAAGGAAGTGCACGACATGGGTGTGCAAATAGGTATCGTCATCGGCGGCGGCAACATATTCAGAGGTCTGAGCGGTGCGTCGCGCGGTTTCGATCGCGTCAAGGGCGACCAGATGGGAATGTGCGCCACGGTCATCAATTCGCTCGCTTTGAGCTCCGCTTTGGACGCGAATGGAGTGAAGACTAAGGTTATGACGGCTGTTCGCATGGAACCTATTGGTGAGTTTTATACCAAATGGAAGGCCATCGAGGCATTGGAGGCCGGATATGTATGTATCTTCTCTGCCGGCACCGGACTGCCTTATTTCACCACCGACACCGGTTCGTCGCTGCGCGGCATAGAGATCGAGGCCGACGTGATGCTCAAGGGCACACGTGTGGACGGCATCTACACTGCCGACCCTGAGAAGGATTCCACGGCCGTGAAATTCTCGGACATCACATACGATGAGATTTACACGCGCGGCCTGAAGGTGATGGACCTCACGGCCGTGACGATGTGCAAGGAGAACAATCTGCCCATATACGTATTCAATATGGACGTGCTCGACAATCTGCGCCGTGTCATGGAGGGCGAGGATATCGGAACATACGTTCATAATTGATATTGTCTCAACACAAGATGGCGCGGATAGAACGTGTAATCGTATGATTCCGTACAATCGATAAATCATAAAGCGCACATGCGACGGACTGAATAACCGTATCGCAAGTGCGCTTTCTTATAATGTGTATTTATTGTCTTAAGGGTTTGGTCATTCCTCGGTGAAATCCACATACTCTCCTTCGTCCTTCGGAATGATTTTCTTTCTCTCTCCGGGACGGTTGGCGTGAGAAGTGTGGCTGCCGTTGGTGCCGTACGGATTGCTACCGTAGCCTGTGTTGCGACGTCCCTGACGGTCGTGGCCGCGCATGTTGTTCTGTATCTTGTTCATGATACTGAACAATCCCAGACCGAACAGCAGGGCTATGGCAATAATCAGGAATAATATGAATTTGATGATAAACATGAGTGTCTTTTTAATGATTGTTTATTTGTCACCGTTCTCTATTTTGATTTTGGCATGAAGGTCTGCGAATATCGATACGAGCACGTAACTCGGGATGATAATCCAGAACGCACCGATAAATCCGTATGCGATGAGCCAGGCCGAATAGAGAATGAACATGTAACGCAGTTCGTTGCCCTTCCATCCCCAGTTCTTGAACTTGAGGGCGAACATCGGTATTTCGGCCACGAGTAGCCAGTCGCACAGCACTATCAGTGCCAGAATCACGAAGAGTGAATATTCAGACGAATGTATTTCGTCGCCGAGCGTGGTTATGAGCGATCCCCAGAACAGAGCGTTGGCCGGTGTGGGCATACCTATAAATGATGTGGCCTGACGCGTGTCGAGGTTGAATTTGGCCAGACGCAGTGCCGAGAAGGCCGCTATCGTGAATGCAAAGTAAGGTAGAAATGGTCTTATCGGTTCGAGAAACGACGGATAATCGATGACCGACAGTTCGCTGAACACTATCGATGCCGGTGCTATGCCGAACGTGATGTCGTCGGCCAGCGAGTCGAGCTCTTTGCCGATGGGCGAAGAAACATTCAGAAGACGAGCACTCATGCCATCGAAAAAATCGAAGGCAGCGCCTATGATAATCCATAATATGGCCATCCCTGGGTTGTCTTGCAGCGCAAACACGGTGGCAATACATCCCGAAACGAGATTGCAACACGTTATGGTGTTGGGTATGTTCTTTTTAATAAAATCAAGCATCTTGCGGCTTTAGTTTGGCGATGATGGTCTGATCGCCTGTTGTTGCTTGTCCCATTTTCACGCAGATCTCGCTGTCCAAAGGCAGATAGAGGTCCACTCTGGAACCGAATTTTATGAATCCAATGTGCTCGTCGATGTAGCATTCCTCACCCTCTTTGGCGTAGGTCACGATGCGACGTGCCATCGCTCCGGCTATCTGACGGCACAAAATGTCGCGGCCGTCGGGCGTTGTGATGAGTATGTCGGCATGTTCGTTCTCCTCACTCGCTTTGGGCAACCATGCCTTGTGGTAGTTGCCGTTCTGATGGCGTACCATTTTCACGCGTCCGTCCACAGGGAACCAGTTGGCGTGAACATTGAACAGGCTCATGAAAATGCTCACCATGATTCTGCGGTCGTGAAAATATTTGTCCTCTTCCACCTCTTCTATAACGACGATACGGCCATCGGCAGGTGCCACAACGATGTTTTCGGTGTCTTCATCGGGAAAATATCTTATCGGGCAACGGAAGAAATTGACTACTACGCAATATACCGTTACGGCAATGACAGCGAAACACCAGAATGGAATTTTATTGTCCAAAAATCTCCACAGCAACAGTGCTATTGCTGCCAAAACAATAAAACCATAGATGAGTGTATCGGTGCCCTCGCGATGGAGGCGTATCTTTTTGAATTTCTTTATTCTTTTTATCATATATTCCGAATATATATATATTTCTGCAAAGATAATTGTTTTTTGGAGATTGGACAAATTTTAATATCATTCTTTTGGCCGTATCGTTTTTATGTGGTAACTTTGAAACTCAAAATACACAAAATGGAAGACTTCATACACTTGCACGTTCATACTTATTACTCAATACTCGACGGACAGTCGAGCGTCACCAGACTTGTGGATAAGGCCATCGCCGACGGCATGAAGGGCATGGCAATCACCGATCATGGCAATATGTTCGGTGTGAAAGAGCTTTATAATTATTGTAAGAGTATCAACGGCAAACGCAAGGATGAAGGCAAGGAACCCTTCAAACCTATCTTCGGCTGTGAGATGTATGTGGCTCATCGGCGCAAGGAGGACAAGGTCAAGGAGCGCGGCGATATGAGTGGATACCACCTCGTGGTGCTGGCCAAGAACTACACGGGATACAAAAACCTGATAAAACTGGTGTCAAGGGCCTGGGTGGACGGCTATTATATGCGTCCGCGTACGGACCATGAGGAGCTGGAAAGGTTTCATGAGGGGCTGATTGTGTGCTCGGCGTGTATAGCGGGAGAGGTGCCTGCCAAGATACTCAATGGCGACATAGAGGGCGCGCGTCAGGCAATAGAATGGCATAAGAGGGTTTTCGGCGACGATTATTATCTCGAACTGCAGCGCCATGAGGTCAAAGATCCCAATCAACGAGCCAACCGCGAGACTTTTCCCTTGCAGCAAAAGGCCAATAAGGTGATTATCGAACTGGCGCGCGAGTATGGCGTCAAACTGGTGTGTACCAACGATGCGCATTTCGTGGACAAGGAGAATGCCGAGGCTCACGACCACCTCTTGTGTCTCGCTACGGGCAAGGACCTGGACGATCCCAAACGTATGCTCTATTCAAAGCAGGAATGGTTCAAGACACGGGCGGAGATGAACGAGATCTTCTCCGATGTGCCCGAGGCGATGGCCAATACGCTTGAGATATTGGATAAGGTGGAGTGTTACAGTATCGACCACGATCCCATCATGCCCTTTTTCCCCATTCCCGCCGAATTCGGTACGGAGGATGATGTTCGCAAAAACTATTCAGTTGAGGATCTGTACAAGGAATTCACCACCGACGAGAACGGACAGAACCCTCTGCCCAAAGATGAGGCCGACAAGAAAATAGCCCATCTGGGTGGCATAGAGAAAATATATCGCATAAAATTTGAGGCTGACTATCTGGCCAAACTGGCTTATGACGGTGCCAGACGGCTCTATGGTGACCCCGTGCCCGAGGATGTGGCCGAGAGAGTGAAATTCGAATTGCACATCATGAAGACGATGGGTTTCCCGGGATATTTCCTCATTGTGCAGGACTTTATCAATGCCGCCCGCGATGAACTGGGTGTTCTCGTGGGGCCGGGACGTGGCTCGGCAGCCGGTTCGGTGGTGGCTTATTGTCTCGGAATCACTAAAATCGACCCTATAAAATACGACCTCCTGTTTGAGCGTTTCCTCAATCCCGACCGTATCTCCTTGCCGGATATCGATACCGACTTTGATGATGACGGACGCGGCAAAGTGCTCGAGTGGGTGGAAGACAAGTACGGTCATGACAAAGTGGCGCATATCATCACTTACGGCACGATGGCAACGAAGAACTCCATCAAGGATGTCGCGCGTGTCGAACGATTGCCTCTCGATATCTCCAACCGCCTTTGCAAAGCCATACCCGACCGTCTGCCCGACGGGATGAAGATGAATCTGCCCAACGCCATCAAGTGTGTGCCCGAGCTGCGCGAGGCTGAAGCGAGTCCCGATTCGCAGATGAGCAACACCATCAAGTATGCCAAGATGCTCGAGGGCACGGTCCGCGGCACCGGTATTCATGCCTGCGGTACCATCATCTGTCGCGATGCCATCAGCGACTGGGTGCCCGTGAGCACGGCCGAAGACAAGTCGGACCCAGGCCATAAGCTCCTTGCCACCCAGTATGACGGACACGTCATCGAGGAGACGGGACTCATCAAGATGGACTTCCTCGGTCTGAGCACATTGTCCATAATGAAGGAAACGGTGGAGAACATACGTCTTACAAGGGGCTTCGATCTTGATCTGGACACCATACCGATTGACGATGAACTGACGTATAAGCTCTATCAGGAGGGACGGACAGTAGGTACATTCCAGTTTGAATCGGCCGGTATGCAGAAATACTTGCGCGAACTCAAACCCACTGTGTTTGAGGATCTCATCGCCATGAACGCCCTTTACCGCCCGGGACCGATGGACTACATCCCGTCGTTCATCAACCGTAAGAACGGACGCGAGGAAATCAAGTACGACATTCCGTGCATGGAGAAATACTTGAAGGATACTTATGGCATCACCGTCTATCAGGAGCAAGTCATGCTTCTGTCCCGACAACTAGCCAATTTCACGCGTGGCGAGAGCGACGCCCTGCGTAAGGCGATGGGTAAGAAGAAAAAGGCCATCGTAGACAAGATGAAACCCAAATTCATCAACGGAGGTAAGGCCAACGGCCATGATCCTGCAGTGCTCGAGAAGATATGGGCCGACTGGGAGAAATTCGCATCCTATGCGTTCAACAAGAGTCACGCCACGTGCTATTCATGGGTGGCCTATCAGACGGCGTATCTTAAGGCTCATTACCCTGCCGAGTTCATGGCCGGCAACATGAGCCGCTCGTTGAACGATATCGGAAAAATCACCAAGCTCATGAGCGAGTGTCAAAGCATTGGCATACAGTGTCTGGGACCGGATGTGAACGAGAGTCGTCAGAAATTCAGTGTCAACGGTAAGGGCGAGATACGATTCGGTCTTGCAGCCGTCAAAGGTATGGGTGATGCCGCCGCGCTGAACATCATCGAGGAGCGCGAGCGCAACGGACTGTTCAAGGATATATTTGATTTCGTGCAACGTGTCAATCTGTCGGCCGTCAATCGCAAATCATTTGAGAATCTCGTATTGAGTGGCGGATTCGACAGTTTCGGCATTCAGAGAGAGCAGTATCTGGCCACTAACGCTAAGGGTGAGGTCTTTCTCGATACTCTCATGCGCTATGGTCAGCTCTTCCAAGTGGAGCAGGCGCAGGCTCAAAACTCCCTTTTCGGTGGCTTTGATGCCGTAGAGATCACCAAACCTGTTGTTCCGCATGCCGAGCAATGGAGTACTTTGGAGAAACTGAACAAGGAACGTGAGCTTGTGGGAATATATCTTTCGGCTCATCCGTTGGATGATCATGCGGTGGTGCTCAAGAATATGTGCAACACACATTGCTCGGATCTGGGACGTGATGCTGATAAGAAAGAACTCGCGAAGATTGAAGAGCTCACCTTCGGAGGTATCGTCACGGGTGTCGTTTCGAGATGGTCGTCAAAGACAAACAAACCGTATGGATTTGTCACTATCGAGGATTTCGACGGCTCGGGCGAGATTGCGCTCTTCGGAGACGAATGGACCAAGTGGGAGGGCAAGCTCAAAGAGGGGTACACTGTCTACATCACAGCCAAAAGTGTTCAGCGTTTCAAGTATAACGAAGACCTTTACGACTTGCGCATCCAGAGCGTGGAGTTCCTCAGCGATGTGAAGGAAAAACGCATTGAGAAAGTCACAATCATTGTCGACACAGTCTCGTTTGACGACACGATAGGGGCCGACCTGTCCACCGTGATAAAGAATAACCCGGGTTCGACGCCGCTTTATTTCATGATGCATGATTCCAAGAACAATACCAATCTGTTGTTGTACAGTAAGAATAATCCCATAGATCTGAACGCCACTTTTCTCTCTTACATTGATGGCAATCCGTTTTTGAATTACAAGATCAATTAGGATTGACCTGTCGGACAGATTGTCCCGACCGATGTGACAGGCAAAAAATGGCACACCGTTTGCTTGATAATTTATGACGAAAAAATAATCTGAAAATATTAATTTATAATAGTATGGAAGTTAAAATCACAACTGAGAATTTCGAGAGTTATAAGAATGGCGAGTTGCCATTGGTAGTTGACTTGTGGGCTACATGGTGCGGACCGTGCAGAATGATAGGACCGATCATTTCCGAACTGGCCAACGACTACGATGGAAAGATTGTTGTCGGCAAGTGCGATGTTGAGGAGAACGATGATATTGCAGCCAATTACGGTGTTCGCAATATCCCCACGATATTGTTCTTTAAAAACGGAGAACTGGTCGACAAGTTTGTCGGAGCTACCACAAAGAATGTTCTGCAGGAGAAATTTGACGCCCTGTTGAAATAACCGGGACATCTGTCGATATAAAAACAGGAACCGCGGATATTCAGAACGAATCATTTCGCGGTTCCTGTTTTTGTGTTTTACAGTTTGGAAGGACAGAAACAGTTTCTTTTTATGAGTCCTTTTGAGATCAGAAAGAAATTGTCCGGCTCCCATCTTCGTTCTCTTCGATAGTCACCTTTACGGTGTCTTCGGGCTGCAGATCCTCTATCAGCTCGGGCCATTCGATGAAACAGCGGTTACCGCTGTAAAAGTATTCCTCGTAGCCCATATCGTAAACCTCATCCAGCTTTTTTATTCTGTAAAAGTCGAAATGATATATTACGTCGCCTGTTTGGCCTGAAATATATTCGTTGACGATTGCGAAAGTGGGGGAGGTGATGACATCCTCCACACCTAAGCATTCGCAGATGGCTTTTATGAATGTCGTTTTGCCGGCCCCCATCTTGCCGTAGAAGGCGAAGACAGTGTGTCCTTCGGTCTGCGAGATGAATGTTTCGGCCGCGCTTCTGATCTCGTCCAGTGAGTTGATTCTTATTTCCATATATTTTGAAACTATCTTTTTCTTGGTGTGATATTATCTTTTTTTTGATGTGAGGGTAATCAGCGGGATGAGCATTTCCTCCATAGATATGCCGCCGTGTTGGAACGTATCCTTGTAATAAGAGACGTAGTAATTGTAATTGTTGGGATAGGCGAAGAACGAGTTGCCGGTTGCAAACACATAGGTAGTGCTCAGGTTGGGAGCCGGGAGCTGTGCCTTGCGCGGATCTTTTATGGTGAACACCTCTTTTGAATTGTAGTTCAGATTCTTGCCGAGCTTATATCTGAGGTTGGTGTTCGTGTTGCGGTCGCCTATTATCTTGATAGGTTTGGATGCCCGGATACTGCCATGATCAGTTGTTATTATGACCTTGCACGGTGTCTGAGACAGCCTCTTCAGTAGTTCGGCCATTGCTGAGTGTCGGAACCAACTCTGCGTTATGCTGCGGTAGGCCGACTCGTTGTTGGCCAGTTCGCGTACCATTTTTGACTCGGTGCGGGCATGCGAAAGCATATCGATCACGTTCACCACAACAACGTTTAGGTCGTTTTTCATTAGTTCGTTGAGTTTGTCCAAAAGTTTGTCTGCACCCGCCGAATTGTTTATTTTGTGGTAGCTGAACGAGTCGTGTCGCCTGTATCGTTCGATCTGAGTTTGTATGAGAGGTTCCTCATTGAGGTTCTTGCCCTCCTCCTCATCTTCGTCCACCCACAACTCCGGGAACAGTTCGGCTATGCGGTTGGGCATCAGTCCGCTGAAGATAGCGTTGCGGGCATACTGCGTGGCGGTAGGCAATATGCTGGTGTACAGGTCCTCATCGATCTCAAACATTTCTCCTATCTCTTCGGCAAGCATTCGCCACTGGTCGTAGCGGAGGTTGTCGATGACTATGAGAAACACCTTATTGCCACCATTGAGCAGCGGAAATATCTTGTTTTTGAATATGTCTTGACTCATGAGCGGGCGTTCTCCCTGTCGTTTTTCGTCCACCCAGTCCATGTAGTTGTTGCGTATGTATTTGGCAAAACCCAAGTTAGCCTCCTCTTTCTGCATCTTCAGCATCTCGGTCATGCTACTGTCCGTGCTGCTGAGCTCAAGTTCCCAGTGCACCAGTTTCTTGTATATGTTTATCCAGTCCTCATGAGTTTTGCAGTCGGATATCTGAATGGCGATGTTCTGAAAGTTTTGTTGATAGCTTGATTGTGTCACCTCCGACACTATCTGTTTCTTGTGTATGTTCTTCTTCAGGGTCAGGAGTATCTGGTTGGGATTGACCGGTTTGATGAGATAGTCGGCTATCTTCGAACCGATGGCCAGGTCCATGATATTCTCTTCTTCGCTTTTGGTCACCATGACAACAGGCGTTGCTGGCGACAACTCCTTGATTTTCTGCAAGGTCTCCAGTCCCGTCAGACCCGGCATCATCTCGTCGAGCAGTATCAGGTCGAATGCATTCTGCATACATTTGTCGATAGCATCCGTGCCGTTGCTGACGGTGATGACCTCGTAACCTTTTTTTTCAAGAAAAATGATATGGGCTTTGAGCAGTTCGATTTCGTCATCAACCCATAGTAATAGTCCGTTGCTCATGATGTGATATCTTTTGTTCGGGCATTAATCCATTTAGTATTTTTTGTTTCATATCGATGGCTTTATGCGATGGATTGTCAGAAACCATCCAGATCATAATATTCATCATCGACATTGTCGTCTTCTTTTTTCTTGTTTTTATTATTTTTGTTGACGTCTTGATTGTCGTCATCGTCGAAATAGAATTCATCCTCCAGGTCTTTTGCCGGTTTCAGTTCGAGTTCTTCCTCTTTCTTTTCCTGTGTAATGTTTTTCTTTTTCGGCGTCTCGTCTTTTTCTTTCTTATCTGCGGTTTCCTCTTTTTCAGGGGTCGGTACGACCTCTTTCTCCTTCTCGGAAGGTGTATTGGGCAGAGTTTTCTCTTCCTCCTTTTTGTCCGGAACGATTATCGAGCCGTTGTCGATATCCTTTTTCGTCTCCTCTTCGATGAAGGTCGAGCCGTCGTCCACAGGTACTTTCACGTCCTCATTCTTGTTCTCTTCCGGTACTATCTGATTGTTTTCAAGTGCAGCCGGGGCATTGTCGTCGTTGTCAGGAATTACAATTGTATTGTTGTCATCGTTGGTTTCCGGGGTTGTCACCTCCGGTTCCACGGTCACGCTGCCATTGTTCGGCTTGCTGTCCGAATCGATATCGAGGAATGTGGAATTGTCCTTCACGTTCTCTTGTTCATCGTCCGGTATGTCGTCATCGGCCTTCTCTTTTTTCGTTACTACGATATCCGGTTCGGCGAGCAACCGTTCGGTACTTATTTTAAGAGGTGCGAAATGTTTGTCGTAGAATTTGTCATACTCGTCATAGCTTACCTGTGTGCCGAGAAGAGGCAAGTTTTCCGTGCTTATGATTATCCGTCGGCTTTTGGCAGAGAGCCTTGCTATTGTTGGCTGCGAATAGAGTTGACGCGCGTATTGCAGCGCCTCGTCATAGTTTCTGAATCCCGCCACAATCATGAAATGCACGCCGTTCTCTTCCTCCACGGCAATGTCGAAATTGCGCACCATGTAGCTTGTGAAATTGTATTTGGCCAGCTGGAACAGCAGTTTGTTCTCGTTTATCGAGTCGGGACTGTAAGCCAGGATGAACACAAAGTCGGTGTTGCGTTCTTCGGTGAGCTGTCTGTTCTGTGTGGAGTCCGTCATGTTGAGAATCTCCGAGCGTTTCTCCCACAAGTCACCGATGTCAAACTTGCCGCCATAGAGCTTTTTGCCGGCGTTCACTCCGTTGACTATCATGCCGGCCATCGGGCTGAGTTCGCTTTGAGGATATTTCTCCACCAGCGTTTTCATGTCCTCGATACATCCCGGACCGTCACCGTCATTGAGCTTGCTGAGGCCTCCGACGAATATGAACTTGTCGCGGTTGGCACCCAATGGGAATCGTTTCTCAGAGATACTGAGATTGCTTCTCACCTCATTGTATCTGTCGGCCTTGAAAGCATCGTATGTGGCGGCATAGATGGAGTCCTCGATATGCTCGCCGAACTTGGCGTTCTCGGTGAAATAAGGGTCTGTCAGCAATGTTGTCCAATTGCTTTCGGGATATTCATTCTTCAGTTTGTCGATGTACGACTCTGCCATCTCCGGCATCCCTTTTCTCGAATACAGCAGGAACAGATGGTAATACACGTCGGCCATATTCTCATAGTCCGGATAACTGTCGGTCAGTCGTCTGAGCGCTTTTTCGCTCAGAGGCAGGTTGTCGAGCTTGTCCTTGAAGATGACACCCGAGTGGAACAGACCATCCTTGATTATGGCGTTGCTGGTGATGATTTGTTCCTCGCTGAACGGAATCTGGGCCAGATAATATTCCCGTCGGTGCGGATCGTTCTGTGCACTGTCTGCCACCTGCGCTATGGAGTCGGCCAGGGCCTCGGCCCGTGCTATCGAGTCGAGTTGCTCCTGAGTCTGTTCCTCCGGCATGTCAATGGCCACAACGGTCTTGTTGGCCCGTTGCCAGTTGTCCACATTCTCACGCTTGCCCCATTTCTTCTGGAATTCGGATTTACCCTGATTCACGGCCATCTGGTTGTAGAAATACCACGGACCGTTTTTCTTTAGCCCCGTATTTGTTTGCGGAGTGCGGTTCTGGTTGTTATTGTTATTGCCACCGTTTCGTGCCATCACATCCTGAGCGTTTTGCTCAGCCAGTTTGTCACGTTCCTCCTTCTCTTTCTTTTTCAATTCGGCAATCACTCGGTCTATCGCCGCGTTTCGGTCCTTCTCGCTCATGTGTGACAGTTCCTGAAGCGAGTCCTGCAGATGTACGGCATCGGTGAACGGTACCAGTTCATCGAGCACTTTGGAGCGCTGTGCCAACATCTCGTAGTCGTCTCGCTCCTTGTCGAGTAGTCCGATAGCCTCGCCGTAGCATCTCTGAGCCTCGTTGTAGCGCTCTTTGTCCCAATAGATATCGCCAAGCCGGAGCAGCAGTACACCTTTCTCGATGCCGTTGCGGGTAGATTTGGAGTTACCCTTTTCGTATGCTGAGATGGCGTTCAGCGTATCTTTCTGGTTCATGTGTATGTTGCCGATGGCCCAATACACCTGATCCAGATAATCCTTGTTCTTGTCGGATGCCGCCATACGTTTGAGCCGACTGAGCATACTCTTCGCGTTTGTGTCCGACATGACCTCTGTCAGCGCTATGCGTGCATTGAATTCCACCTCGTATGGAGGGTTCTGCCGTATGACATGTTTGTATGCCTTGACAGCCATCGCCTTGTTGCCGACGGCCGTCTGCAGCTGTCCCATGAGATACCATTCGCGCGCTTTCTGTTTGCGACGCATCTCATGCTTTATCACTTTGTATAAATAAGGTATGGCTTTGTCGTACTCACCCGTGTGGATGTAATAATCGGCGTATGTGTAGTCCCATTCTTTCTTGGCCTTCCAGTGCAGCGAGTCACGTTTCATGTTGCGTATCACGTCTTCCGCATCGTACAGCCAGCCCTCCTCAATGTAGCTTTTTGCCAGCCAGGCACGGGCTTTGCCGTAGATGGCCGGTTGGGTCTTGTAGAGCCGACTCATATACGAAAATGTAGCCGCCGCCTCATCGAAATTGCCCTTATGAAACTGAGAGCGGCCCATGAGCATCCATGCTTTCCACAAGAAAGGGTTGTACTCCTTGCGTCCGAGCCATTCGATGTCCTTCTCGGTCTTGCGTCTTTTCTTGTCCCATACGGGTCTGCGCTTGATGCTGTGTAGCTTGATGGCTTTCTGTGATTTCTCTATCGCGCGGTCAAAATTGCTTTTGCCCAGATCCTTGCTGGTCTTGTTGGCCACGGTGTAGAGCGGTATCAGTTCTGTGAAATTGTCCTTGTTGCCATCCTCCTTCTCCAGCGAACCATCGATATAAGCCACCGCTCCGTTGTAGAAAGTGTTGTATCTGGCGTTGAAAGAGTGCCACCATCGGCTGCCCGATGTGTTTTTTTGCGTGGAGCATCCCACAGCCGTTGCCATAAGGACGGTTGCGATAAATAATGCCGATATGTATTTCGAATTATGCAATTTCACTCTTATAAAACTCCCGGATTAGTGTTTTTATTGTCTTGACCACACCGTAAATTATTATGCTCACAAAAATTATCGTTGCTCCCGAGGGCACATTGAGCCAGTAGGAAAGTGTCAGTCCGAGTATGCAGTCGGCGCATCCTGTCACGATGCTCAGCGCTATCATCTTGCGGTAATCGTACGTCAGGAGGTTGGCCGTCATCTGTGGGATGGTCAGCAAGCTCATTGCCAATACTATGCCCACCATCCTCAGGGTCGACACTATGGTCATGGCGATAAGTGCCATCATGGCGTATTCGATGGCCGTCACAGGCAGACGTTGCGACCGTGCGAACTCCGGGTCGAAGGCCACTGTCTTTATTGTGTCGAGCATTGTGGCGAATATCACTCCGCAGACCACGCACAGTGTGCCCAGCAACCACAGGTTGGCGCTGTCGATGGTGAGTATGCTTCCGAACAGAAACGATGGCAGGTCGGGTATGAATCCGGGCGACATGAAGCAAAACAATATGCCGACGCTCATGCCCAGCGTCCAGAAAGTGGCTATGGCCGAGTCTTCGCGCATGTCGCTACGTCCGGACATCCACTGTATGCCGATTGCGCTGAACACGGCAAAGATCATGGCCGACACGATGGGGTTGACGCCCATGTACACGCCGATGCCTATGCCGCCGAACGACGCATGGGTGATGCCGCCGCTGATGAACGCCATCCTCCGTGTCACGATGTATGTGCCCACAAATCCGCACACTATGCTCGCGAGCAGTGCACCGATGATGGCGTTTTGAAAAAATGTGTATTCAAGAATTTCCATCGTTTATCATCATTACCACCTCGTCTTTCAGTTCGTCGGGCAGTTCTATGTGGCGTAGCGTCAGACTGCGGCACCATTCCTGTATTTCCTCCTCCTTCATGGTGTAGAGAATGTCGCTGAACATATCTATTTCCTCTTGTTTGTAATCATCCGATGAGCGCCCGGCGAACGCGTCCAGCTCCTCGTCGTCGAAATATTCTATCTCGTTGATGGCCGCCTCCATCATGCAGTCGCGGCTGCATTTGGCGTTGGTGCCGCCGCACGAACTGCACGATATGTCAGTCTCCCCGGCCGGTTGTCCGTGTCCATGTCCATGTTGTCTGTTGGCAATCCATACGGCCGCGAGCAGACAGAGCACGATGGCCGAAATTATAATCGATGTCATGCTTTCAACCCCTCTTACACGTTCTCTATGATGTATCCCGCACGTCTGAGGTCGTCCCAGTAATGAGGATATGATTTTGTCACCACATGCGGAGCATTGATTCTCAGTCCCGGGAATCGTGCCGCAGCGGGTGCGAAGGCCAGTGCCATGCGATGGTCCTCGTATGTGTCGATGGGTTCGTCGGATGGTCTGCACCTCTCGCCGTCCCATATCAGAGTGTCGCCGTTCTCATCGTGCAGCACACATCCCAGCTTGCGCAATTCGTTTTTCAGAGCCACGATACGGTCGGTCTCTTTTATCTTGAGGCTTGCCAGTCCGGTGAACTTGAAAGGAATATCCATCATGGCACATGTCACAACGAATGTCTGGGCCAGGTCTGGCGCATTCACGAAATCGTAGTCCAGACGAGGCAACATGCATGTATGCTTGGTCAGGGTGACCGTTGTCGGAGTGCCGGGAGTCATGTTCTCGAACGACGTCTTGATGCCCAGCATCGAGAATATGTATCGTGCTATCGAGTCGCCCTGCTTGGACCCGTCCATCAGACCTTCGAGACGTATGGTCGACTCGGTGTCATCGCATAGGGTCAGCATCTCATACCAGTAAGATGCGGCGCTCCAGTCGCTCTCTATGTGGTATTCCCTGCGGATATAAGGCTTGGGACTCACGCTCACCGTGTCGGCCTCACTCCAGTCTGCCTCTGCCCCGAACTCGCGCATCATCCACAGCGTGAGGTCGATGTAGGGTCTCGACACTATGTTGCCGGTCATCTTCAGTTCCAGTCCGTTTTTAAGTATCGGACCTATCATGAGCAATGCAGAGATATATTGCGAACTCATGTTGCCCGCTATCTCCAGATGTCCACCCTCGAGCGGTCTGCCCTTGATGCGCAGGGGCGGATAGCCCTCTTCGCCATCATATCTGATGTCGGCTCCGATGTAGCGCAGCGCATCCACCAGCAGACGTATGGGTCTATGCTTCATGCGCTCGGTTCCGGTGATGACGTGGTTGCTGCCGGCCACGGCCATGTATGCCGTCAGAAAGCGCATGGCTGTGCCCGCCGCCTTGATGTCTATCGTGTCGGGACGGTCGTTCAGTGCACGTATTATCACCTCGGTGTCGTCGCAGTCCGACAGGTTGCGGGGCATGATGTCTCCACCCGAGAGTGCGTGTATTATCAGGGCGCGGTTGCTGATACTCTTTGATGCCGGCAGACTGACTGTCGTGTCAATCGATGCCGGTGCGGTGATTTTATATTGCATATCCATTAAGCGGATTTTTGTTATGATTTGATAATGTGCTACAAATTTAATAAAATATCCGATAATACAGGCCGCCGGTGTGAAGATTTTGATTTTCTTAAAATACTATAATGTGGATTAGCAATATTTGTATGTTTATGGCTTTAATCCAAACAAAATATGGCTCTTCCGAAATTTGGAGCGAAATGTTAATTTCGAACCCCGCATACGTCGAGATAATTAAGAATACGCAACTATCTCCGGGGAAATAAGGATATTTTTCATACGATGCCCAACCTTTGACATTATATTGAGATAAGAACGAAAAATATAATAAAA
>CAJKQX010000025.1 GCA_905202125.1 uncultured Prevotella sp.
GAATACTGCACAATTGACGCTCTTCTAAACAAAATTATCCCGAACTCGCGTATATTGTATTGCGAAGGTGGGGCAGTGGTGCAGACATCTCAGACACGTCATGCAATGGTCCTTCACCCAAGAGGGTCGACCGTTTTCCATCTTTATGGCTTGCGTCGGACAGTCTTTGGCACATACTCCGCATCCTATGCAACGTTCGTTAATGCTGAACGGTTTAGTTTTCGGATTCTTGTTAAGATAGGTGTATATTGCCGCCAATGGGTGGTACAATCTGAGCCGATCCCGGTTCACGCACCTTCGTTCCATGACCCAATGAGCCACCTTGTCAATTGTCTTCTCCGCGCGTACAGATTTTCTGTTGCATTTATCCCTGTCGCTCACATCAAACATCGGCGTGTAAGTATCCACCATTCCTATGGCAAAGTGTGCGTCACGCTTAATTCCTTTCTTTTTTAAAGCCTCGCCCAACAGCCATCCCGCTTGTCCCGTTGTGGTGCCATAAGACACAATGGTGTACACGTAATGATTGACACAGGTGTTTAGTTTCATCCGCGACATAAACTCGTTCATCACCTCCGGTATTCCCCAGAAATACACGGGACAGACAAATCCTATCCGTTCATCTTTCTGTATGTCAAATTCAAATGAGTCCGTATTCATACAGTCGATGACCGACACCATTCTGTCGCCTGTTGCCTCTGCCATACGTAGAGCCACGTGGCGGCTGTTGCCTGTTGCCGAGAAATAAAATATCATTTTTCTACAAAAATAGAAATAATATTCGATATAGCTGCAGAGTCCGATTAAATAATCCCGTTTCAAAATTTGGTTTCGCTATTTTTGCTTGTTCGTATCCTTGATTTTTTGTTCGTTTTTATTTTAATATTTCAAGCAAAAGAATTAATTTTACAACCACAAGAATATACACACACTCTCATTCTCATAAATATTTTCCCAGATGATTACATTATTATTAGCCATCATCAATATCCTTTCGTTCGGCTCAGTGGCCGACAACGGCAAGACCAACAATGCTCCGGCCATCAATCGCGCCATCGCCTCTTGTGCAGAGCATGGTGGAGGTACGGTAGTCGTGCCAGAGGGCACTTTTGGCTCCGGTACTATCTATCTGAAATCACGTGTGACGCTGAGACTCGAATCGGGAGCTGTGCTCAAGGGATCTCCCAATATTGACGATTACAGTCCGCTTGTCACCACGCTCGACCTCTCACGTTACGAGAGCGGACAGGGCACAGTCAATCATAATAGCGCCACCGACCCGGAGTGGTCGCGTTCATTCATCTTCTGCGTAGGCATTGACCATGCCGGTATCGAAGGTTGTGGAACCATCGATGGTGCCGATGTGCGTAATGTCAAGGGCGAAGAGGGTATGCGCGGTCCGCACACCATCATGATAGTAGGCTGCAAAAACATGAGATTCTCCGATTTCAACGTCACCCGATCAGCCAATTACGCATTCTTGGGTTATCAGATAAACAAGGCCGAGTTCAGCAACCTCACCATCACCGGCGGATGGGACGGCATCCATATTCGCGGTGGCGAGCGTATCGGTATCAACCGTTGCCGGTTGCATACCGGTGACGACTGTGTGGCCGGCGGTTACTGGAACAATATTACCATCAGCCACTGCACACTCAACTCCTCATGCAATGGCATACGTATGATCATGCCTTCCACAAGGGTCGAGATAACCGACTGCAACATTTACAGCCCCGGCATATATCCCCACATCACGTCCGGTCGCACGTCAACGGAAACGGGCATCAATATCCAACCCGGCGGTTGGGGCAAGGCTCCCGGCCGGATGGACCGCATAGCCATACGTCGATGCAAGTTAAATCACGTGGGTGTGCCTCTGTCGGTAACGTTGAGCGAGGACAATACGTGTGGGCGCGTATTGGTGGAGGATGTCGTGGCACACGATATCACGGGTGCTGCACTCTCGATGAAAAGTTGGGGTACGACAAAGATCGACAAAGTCACGATTCGTCGCTCTGATTTCCAATATGTCGGCGTGGACGATCCCAACCTTCCGGCATGGTTCGAGGGCAAACCTGTGAGCCAATGGCCGTGCTTCCCATGCTATGGCATGTATTTCCGCAATGTCGGCCGGGTATGTCTGGACAAAGTGAAACTCTCGTTCACGGGCAAGGAGTACCGCAAAGCCGTAATCATGGATAATGTGGGCAAACACAACTACAAGGAGTAATGTCATCGTCATGGGCTCACCCGTGTATTTACGGCCGCAGGAGCTTGCGGCCCTACATCATTATTAGCGTTACAAAACGGGATGTTGATTGGCAATGTCATATTATATATCATTTTGTGTGAATAAATATAATATTTGATGTATCTTTGTATGAGGAAACTTGTTTTTCTCATGCAAATTCGTTTGAGTGGAATATCAATAAAGAAATTGGGTTATGAATAAAGGTATTATTTTATCGTGTGCTGCAATATTTCTGTTGAGTGCATGCGGCACATACGCCGGTTCGGGAGCCTATGCTGGCTCTTCGCTCGGTTCGATATTGGGTTCCGCCATCGGCGGCATCAGTTCCGGTCCGCGTGGCAGCGATCTGGGCACGATTATCGGAATGGCCGGTGGTGCCATCGTCGGTGGCAGCATAGGGGCACAGGCCGATAAGAAAAGAGAGATGAAACGTCAACAGCTTATGGGCAGTGCACAACTCAATGAGAACAACTACGAGGAGCGTGGCATTGACGACCAATCGGATGTTGTCAATCCTTCAAACAACTCAGATGACCGTATCGCCGATTTCACTGTGGCCGATACTCCGACAGACTATGCGGCTTTGCAGCCCTCGGTCGTCATGCCTGAGCAGTCGGGTGCTGCCAGACAACTCTCCGGATACACCTATTCTCCCTCCATTGAAATAAAGAATGTTTGTTTCGTGGATGACATTTCCGATGGCAAGATAAGTCGTGGCGAGCTGTGCCGAATCGTATTCGAACTCTTCAATCATTCCGAGTCCGTGCTCGACAACGTGCGTCCAGTGGTTCTCGAGACCACCGGCAACAAGCATGTTTACATCTCTCAGGATGTGCTCATCGAGCATCTTGCTCCCGGACGCGGCATCCGCTACACGGCCATGCTGAAGGCAGACGAGCGTCTGAAGAACGGCAATGTCAATGTCTGCATATCCGTTTTGCACGGTGACAAGAACGTTTCGAAGGTGAATGAACTGACGATTCAGACGCTGGGTAGTAATCTCAAATAGTGGGGATTTGCGCCGTGTGGGAATTATATACATGGAATAAATTGTCGGTGTAGGGCCGCAAGGGATGGTCCGCAATTTATTATTTCGATATGGGTGTTATGTTTTTGTAAACCCGTAAAATGATATAATTGTGATGATAGGACATGGACTTTCTTGCGGCTTCAACAGGTTGCGGCCCTACACTGTCACATTGAAATTTTTAAAAGGATTGTTCTGCGCGTCACTCTGACTCCCGGTTATGCCTTATACACGATACAAACTCCGATTCTATCTCTTCTTTTTTTGTATCTTCTTTTTTATCATTTGTGTCTTTTTGTTTGCGCTCGGCTTCTCTTTTGAGGTGATATTTTTGGTTGTGTTGCCGTTTCTTACGGAGTCGTTGTCCTCTTTTCCCATCCTGTTCTTCCACGTATCCGGTATGTAGTAGTCCTTTCTTATCTCGCTGAAATCTATCTCCGGCACGTGTAAATCATTGTTCGGCTTGAACGGAACGATGTAGTTGTCTATCTTCTCCACAATCACGAGAGCCACACCTTTGTTCAATATTCCGAGCTTTTTGGCCGCTCCCCATGAGAGGTCTATTATTCGTCCTCTCCTGTGCGGGCCACGGTCGGTGACGCGTACAAATACAAATTTCTCATTGTCCGGGTTGGTCACTTTCAGCATCGTGCCGAAAGGATATGTGCGATGGGCACACGTGAGGCTGTCGTGGTGCAATCGTTCGCCGCTGCTTGTACGGTTGCCGGTAGCTCTTTTTGAGTAAAAGGACGCCTTGCCTCTCTGTAACTGGGCGTTCAGAGAGGCAAGGCAAAATGCCGAAAGAATTATGGTCGCAATTGTCCTTTTATTCACTTTTCGTTTGTATTTATACTATACCTTGTGCCATCATAGCGTTGGCCACTTTCATGAATCCTGCAATATTGGCGCCTTTCACATAGTCGATGTATCCATCGCCTTGTTTTCCGTATTTCACGCATTGTTCGTGTATGGAGTGCATGATGTAGTGCAGTTTTTCGTCCACTTCTTTTTCGCTCCAGTTCAGACGTATGGCGTTTTGTGTCATCTCCAGTCCTGATGTGGCCACACCGCCCGCGTTGACGGCCTTGCCCGGTGCGAACAGTTGTTTGGCAGCCACGAACTTGTCTACGGCCTCGGCCGTGCAACCCATGTTCGAAACCTCCGCCACGCACAGCGTCTTGTTGGCCAGCAGCATGTCGGCATCTTCTCCGTTGAGCTCGTTCTGTGTGGCGCAAGGCAGCGCGATGTCACATTTTACCTCCCACGGCTTGCATCCTGCATGGAATGTGGCTTCGGGATATTCGTCAGCGTAAGGCTGGCAGATATCGTTGCCGCTTGCTCTGAGCTCGAGCATATAGTCTATCTTCTCGCCGCTGATGCCCTCCGGGTCGTGGATATATCCGTCGGGACCGCTTATCGTTATCACTTTGGCGCCCAGCTCGGTTGCCTTCTTGGCAGCACCCCAGGCCACGTTGCCAAATCCGCTTATGGCCACTGTCTTGCCCTTGATGTCCATATTGTGTGTTGCGAGCATCTGACTGACGAAATACAGGGCGCCATATCCCGTTGCCTCGGGACGTATGCGCGAACCTCCCCATTCCAGTCCTTTGCCCGTGAGCATGCCGCTCCACTTGTGTGTCAGTTTCTTGTACATGCCGAAGAGGTAGCCTATCTCTCTTGCGCCTACGCCTATGTCGCCGGCCGGGATATCCTCGTCTGGACCGATGTTGCGGTAAAGCTCGGTCATGAAAGCCTGACAGAATCTCATAACCTCGGCGTCCGAACGTCCGCGGATGGAGAAATCCGATCCGCCCTTGCCGCCACCCATAGGCAGTGTGGTGAGTGCATTCTTGAATGTCTGTTCGAATCCGAGGAACTTAAGGATTGACAGGTTCACCGATGCGTGGAAGCGCAGACCGCCTTTGTACGGGCCTATCGCGCTGTTGAACTGCACTCTGTATCCTGTGTTGACATGTACCTCGCCCTTGTCGTCCACCCACGGCACTCTGAAGGTCACTATGCGTTCGGGTTCCACAAGTCGCTCTATGAGTTTCGCTTTCTCAAACTCCGGATGTTTATTGTATTCGTTTTCTATCGATAGCAAAACTTCTTTGACAGCTTGCAGATATTCCAATTCGCCCGGATGTTTGCGCTCCAGGTCCTGCATGATTTTTTTTACTTCCATAGTAAAAGTTTGTTTTAGGTTCGTAATTATTTCGATTCTTACTTAATGTTAGATCGGTATCGCAAATATAGGCTTATTTTGCTTATGTTCCAAACAAAAACATCTATTTTTCGTCATAATTTGTTTACAAATGCTAATATCTGCCGTTTTCATTGCAAAAACGGACCATGCATCGCCACTGTCCGGTGTGTGCATGGTCCGTTATTATATTATAATATTATAATGTATGTTAGATCTTGTCGAGGGCCTGACGGATGTCGTCCAGAATGTCGTCCACATCCTCTATGCCCACCGACAGACGGATGAGGTCGGGAGCCACACCGGCCTCACGCAGTTGCTCGTCGCTGAGCTGGCGATGGGTATGGCTGGCCGGATGGAGCACACATGTACGGGCGTCAGCCACGTGGGTCACGATGTTGATCATCTCCAGTGAGTCCATGAATCGTATTGCCGTGTCGCGGTCGCCTTTAAGTCCGAAGGCCAGCACGCCGCACGAACCATTGGGCAGATATTTCTCGGCCAGCGCGTGACACTCATCGCTTTTCAGCCCGCTGTAATGCACCCATGCCACGCGGTCGTCCTTCTCAAGGAATTCGGCCACCTTTTGTGCGTTGCTGCAATGTTGCGGCATGCGCAGGTGCAGGGTCTCGAGACCGAGGTTGAGCAGGAACGAGTTTTGGGGCGCAGGTATCGATCCGAGGTCGCGCATGAGCTGAGCCACGAGCTTGGTCATATATGCCATTTTGCCGAAGGCTTTGGTGTAGGTCAGTCCGTGGTACGACTCGTCGGGCGTGCACAGTCCCGGATATTTGCCGGCCTGACTGTCCCAGTCGAAATTACCGCTGTCCACTATGCATCCACCCACCTGGGTGGCGTGACCGTCCATGTATTTCGTGGTGGAGTGGGTGACGATGTCGCATCCCCACTCGAAGGGGCGGCAGTTGATAGGCGTCGCAAATGTGTTGTCCACAATCAACGGCACGCCGTTGCGATGGGCTATGCGGGCGAATCTCTCAATGTCGAGCACACGGCATCCGGGATTGGATATCGTTTCGCCGAACAGCAGTTTGGTGTTGGGCTTGAATGCAGCCTGTATCTCGTCTTCGCTTGCCTCGGGATTGACGAATGTGCACTCTATGCCCAGTTTCTTCATCGTCACACCAAACAGATTGTACGTTCCGCCATATATCTCGTTGGACGCCACGATGTGGTCGCCCGCACCGCAGATATTGAATACGGCATAGAAATTGGCCGCCTGACCGCTCGATGTGAGCATCGCGCCCACTCCGCCTTCGAGTGCCGCTATCTTTGAGGCCACTGCATCGTTGGTCGGGTTTTGCAGACGGGTGTAGAAATAACCCTCCTTCTTCAGGTCGAAGAGCATGGCCATCTCCTCGCTGTCGTCATATTTGAATGTGGTGCTCTGTATGATAGGTACCACGCGCGATTCACCGTTTTTGGGTTGCCATCCTGCCTGTACGCAGAGAGTGGCGGGTTTCAGATTTTTCTTCATCGTTATGTTGTTTTTGTTATCGTTGATGCTTTTGTGTCTTATATATAATAAGGCGTTGGCAAAGTTACTCAAAATTCATTAAACGACTGTTACTCACCCGAAAAACATTTACTCCCTTCGTGATATTTTGTGATTAGCGATATCGTATTATTTTTGAAATTATTATAGTTTAACCCAAATCGTCATTAGATTTTTAATTCGTTTCGTCTTTATATCCGTTGTATTGCAACCGTCTTGTCGAAGGCATAGCGGGCTATGTCAAGACAAAACGGGCAGCAAGACGGCGGATAGAAAGGCGAAAAGGATGAAAAGACAATATTAATCATCTGATTTAAACATATTGGCGGTCTAATGACCGATTGGGGTTTAACCCAAGATGTGGATGGGATGGGAGGCGGGATTCAAATCTTGTGCAACAGCCATCGGCCTCGGAAAAGGCGAATGAGAAACATGGTGCCACGGAATGTCAGTTCGACAGCCATAGCCACCCACACGCCCTGCAGGCCGTATGTGGGAGCTAACAGAGCGGCCAGCGAGAGACGCACACACCACATGCTCAGCAGATTGATGAGGGCCGGTTTGAACGTGTCGCCGGCACCTACGCACACGCTGTAAACGACTATCGACGCGGCGAACATCGGTTCGGCGAACGCCTCGATGCGCAGACTGTCTATGCCGAGCACACGTATCTCCTCCACAGGGGTGAGCACTCCTATCATCTCGGGTGCGAACACATACATCACGACACCCATCACGGCCATGACGGCCATGCCCAGCGCCACTGTCATATATGCGAAACTGCGACACAGGCGCAGACGTCGCGCACCCTTGCTCTGGCCTATCAGTGTGGTGGCGGCATCGCCTATGCCGTAGCCCGGCATGTAGCACAGACTCTCGGCGGTGATGGCAAACGTGTTGGCGGCGATGGCAAAGTTGCCAAGCGGAGCCACAATCATCGTGCTGACTATCTGCGCGCCGCTCATCAGCAGCGACTGGAAGGCCAGCGGAGTGCCTATCTTGACGGCGTTGACCACATAGTCGGTCACCCACTTGAATTTATCCTTGTCGAGCCGCAGGGCCAGCATCTTGCTGCGGAAGATGGCGAAATAGGCCTGAAGAGCGGCCGCAATGGCCACCGCCAAAGCCGTGCCCACGGCAGCACCGGTCACACCGAGACCGACGACGAAGATGAAGAAATAATTGAATATCACGTCGAGCACACACATCAGCACACTCACCACGCTCGGTATGCGCATGTTGCCCGAGCACTTGAGCATCGCTCCGCAGAGGTTGGACAACTGAAACGCTGGCACGGCCATTGAGAATATGAGAAAATACATCGACGCATCGTGGGCTATGTCGGACCCTCCGCCGAGCCAGAAGGGCAACTGCCGATGTACCAATATGCTCGCAATGAGCACGAGCAGACTGATGACCGATGTGCAGAGGAGTCCGTGGCGGAACACGCTGCGGGCCTTTGCGAAATCATTGGAACCGATGAAATGGGCCACCTGCACTGAAAAACCGAGCGACGCAGCGTTGGTGATGCTGCCCATGAGCCACGTGGTGCTCTCGACAAGACCGATGGCCGCCGAGGCGCCCGCACCCAAATGGCCCACCATCGAGGCGTCGATGAAAAACATGAGCACGGCCGTCACCTGTGCTAAAATAGACGGTATGCTCAGGCTGACAATCAGTCTGAGCTTGTCGCTTGTCGTCATCGACCGTCCGTCGCGTATGTCGGCAAGCAACGCATCGCTGTTCTTTAAAAGTGCTAACGGTTTCAAGGGAGTGCAAAGTTACGCTAAAAATCCGGATTAACGCGCTTCGCCCGTGATATTTTATCTTGTCGGGGCCAAATAGATTTATCACATTTTATTTTGAATTTCGCCCAAGTTGCACTATCTTTGCAAGTATGATTGACGTAAAAGAGAAAAACGGCACATGGTGCGAAAACGTGATATTGGTGGATGCCGATTATATAGATAAGGTGGCATTCGACCTGACAGTGAATTTCGAACGCATGATAGGACGCCGCATACCAAAGGCAGATATGGCGCGATGGTTGGACTGCGTGGCTCTGGACGGAGGACTGCGCGAGGGCGACAACGCCGTGCAGGTGGTCTTGATACACGACCGCAAGGAACTGGACAATTTCGCTCCGGGCCGCATTGCCGACGAACTGGACGGCAAGGCCTTCAAGGATTCGCTTGGCGAGTTTATCATCAGTGCCTGCCGGGCGGAGAATATAGTGAGCCGCGACGAATTCTTCATCGAGGCGCTTGAGACCGTGTGCGCTGCCGGGCAGGTGAAAAGGGTGATGGTGGTATCCGATGCCGACAATGCCGTTCTCTACGACATGATACGCCATGCGCTGCGCAATGTGTCTGCCGACAAGCGCATCACCGTCTTTGCCATGCAACCGATGACGGGCGGCAATTTCAGACAAGAGATACTGGGCTACTCGCTCATGAGCGCCCTCGGCATACGTTCCGATGAGTTGGAAGGATGCTGATCATACCTGATAAGAAAATAAAAACTAAGAATAAATGGGAAAAGTACTTATGATTGGTGCCGGTGGCGTGGCCACCGTTGCCGCATTTAAAATCGCACAGAACGCCGATGTGTTCACCGAGTTTATGATTGCAAGTCGCACAAAATCCAAGTGTGACAAGATTGTCGAGGCCATAGGCAATCCCGATATCAAGACGGCACAGGTGGATGCCGACGATGTGGAGCAGCTCAAGGCACTCATGAACGACTACAAACCCGAGCTGGTCATCAACCTGGCGTTGCCTTATCAGGACCTTACCATCATGGAGGCGTGTCTGGCCTGCGGCTGCAGCTATCTGGACACGGCCAACTACGAGCCGAAGGATGAGGCCCATTTCGAGTATTCATGGCAGTGGGCCTACAAGCAGAGGTTTGAAGAGGCAGGACTGACAGCCATCCTCGGATGCGGTTTCGATCCCGGTGTGACAAGCATCTTCACGGCTTACGCGGCCAAACATCATTTCGACGAGATACAGTATCTCGACATCGTTGACTGCAACGCTGGCGACCATCACAAGGCATTTGCCACCAATTTCAACCCCGAAATCAATATCCGCGAGATAACACAGAAGGGACTCTACTGGGAGAACGGACAGTGGGTGGAGACCGAACCGCTCGAGATACACCGGCCGCTGACATACCCGGAGGTGGGTCCGAAGGAGAGTTATCTGCTCCATCATGAGGAAATAGAGAGCCTCGTAAAGAATTATCCCACAATACGCCGCGCGCGTTTCTGGATGACGTTCGGACAGGAGTATCTCACACACCTGCGTGTGATACAGAACATCGGTATGGCAAGCATTGTGCCCATCAACTATGAGGGCAAGGAGATAGTGCCTCTGCAGTTCCTCAAGGCCGTGCTGCCCAATCCCCAGGACCTGGGCGAGAACTACGAGGGACAGACCAGCATAGGATGCCGCATCCGCGGACTGAAGGACGGCAAGGAGCGCACCTACTACGTGTACAACAACTGTTCGCATCAGGCGGCCTACAACGAGACGGGCATGCAGGGAGTGAGCTACACCACGGGTGTGCCGGCCATGATCGGCGCGATGATGTTCTTCAAGGGACTGTGGCGACGTCCGGGCGTGTGGAATGTGGAGGAGTTTGACCCCGATCCCTTCATGGAACAGCTCAACAAACAGGGACTGCCGTGGCACGAGATATTCGACGGCGACCTGGAACTGTAATATAATGATTGATTCATACAGCCATGCAGACAACGTGGCGTAACAAATAACAACGATTATGGCGAAAGAAAAAGATAATGCAGCTGCACCTTCACTCAACGAAGGCAAGCTGAAGGCGTTGCAGGCTGCAATGTCGAAGATAGAGAAAGATTTCGGTAAGGGCTCGATCATGAAGCTCGGCGACGAGCATATAGAGAATGTGGAGGTGGTACCCACGGGCAGCATCGGACTGGACCTTGCGCTCGGCGTGGGCGGTTATCCACGCGGACGCATCATCGAGATTTACGGTCCGGAGAGTTCGGGTAAGACCACTCTGGCCATCCATGCCATCGCCGAGGCGCAGAAGATGGGAGGTATCGCCGCGTTCATCGATGCGGAACATGCCTTCGACCGGTTCTACGCCGAAAAGCTCGGAGTGGATGTGGACAACCTCTGGATATCCCAGCCCGACAACGGCGAACAGGCTCTCGAGATAGCCGATCAGCTCATCCGCTCGTCGGCGATAGACATCATCGTGGTCGACTCGGTGGCCGCGCTCACTCCGAAGAAGGAGATCGAGGGCGACATGGGCGACAACAATGTGGGTCTGCAGGCACGTCTGATGAGTCAGGCTCTGAGAAAACTCACATCCACAGTGAGCAAGACCAACACCACATGCATCTTTATCAACCAGTTGAGGGAGAAAATCGGTGTCATGTTCGGCAATCCCGAGACTACCACCGGTGGTAATGCGCTGAAATTCTATGCCAGTGTGCGCCTCGATATACGCAAGGTGACGAGCCTCAAGGACGGCGACCGGGTGATAGGCAATCAGGTGAGAGTGAAGGTGGTCAAGAACAAGGTGGCACCACCGTTCCGCAAGACCGAGTTTGAAATCACCTTCGGCGAGGGTATCTCCAAGATTGGCGAGATAGTGGACCTCGGTGTGGAGTACAACATCATACAGAAAAGCGGCTCATGGTATTCGTACGAAGGTTCAAAACTGGCACAGGGCCGCGATGCCACCAAAGCATTGCTCAAGGACAATCCCGAACTGTGTGAGGAACTCGAGGCAAAGATAAAAGAGGCTATCGAGGGTAAGGCCGAGTGATGCCCGTGAGAACAATCGGATAGCAGGAAAATGCTATTTGAGATAAGAATGAACCAATACCGGACGCGGTATGCCGCGTCCGGTATTGGTTTTTTGCAATAATCCCAAATCTAATGACGATTTGGGATTATCCAAAACTTCGGACAAAAGCTTCGTTATGTCGAAAAATTTTCCTAAATTTGAAACGGAAATTTAACGACAGTTTATTTGAACCCAAATGAATGACAAGTACAATTTCAAATCTATCTATGAGATAATTCGTGATCGCATAGTGAACGAGGAGTACATCTATTCCTCTTTGATGCCCTCAGAGATTACACTTTCCGAGGAGTTCGGAGTGTCGCGTCCCACGGCGGCCAAAGTGTACAAACGATTGGAGAGGGAACATCTCGTGAAAAGAATCAGAGGCCGTGGCACACTGGTAACCAAGGAGCCGGCTAACGCCCACAGGAATTACACCTTCGGTCTGTTGCTGCCCGGAGTGGGCGAGTCGGAGATTTTTTCCGCCATCAACAATCGGCTGTTGTGCCTTTCGGAGCAAAAGCAGTTCACCTTTCTGTGGGACGGAGCCTCTGCCAACAACGCCCATATACGCCGAAACCTTATCGAGACCTGCTGTTCCAAATACATTGAGCGGCACGTGGACGGCATAATCTTTTCGCCTCTCGAGCGAGTGGACGATGCCGATCGTCTCAACCATGCCATCTGCGACAGGATATATGAAGCCGGCATACCGCTGGTGCTCATCGACCGCGACATCGTGCCGCCGCCCGAGAAGAGTCGTTTCGACGTGGTGGGGCTCAACAATTACAATGCGGCATTGTCGATGGCCCGTCTTATGATAAACGCCGGATGCAAGAATATATATTTCTTCTATCGTCCGAATTCAGCCTATTCGGTGACCATGCGGTTGCGTGGTGTGCGCGATGCGGTGCTTGATGCCGGACTGTATTTCCTCAATGGCAATGTGGTGTGCGGCAATCCGGAGAACGAGTCGGTGGTGGAGAAGATACCGATCATCAAGGGCAACGTCGGCATAGTGTGTGCCAACGACTCCACGGCGGCCGCTCTCATGTCGTCGTTAGAGGCTCGTGGATATCAATGCGGCAGCGACTATCTGCTCTGCGGATTCGATGACATGAAATATTCGCATCTGCTCAAATGCTCGCTGTCTTCGTATATGCAGCCCTGTGAGGCCATTGCCGATGTGAGTGTCGAGCTGATGATGCGTCGCGTGGCCGATGCAGATGCCATGCCTCTGAACGTTCAGCTCAACGGGTCGGTGGTCGAACGCGATTCAACAAGGTTTGCCAAACTTTGAGATATCTGGCTCCGACGGTGCGGACATGACACCGTGGTGACGCGTCTGCATTTTTATCAGAAATTAAACATTTAATATAATATTTCAATTATTAACCAAACATGAAGAAAAAACTTTTATTAGTATGTGGTGCGATACTGTTTTCATCGGCAGTGTTTGCACAGTGGAAACCGGCCGGTAACAAGATCAAAACCGATTGGGCAGAGAAAATCAATCCGGCCAATGTGTTGCCCGAATATCCGCGTCCTATCATGGAGCGTGGCGAGTGGAAAAATCTCAACGGTATGTGGGAATATGCCATAACCGCCAAAGGTAAGGCTCCGAAAAAGTATGACGGACAGATACTCGTGCCGTTTGCCGTAGAGTCGAGTCTCTCGGGAGTGGGCAAGACCGTCGGCCGCGACAAGGAACTGTGGTATCAGCGCACATTCACCGTGCCCGGAGCATGGAAAGGTCGCAACGTGATGCTCAATTTCGGTGCAGTGGACTGGAAGGCCGATGTGTGGGTGAACGACATCAAGGTGGGTCAGCACACAGGTGGATACACTCCGTTCTCGCTCGATATTACCTCGGCCCTCAACGCTAAGGGCGACAACAAACTCGTGGTGAAGGTGTGGGATCCCACAAGCGACGGGCCCCAGCCGCGCGGAAAACAGGTCTGCAACCCTGAAGGTATCTGGTACACATCGGTCACCGGAATATGGCAGACCGTATGGCTTGAGCCCGTGAACGCCGTTCATATCACCAATGTGCGCACCACTCCCAATATCGACAACAACACTCTGAAGGTGGATGTGGCCACAAGCCATGCAGCATGTCAGGCCATTGTCGCCGTAAGTCTGTATGACGGTCATACACTTGTGGCTCAGGGTAAGGCTCAGAACGGTCAGACCATCGAACTGAACATCGAGAACATGAAGCTCTGGAGTCCCGAGTCGCCGTTCCTCTACGACATGAAAGTGTCGCTCAATGTCAACGGTAAGGTGGCCGACAAGGTGGACAGCTACGCCGCCATGCGCAAATATTCAATGGGCAAGGACGAAAACGGCATCATGCGTATGCAGCTCAACAACAAGAACTATTTCCAGTTCGGACCGCTCGATCAGGGTTGGTGGCCCGACGGACTTTATACAGCTCCTACGGATGAGGCTCTTGCTTTCGACGTGAAGAAGGCAAAAGACTTCGGCTTTAACATGATTCGCAAACATGTGAAGGTGGAGCCCGCCCGTTGGTACACACACTGCGACCGCCTCGGCGTCATCGTATGGCAGGATATGCCCAGCGGCGATCTCGAGCCGGAGTGGCAGATGTACAATTTCTTCACAGGCAACGAGCTCAACCGCAGCGAGTTCTCGGAGAGCAACTACCGCAAGGAGTGGCGCGAGATCATGGACTATCTTTACAGCTATCCTTGCATCGGTGTGTGGGTGCCGTTCAACGAGCGCTGGGGTCAGTTCAAGACAGTTGAGATCACCAACTGGACCAAAGCCTACGACTCAACACGTCTGATCAACCCCGCCAGCGGTGGCAACCATTTCCATTGCGGAGATATCCTCGACCTGCATCATTATCCCAACCCCTCGCTCGACTTCTACGATGCAGGACGTCCCACGGTGCTTGGCGAATACGGAGGTATTGGATGGGCTATAAAAGACCATCTCTGGCAGCCCGACCACAACTGGGGTTACGTCAAGTTCAACTCCTCGAAAGAGGTGACCGACGAGTATGTCAACTATGCCGAGCAGCTTCTCCGCCTCATCCCGCGCGGATTCTCTGCCGGTGTGTACACACAGACCACTGACGTGGAAATGGAGGTCAACGGACTCATGACATACGACCGCAAGATAATCAAGATTGACGAGAAGCGCGTGAGAGAAATCAACCAAAAGATTTGCCACGCACTTAATAGATAAGGTGAAATATGGCGGGATTTTTCGTCCCATATATATAAATGTGTAAAATCCCGTCGGGCAAAACAAAAAAGCGCCGCAACCATCGACAGGTTGCGGCGCAATTTTATTATACATTAGTTGTTCTTCATTTCTTCACCACTTTCTTGTTGTTCACGATGTACAATCCTCTGCCAGTGTCGACCGGATCTTTGCCCAGATACTGTCCGCCGATGGTGTATGACCGGTTGGCCGCATTGGCGTTGTCGGCGTTGATATTGTCGATGGCTGTCACGGCGCTGTCCTCAAGCTTGAATGTGGTGGTGGTGAATCGTGAGCCCTCGCGCTGTCCGTTCACGGCCTGCACACCGATGGTGTAGGTGTCGTTCGGGAGGCGATAGGAAATCTTGTTCACTGTGCCCAGATTGCCAAACTCCTCCACCTTGCGCTGTCCGTTGCGCTCGTTGTCGATGTATGCGCGGCAGTTGCCCAGCAGTTCGCCGGCCGAGTTTTTGATGTAGAGCTCGTAAGTGGTGCTCTTCGGAGCCGATGCGGCCGGTGTCCACTCTATCACTACGATGCCGTTGTCCGAGCTGACGTTGATGCTCGCCGGAGCATCGGGAACGGTGCTTGGGGCGTTGTTGTTTTGTGTTACGATGAAGGTGCGGCCGTCAGAGTAGTTGTGGTCCACGAAGTCGCGGTTCTCGCACCAGCTTGAAGTGAGGATGTCTTTCGCTCCGTCTCCGTCCCAGTCGGCTATCAATGCGCTTGATTCCGAGCCTGCACCGTATTCACTTTCAAGTTTGAATCCCTCATCGCCTTTGTTCAGCCAGAGGAGTCCTACCTGCTTGTTGTAGTCGGGGCTCCATCCCTGGTTCATGATATCGATGTTGCCGTCGCCGTCCCAGTCGAATGCGTTGGCCATGTTGGTCACAGAGTTGATGCTCTTGATACGTGTGCGGTCAAACTTGTCGAGAGGCAGAAGATTGAAGTGACCTGTGCCGTCGTTGATGTAGAACATGCTGTGTTCCCAATATCCCTGGTCGCTTGCGCCGGTCAGTTCGATGGCCTTAGGTGTGCCGGGCCAGAAACCTCCGTCGCCAGAAACGAACAAGTCGAGATATCCGTCGTTGTTGAAGTCGGCCGTGGCTACACCTCCGTTGTATACAGACGGATTGTCCTTGCCCCAGAATGTACGGTTGAACTTGGTGCCGGTGCCGTCGTTGAGATATACCTCTGTGAATCTTTCCCAGTCGGCATCCACGTTTTGGCGATAGTCCCAGTTGTTGGCCATCACGATGAAGTCGGCATATCCGTCATTGTTGAAGTCGGCCGGCACTACGAAACATTCGCTGAATGAGCGTCCGCGGCGTTCACTGTGATTGGGTATTATGCCGTCATCGAAATAAATGGGGCGCAGCTTCACTGTATTGCCCTCGATGCCCTCGTTGAGTAGCACCACGTTGTTTTCGGAGTAACCTATTCCCACTATGTCTGGACGTCCGTCGTTGTTGAAATCGGCCACGGCTCCCGAGCGTATCCGCTGCATGTTGGCGAACGGCTCGTTGAAATTGGACGGCAGATTGTCAGAGGCACCTACTATCTCCACCTTCAGTTCGTTGAATGTGCCGTCGCCGTTGCCTAAGAATATACCTTTCTCCGATACGTAGTTGCCGCTGTTTACCTCCTCGTCGGAAGGCAGACGATGCTCGAAGCCCACGATATCCATAATGCCGTCGCCGTTGAAATCGCACACGCTGAGCGACGGGCGGTCCACACAGTCGATGGGATTAGTAATTTCCTTCCATTCACCGTTCTCTTTCTTGAGCAACCAGCGCGGACGGCTTTTGCCATTGCCGTCGTTACCGGCAATCCATATCTCTTTCTGGCCATCGTTGAAGAGGTCGACAGCCACGATATTGTTGTATTGCGAACCATAGTCGTGGGTGGTGAGGATGGTGTAAGGTGCTTTGGCGATATACACGCCCAGGTCGGCGTTGGAGCCACCGTAGTCGTTGTGCACGTGCATGGCTACGATGTTGGGCGTTCCGTCGGTCTTGATGAGTTTCATCTGTTCCTCGGTGAGGGTGTATTGTGCGGAGAGTGTGCCGTCGGGGTTGCCGTCGGGATAAGCCTTCATGAGTGTGCCGTTGATGTAGATCTCGCACGGGGCATCGTCGAAGGCCGATTTGATGATGAGACGGCCGTCGATGGGCTCACTCACTTTGAACGATCTGCGCAGGTATATGTCGGCAGAGATGTTGTCGTCGGCCCATGTGCCGGTCTCGAGCGGAGCTGTCATCGTGCCCCATGTGCGTTTGCCGTCGTTGGTGAGAGTGTAGTCGCTCTCATACCATTTGCGGCCGTTGGCGTCGGCGGGCGGTGTGCCGAGGATGATGCCCGACTGATTGTCGTTGGCGGCATACCAGTCGTCCCAGGAAATGTTGTCGTTGAACACCATCGCATCGACATCATAGTTCACCTTGTCCAGACGGTAGGACGGTAGCAGCGTGTTGGCGTTGAGGTCGTTGTCCTTCACGATGGGACGTATCTTGATGTTGTCGAACTTCATCTGTCCGTTGCGGGTGAAGAACCACAGCTGTCCACCCTTCTTGCCCGGCAGACGGTTGGCCAGGCAGCGTTTGTTGTCGATACATACGTCGATGATGTCGTCCTTCATGACGATGGTGAGGGTCAGAGGTTTGTTCAGGTCTTTTACTGCGGTGATTGTGGCATCGTGGAGTTTCACAGTCTGATCGTTGGGCCTGAATGTCAGTTTGTAGCTGTTTATACCCTTGCCTTCGGAACGCAGGAACATGCCGAACTCCTCGCAGTTGCCCGTGGGCACTACGTCGACGGTCAGTATGCAGTTGTAGGGCACACTCTTGGCATAAGCGCCGCAGATGTTGCCGCGTCCGTCTATCGTGACACTGTTTGATGATACGGATGCGCCATCGGTCGGTGTGAATTCAAGATTTATCGGATCGGTGGTCTGAGGTATCACCTCTTCGGGGAATTTTGTGGCGAGATCGCCGTTGGCCAGCTGTGTGGCTTCGCGCAGGATGATGCTTCCTCCGAATATCTCGCCGCCATTGTCGCTGTTGTCACTGCGGCTCGGTACCCATCCGGCAACAATGCGGCGGTCGCCTGTGAATTCGGCCGTCTTGGCCACGTTGACCCATTGCTCGAGCAGAGCCTGTGACTCGGGATATTCCCACGGACCGTAGGGCGAGCGCGATTTCACGTAGTAGGTGTCACCATTCTGTCCGTATATAAGGTAATGCCATCCGTTCCACTCGAAATAGTCGGGACATTCGGGCACATGGATGGTACCGTCCAATACAGGGTCGATGACGGTCCAGTTCTCGAGATCGCTCGATGTCATGTGTACGAGGCATCCGTGACCCTCGTTGATGTCGACATCGTTTTTCTCGCTTGATACAAAGAGATGGAATACACCGTCCTTGTCTATCGACACCTTCGGGTCGCGGAAGTTGCGTGCGCTGTATCCGGGAGCCGATGTATAGAATGGATTGGGTTTTTGTTTCACATAGTTCAGTGCATCGTCGCTTATGGCGTAGCTCAGTTGCTCGTTCACGTTGTTGCCATCGGTGATGAGGCGTGTGGCATAGAAAGCATAGAACTTGGAGCCGTCGCTTACAACCGAACCTGTGCAGATGGATTTCTCCCAACTCTCGTCAATGCCGATAGCGATGGGGTGGTGGCTCCAGTTCTTGAGGTCGGTGGTGGTGCTCACACACCATTGGTGGCCGCCCAGACCGTTGAGCGACGAATGGTGGCCCTCGTCAAGAAGCCAATACAGGTAGTAGGTGCCGTTGTGGAAGAAAGGGATGCAGTCGCCTACAAACTGTCTGCCGCCTGCCGGTGTGAAATACTGGATGTTCTTCGGTTGTATGCTCGGGTCATACTTGGCCGGCTGTTGTGCCTGCGTGACTGTCGCGCATAGCGTCAGTAGCATGGACAATAAAAAGGTCTTTCTCATAATGGATGTATTTAGTTAGTGGATAAAAAAGTGCTTCGATGGATGCGGCGACTCCGTTTGTGGCCAACTTTTGTCTTCGCAAATATAGGCCAAAATTTACAATTATTTTTTCAAAAACCAAAAATAATTTAGTAATGAGTGAAAGAAAAATATTACATCAATGTAAATATTCCAGTGATTTCATTTTACCTGCACATCTCGATATCACGTTTTTCTTGAAATCATATTTGACTTTACGCAAATATCATCATGAAAATCGGAATACTTCGCTTAGAAAGAGACTCGTTCGTTAGGTTTTATTACAGATTGAGGCCGAATTTTTTACAAATGGCCGATAAGTTGACAAATATGTGATGCTTTTATATTGTCTAAATAGATTCTGGTTTGTCTGCTGACGCGGCTTTGCTTCCTACCGCGTCAGCCGATGCCGGGCTTAAGGCATAAACCCAAATCGGTCATTAGACCGACAATGGGCATGAATGATGGTTGTCGTATTGTCTGTTCACGTGTTTTGGGCTTCTATTTGTTGTCTTGCTTCCCGTATTGTCTCGCCATAGCCCGCTATGCCTTCGACAATACGGTCGCAATACAACAAATATAATCTCCAAAACAGCCATGAACTCTAATGACCGATTCGGGATAATCAATCACTCATTGACATACGCCTCGGTAATCTCGATTACATACATTCTGTGGAGACCGTTGGTGATGCCGCTGTCAAGTTTCTTTGCCTCTTCGCTCGAACTGTACCATTTGTCACGTATCTGCGTGTCAATAAAACATTCCGACTTCAAATCATCTGCATAGAGTTTGCGTCCGACAAGGGTAAGGCGCGACTGCTTGTAGGCCACGGCATTCTGTCCGCATGGCTCAACGGAGAGACCGCAGGTATCGACTTTATCAATGTCACGACCCGATTTAGCTCCGCAAATTTTGTAAATCTCGCGAGCCTCCTTGCTCATTCCGAGGAAAGAGAGGGTCATGTGGTCGCTCTGTTCGGCAAATTCGAAGGTGTAGCGCTCGGGACGGATGAACACGAATGCCACGGGTCTGTTCCACAGCCATCCGATTCCGCCCCATGAAGCCGTCATCAGATTGAAATGGTCTGTTGTGCCGGCCGTCACCAACATCCACTCTTTGCCTATTGTCTCAAAGAAATTATCATTCAACTCTTTTACGTCTATTGCTTTCATTGGCTTGATATTTGATTTGTTGTTAATGCAAAGGTATAAATAATTATTCATTCCGCTTTGTCGTGAAGCTCAAAGATATTTTTTTGCTCATAAAATTGGCAAGCAAGGAGAATAAAGATTTAATAATCCATTGAATACATCGCGCGACTTGCTGCAAAAGTGAAGGTATTGATTTTGTTTTTCGATATAAATAAGTAAATTTGCGATTAGGTTCGCAAGTTTGCATTATTAATCAATTTAAAAGAAAATTTTAATACCGGATATGGAAGATTTATTCCCTAACTTGTTGCCTGAGGAGGGCGGCATCAATAATACTTACAACAAAGAAGAAAAACTGTTGTCTATGTTGGCATTGTCTGGAAATCCTTTTTCAAAGTCGACAATATTGACCTATGCCAAGTGTTTGGGAATTAAAATGAAAGGCAGCAAGCCGTTTCTTGTGAAATACATGTCTGAGGGTGTGATAGAAAAAAGCCGGATAGCCTCATTTGTTACCGAATACATCATAAATCCCAAACATTGGATTGAGATGATTAAAAGGATGGGCGATGAAGATTTCAAGTTCTTGCGCACGATTATGAACTCAATGAATGTGAATCTCTCCGTAAGTGGCATGCAACCTTTCGTGACGTCTCTGTATAAATTTTTCAAAGGCGAGGATTATTTACAAGAATACAAAAGGGCGAATGTTTTTAATCGATATACAAGCCCAGAATCATTTGCCTTTCTCGTTTTCGCGGAGATGATTCGTCTTGAAGAAATGTTACCTTATATTGCGTCCTTGCCCGATTACATTAGAAACTTTTTGGCAGGAATGCTTTTAGATAAACTTGTCATGTTTAATGTTGCCGACGAAGATGCGGTGGTAATGAAAAGGCTGATTGATGCAGATGTGCTGAAGACTCCTGAAGGATACTACAATTATTTACTGCTCAGTGAGGCTTTCGGTTTCATTTACAGCTTTGTGCAAAAGTTGGATATAGACGAAGCGAAACGATATCTGAACGGAAAGACCATCTACACATTGGCTTTCGATGCCATAATGTTGTTGCAGAACAATAAATATAACGAGGCGCTGAAGTTGTTTTCCTCTATTCTGAAGGGAAAAGTCATAGCGTGTTTCACCGATAAAGTGTTGAATTTCTATTATGCCTGGACTTTGGTGAACGCAACGAAAAACGCTACGAGCAAGATAAACAAGTTTCTGAAAGCGGCATCTGCCAACTGCCATTATGGCGAGAATGTTATGACGTTGCTTTATACAGCCGTACTGAATCATAAAAAGGAAGATGCGGAAAATCTGAATGCCTGGTTGTCGCAATATGGCGCAGGTCCTTTCTATGCTTTAATAGCCAAGCATTTCAATGTGGCGGAACAACCGTCGGATGCTCTTGACGCTGCGTTTGAAAGAGAACTTGATATGATAGAGACAAAGGGAATAAATCTTTTGAAACTGGAATTTTCCGCCGATTTCGACCGTTTCAAGAAAGAAGGCGGGGAGCTTGCGAAGATGTCGGGCATGCACCCGACGATGCCTGAATTTTCCGAGCGTCCGCAATGGGATTACACGCTCGACGAACTGCTGAAAATTAATGGCGTTGCCGCACCCGTTGCGGTGAAGAAAAGCCAAAAGCTCAACCGTCTTGTCTATGAATTGGCTTTCGCTTACGGATGGACTGTGCAACCCAAGTTGCAGACGAGCAAGGATGGAGTGAACTGGAGTGCGGGGCGTAATGTGGCGTTGGCTAAGCTGAGGTCGAGGAATGTGGATGCCATGACGGACGCCGACGTTAGGGTGAGCGACTGCGTTGGTTGCTATTCTGACGGTTGGTATGGAACAACAACATATACTTTGGAAGGCCCTAAAGCGGTGGCGGCTCTCATTGGTCATCCTTACGTGTACGACGCAAGCACCGGCAATCATTTGGATGTTGTTGAGGAGAGACCCCAAATAAGCGTGGTGTTTTCAAAAGAAACATTCCGCATCGACACGAATGTCAAGACTGCCGACGTGTACGAAGGCTATTTTGTAAGAAAGGACGGGCTGTCAACCATAAAGGTTATTGAAATTGACTATTCACTGAAAGAAACTTTAAATAAGCTCACTGCCATGCGATTTCCCGTTGAGGCGCAGCCCAAACTGAAGGAACTTCTGAGCCGACTCAGCAGCAAAGTGGTGGTGATGAGCGATTTATTGCAAAGCAGCCAGGCCATAACAAGCAAGAATGCACACAGCGAGACGGTGGTGCAGTTGCGTCAGTCGGGCGACATCATATTGTGTGCCCTTGTTGTAAAGCCGTTTGGAAAGATGCCGCCTGTATGTCGTCCGGGAAAGGGAATGGAGGTTATAACCACAACGCTGGACGGTGAGGCCGTGCAGACAAAGCGTAATCTGAGAAAAGAGAAGGAAAACTACAATTCCGTATTGGAACTGATGGTGGACTATGAGGAGGATGCTTCAGAGAAAATATGGATGCTTGAAGCCTGCGAATGTCTCGAACTGCTCGACCGATTGCGCGAGATGCCGAAGCAGTGTGTGATAGAATGGCCCGAGGACGAACGCTTCAAGGTGCGGTATGGCGCGTTGATGCCGAATTCGTTTAATGTTTCTTTGCGGAAGGTTGACACTTGGTTTGAGATTTCGGGCGATGTTCAGATAAGCACCGACAAGAAGATAAAGATTGCCGAACTTATGGAACGCTTGGCTGAGGCGAAGGGCAATTACATCCGTCTCACCGACAATGAATATATCAAGCTGAGTGGCGATTTGCGCCGATATGTAGAGTCGATAAACCGACTGGCGTCTGTAAACTGGGGCAAGATTAGGGTGTCGGTGTTCAACGCACCTCAACTCGAAGGTCTGGAAGACAGCGGCATGAACGTGAGCGTTGACGATTCATATAGAAAACTGATGGAGAAAATCCACAGTTCTCAGGAAATTGACGTCAAGATTCCGAAGGCAATAAAGGCCGACCTACGCAGTTATCAGAAAGAAGGATATGCGTGGATGTCTCGACTTGCGCATTGGGGAGCCGGCGCATTGCTTGCCGACGACATGGGCCTCGGCAAGACAGTGCAGACAATCACCATTCTGCTCAGTCGTGCAATGCAAGGGCCGCAGCTTGTTGTCGTGCCTACCTCGCTTGTGATGAACTGGAAAGACGAGATTTCAAGATTCGCTCCGGGTCTGAATGTCCTTATTCTCAACAAGCCGGGCGAGAACCGTAAGGAATTGATTGACAATGCCGGGGAATACGACATTGTTGTCACCACTTACGGACTGCTTATTAATGAAGAAGAAACTCTGGCGTCGAGAGTGTGGCACACCATTGTGCTCGATGAGGCCCACACCATCAAAAACCGCGACACAAAAATGTCGAAGGCGGCCATGTCGCTGAAGTCTGAATTCCGCATTCTGCTTACGGGCACGCCACTTCAGAATCATGTCAGCGAGATTTGGAACCTTATGCAGTTTGCCAATCCCGGCGTTCTCGGCAGTTTTCAGGAATACACCGACCGTTTTCTGTTGCCCATCGAGCGCGACCACGACAAGGAAAAGCAGAAATTGCTGAAGCTTATTGTCTCTCCCTTCATGCTCCGCCGCACCAAGAACGACGTGCTTGACGAGCTTCCCGAGAAGACCGAAATAACTCTAAAGGTTGATTTGAGCGAAGAAGAGTGGGCATTCTACGACAATATACGCCAGAAGGCTCTCGCAAATATGGAAGACGGACAGGTTTCTGCCGTTCAGGCGTTGGCGGAAATCACACGTCTGCGTCAGGCTGCTTGCAACTCCCGGCTTGTGGAAAAGAATATAAAGCTGAAATCGTCGAAGCTTGAACGCTTCATGGAGCTGGTTGACGACCTTCACGAAGGCGGACACCGCGCCTTGGTGTTCAGCCAATTCACTTCGCATCTGGCTCTTGTGCGTGAGCGTCTTGATGCCGAAGGTATAAAATATCTTTATCTTGACGGTGCGACATCGGCAAAGGACAGAATGAGACTTGTGGAAGAATTTCAGCACGGCGACATGGAAATATTCCTTATAAGTCTGAAAGCCGGCGGACTGGGGCTTAACCTTACTGCTGCCGACTACGTGGTGCATCTCGACCCGTGGTGGAATCCTGCCATTGAGGAGCAGGCAAGCGACCGCGCATATCGCATTGGCCAGAAGAAAGCCGTCACCGTCTATCGTCTTATCGCAACTGGTACGATTGAGGAACGCATAATAGAACTTCACCGGACCAAGAAAAATATGGCTGATGCGCTGCTTGAAGGCGGAGATGTGAGTGCAAGAATGACAAGAGAGGAGATTATGGATTTGCTGAAATTGGGCTTGAACTCTGAAGCCGGTGTGAATCCAGTTTAACCAAATCCAATCACTGATATGGGATATAATGAACCTGGATCAAGACGTGTCACTCCCTGATGAAATGGGGGAACAATTCCTCTCCGTGATTGGGCGAATATTCGAAGCCCTCGTATGAGAAGCCTTTGAGCTGCTCGGGTGCTGAAATCTCGTTTTCAAGAATGTGTCTTACCATTGCTCCACGGCATGACTTAGCCCATACTGCCTGCATTTTCAGCATACCGTCGGGCCGTCGCACATAGAACAGGGGATGCACAACCTTGACCTCGTCCGTCACTCGTTTCCAATCAAAGAGATGTTCGTATTCTGCGGTGGACAGATGAATGAGAACGCCATCGTCAGCCTTCACGCTGTCAATCAGCGCATCGGTCAACTTGTCTTTCCAATATTGATTGACAGGTTTGTCGTTTGTCGCTTGCAGACTGACGCAATGCTCTATGCGGTAGGGCACGATAGCGTCCATCGGTCTGAGCAATCCATACAGAAAACAGGTAATCCAAAGGTGTTTTTGTCCGAAATCCAAAGCCTTGTCCGAAAGCGTGTTTGCCTTCAGATGCTTGTAAGCCTGACCATTGTAGGCGAGGATAGCCGGCATGGTCTCCGCGCAACCGAAGTCCTGATAGCGTTTCCAATTTTCGGCCGCAAGTTTTCGGCTGCAATCCAACTGGCGTGCAAGTTCGTCAATGTCCATCAGAGCCATCTCCGCAGCCAGATCGTTGGCTGTCGACTGGAAGAGTGGGGTAGTGAGAGCCTCACGTCCGGACTTGTCGTGCATTATCTTTGCGTTTGCGAGTAGTATTTGCATGGGAATATCGGTTGGTTTAATCCAAATAGGTCATTCTACCAACAAACGTTCTTCTTTGTTGTCTGCAATATTGACGCTCAGTTTTTTTCCCATACAGTAACTCAGTGAATAAATCTCCCATCTCCGATAATTAAAATTGATGAATCAAAATTGTGAAAACGGTCACAAATTTACTCATTAAATTCTAAAAATATGAAGAAATAGTATTTATTGTTGTTGATATCTGCCCCCATTTTTTTTACGCATATTATCGAAACGTTTGAAAACGTCAGTAAGACGATGGTGTATAATCGCAGGCTTATCGTAAACCATGTTGTCGGTGTATATATTTAGCATATGCCGCCTTGCCGTCTTAATCCATTTGGCTGCCACCGACACATATCGGAACACGAAGGCTTTGATTCTACTTGATGGTTTCAGTCCGAACTTCTCCACATTCCAACTGCTCATAAGTTTCTGTAAAAGTTCCGTATGATGGCTGTCATAATGAGGAATACAGCGTTCTCGTTCATGAAGGACTTGGGCAGACTATTCCATCCGAACCCGTTGTTCATGTCATCAAAAATCCTCTTGTTCGCCCTTGAGAAGCGACTTTTTCAAGACGTTTCTCTTTCTTTTCTGCGTCACATTTACGCTTGTAAGCTATTTTACTGCACTTGCCAGAGCAGTACTGTGAATCCAGTTTTTTATAAGAAATACTTTTCCGCAGATTTTGCATTTCCTTCTGATTTCCAATGAGATACCTGCCATAATAAATGTTTATTTTTCCTTGTTTCTACTTTTAAGTATGTTTTTGTCGCTTTTTATCTACTTTTTAGTCGCGGTACAAATATGGAACACAGAAAATCAACGAATCCGTAGGAATTGATAAGTATCAGCAGACCCCTTAAAACGGCAAATCCGTGTAACTCATTGAACTACACGGATTTGGTTTCCGATAATTATTGTTGATTATCTCAGACTACTTGACCTCCTCAAAATCAACAGCATCTCTGTATGAGCAACTTGCGTACACGTGTTGCAATTATATCGCAAATCCGAAAATAAGCATCCATAAGCAACCACAGCTCTTGACTGCAAAAGTACGATTTTTATTCATAAACAAAGAGATGTAAACGCATAAAAATCAAAAGTATGGCACAAATTTAACAGAATCTCCACTTTTATCCTTACCTTTGTACATAATACTGGGGAGTTGTACCCTAACAATTATAAGGAAACGATGCAAATTCAAAACAATACATTGATAGCGGAATGCTCGGCTTACGATTTCAAGGAAATGCTGGAACGTAAGAAGGTGAAGTCATGGGTTAAATCTGTATCGGCTTTTGCCAATACGGATGGCGGCAGCTTGTTCTATGGAGTGAACGATGATGGAGTGATTGTAGGTTTAGAGAACCCACAATCTGATGCAGACTTTATCAGCGAAACCATCAAGGCAAGACTTGACCCAGTACCGGAAATACAACTTATCCCGATAGAACATGAAGGACACTCCTTGCTTGAAGTGAAAGTAAAGGCTGGAACGCTTACACCTTATTACTATTATCAGGACGGAACACGTACCGCGTATGTACGGGTTGGCAATGAAAGCGTAGAGTGTAATTCGCAGCAACTTCTTTCGCTGGTATTGAAAGGTACGCACATGACATGGGATTCACTGCCCACCCAGGTGGATGCCAGCAAGCACTCGTTCATCATCCTTGCCAATACTTTCCGTGAACAAACCCATCAGGAATGGAATGACAAGTATCTGGAATCATTCGGTCTGGTTACTCCTGACGGTAAACTGACCAATGCCGGATTATTGTTCGTGGATAATTGCACGGTATTTCAATCGCGTATTTTCTGCACCCGTTGGACGGGACTCTATAAAGATGATGCTATCAGTTCCGTAGAGCATCGGGATAACCTCGTATTGCTCTTGAAATACGGCATGGACTTCATCAAGAACTACACCATGAGTGGATGGGTGAAGATGCCAAGCTATCGTCTGAATCTGCCCGACTACTCCGACCGTGCCATCTTTGAAGGATTGGTAAACCATCTTATCCATAGGGATTATACCGTGATGGGTGGTGAAGTGCATATAGATATTTATGATGATCGCGTAGAACTGGTATCACCCGGTGCGATGCTTGACGGTACACAGATTCAAGACCGTGACATATACAAAGTGCCTTCCATGCGTCGCAATCCCGTCATTGCGGATGTGTTCACACAGCTGGACTATATGGAAAAACGTGGCTCCGGCTTGCGCAAAATGCGAGAATTGACGGAAAAACTACCCAACTTCCTGCAAGGAAAAGAACCGCAATATCAAACGGAAGCGACTTCTTTCTATACCACGTTCTATAATCTGAACTGGAACGAAAACGGAAGAATTCCTGTGGAAGAAGTAGCCAACAGGGTAAATAGTACCCTCGAAAAGTACCCTGTAAACAAAGAAAGTTCGGTGAAAAAGTACCCTGTAAACGAAAATAGTACCCCCAAAAAGTACCCTGTAAAAAGGAATACTAACAAACCTGTTGGTAGAACGGCTCAGCGTATAATAGATATGGTTATATCTAACCCGATGATAACTCGTGAAAAAATGGCAAATGAATTGGGGATCTCTTTGGATGGTGTCAAGAAACAGATAAAGAATCTTCGAGATAGAGGCATTCTCATCCATGAAGGTTCTGATAAAGCTGGCTATTGGCGCATTGTAATTAATCCTCAAACTGAGCAATAAACCTATGGGAACATCTTTCATACCATTCAGTGCTATAATTGCCGTTTTGATTATCGCCTTTTTGTTTGCCTCCTTACCGCAGGTAAACCATAAAACGCGATACAGAGTGCTTTACGCAATAGCCATCATCATGCTATTTGCTGTTATTCCTATCAGTGAGTATATGGCTGAGAATACCAAAAATTCAAACAGCAATTATCTGCTTGTTCTGATATTCAATATTGCAGTAGGTTATTTCTGTATGTACATTGCCGCATTGCTGAAATTCAATGTCCTTAAACGAAAAAATCAAGCATTGGAAAATGCTTTGACCGAAAGGCAACAAGAAAATGTAGCAATTCTATTGGAGCATCAGAATGAAAAGCAACAAGCACTTCAGCAAAGAGAACTTGAATGGTTGGCAGGGAAAATAAAGATATTTACCGAAGAAGAACAGAAAGCAATTCTTGCCTGTGCATGTGCATTTGCAGAACATGACTTGATAATCGCTCCATCAATATCTATTCAGCAAAAAGATACATGTAGTCAGCAAGACCTTATGTATTTTGTTTGTTCTGCTTTTTTCAACATGGGTAAGAAGCGTAATGATATTGTAAGTTTCTTATCTCAGGTCTTTCCGCTTTATTTTCCTGCAGGAGAAAGTGTATTGGCTAAAAAGATGCCGGGATTGGAAAAAGTGAAAGATAGGAGAGAGAAAGAAATAAAATCATTAGTTCCACATTGAAACCGTACCACTAGCGTTTGGCAACTAATCTGATTTCCCCATTCAAAGCATCCTTTAGGATAGCCTTGACAAACTCTTGAGCATCAATAGATATATTCATAGTTTTGTTATTTTGTTCATACTCATATTTTATTGCTCTAATTTTCACTGGTAGTGTTTCACTGAGTGTGTCTGAGGCGAGTTCACTCAAGCCTGTAGACCTC